>DASXKE010000038.1:0-40256 GCA_036496985.1 Gaiellaceae bacterium | reverse complement strand
TCGCCCTCCGCGAGATGGGGCGCGAGCTCGCCGAGCACCGAGTCGACGATCCCCGCCGGCACCATCAGCCAGACCGAGCGCGGCGCGTCGAGCTGCCCGACGAGCTCTTCGAGCGAGGACGCGGTCCCCTCGACGTTCGGGTCGAAGGTCTTGAGGTCGTGGCCGGCGGCGCGCAGCCGCTCGGTCATGTTCGCGCCCATCCGGCCCAGGCCGACCATGCCTAGTTGCACTAGATCTCCTCCAATCTGACTCTCGCGACCCGCCGGCCGCGCTCTTTCAGTGTCTCGAGGTCGCCCGCAGCCTGCGCCCGGATCAGCCGCCGGAAGCCGAACGGCTTGCCGGGAATCGGCAGCTCGTCGCCCTCGTCGTCGATCACCTGCAGGAAGAGCCCCGTGTTCGGGCCGCCTTTGTGGAGCTGTCCCGTCGAGTGCTGGTAGCGCGGGCCGTAACCGTGCGTCACGACGAGACCGCTCTCGCGGCGCAGACGCGCGACGAGATCGGCGATCCGCTGGTCGTTCTCGGCGGTCGGCTCGATGAACGCCTGCACGCAGGCGTAGTCGCCCTCCTGCTTTTGCGCCAGAAGCTCCTCGATCGAGCCCTCCGGCTCGAGCTCGGGCTCCTTTCCCGTCGCGAGCACCTCGTTCGTCTTGTCCTTCGCGGCCTGGACATCCGGCTGGTCGAAGGGGTTGATCTCGAGATACGTGCCGGCGACGGCGATCGCGAATTCCCAGCGGAAGAACTCGGCACCGAGGGCGTAGGGATCCGGGAGCTCCGGCTGCGCGGCCTGCCGGTCGGGCCCGTCGGGCGACTCGCCCGGTGCGGGGACGAGGCCCTTGCCGTGCTTGCCCGTCGACTCGGCGATCAGCTGTTCGGCCCAGAGCCCGAAGTTGGCTGCAAGCGACGGCGGCGAAGCCGCCGCCGCGCGGCCGGAGACCGCGGAGTCGCCTGCGGCGTCCCCGCCCGGGCCCGGCGCGTCCCCGATGCAGATCTTGTCGCGGCCCTCGCGCCAGCCCTCGCCGAACTGCCGTCCGAGCTCGTAGCCGGGATTCCCCTCGCCTGAGCGGCACGCCTCGCGCATCTCCTGCGCCCGCTTGAGGATTCGCCGAGCGTCGGCGCCCATCAGCACCGCCGGCACGATCCCGAAGGGCGAGAGGGCCGAGTAGCGGCCTCCGATCGACGGCTCGCCGGCGAAGACCGCCCGGAAGCCACGCTCGCGGGCGAGCCGCTCGAGCTCGGAGCCCGGATCCGTGACCGCCGCGAACATGGCGCCCCGCCTGCCGCTCTTCTCCCAGAAGTAGTCGGTGTGCGAGCGGGTCTCGAGCGTTGTCCCCGACTTCGAGGAAGAGACGAAGAACGTCCGCTCGAGGTCGAGCTCGTTTTCGAGCGTGCGGATCGCGCGGGGATGCGTGGTGTCGAGAACGTGGAACCAGTCGACGCCGAAGCTCCTGCGCAGCACCTCGGGCGCGAGCGACGAGCCGCCCATCCCGCAAAGCACGACGTGGTCGACCTCGTCATGGAGCGACTCGGCGAAGCGGCGGATCTCCCCGAGCTGCTCCTGGACGTGCAGCGGCTCGTCGAGCCAGCCGAGCCAGTGCGCTTCGTCGCTCCCGGTCCAGACCGTGGAGTCGCGCTCCCAGATGCCTTCGATCAGACGCTCGCGGTTCACTGCTACGCGGCCACTGCCTCGCGCTTCTCCTTGACGCCCTCGAGCAGCTCCGTGAAGGAGTCGGAGAACTTCTGGACACCTTCCTTCTCGAGCGTCGCCACGACGTCGTCGTAGTCGACGCCGACGGCCGCGAGCTGATCGAAGAGCCGGTGCGCCTCGGCAACGTCGTCGAGCACGGTGTCGCCGCGCACCTCGCCGTGATCCTGGAAGGCCTCGATCGTCTCCTCCGGCATCGTGTCCACCGTGTGCGGACCGATCAGCTCCTCGACGTAGAGGACGTCGCGGTACTCGGGGTTCTTGGTCGACGTCGAAGCCCACAGGCAACGCTGCGGCAGTGCTCCCTTCGCCTCGAGCGCCTCCCAGCGCGAGCCCGAGAACGCCTTCTGGTAGTTCTCGTACGCGATGCGGGCATTCGCGATCGCGAGCTTGCCGCGCAGCGCGAGCGCCTCGTCCGAGCCGATCGCCTCCAGCCGCTTGTCGGTCTCGGTGTCGACGCGCGAGACGAAGAAGCTCGCGACCGAGCGCACCTTGGTCGCGTCGCCGCCGCCCTCGACGAACTTCTCGAGGCCGCGGAGATACGCCTCCATCGACTCCTTGTGCATCTCGAGCGAGAAGAGGAGCGTCACGTTGATGCTGCGTCCCGCCGCGATGCACTCCTCGATCGCCTCGAGGCCGGGCTTCGTCCCCGGGATCTTGACGTAGAGGTTCGGCCGGCGGATCCAGTCGTGCAGCCGCAGCGCTTCCTCGACGGTCGCCTTCGCGTCATAGGCGAGGTTCGGGTCGACCTCGATCGAGACGTAGCCGTCCTGGGCGTTCCGCTCGTGCACCGGGGCGAGCAGGTCGAGTGCCGACTCGACGTCGCGCACGGCGAGGTGCAGGAAGATCTCCTTCGGATCCTGCTCGCGCGCGAGCAGCATCTTCACCTGCTCGTCGTAGGCGTCGCCCTGCGAGATCGCCTTCTGGAAGATCGTCGGGTTCGAGGTCACGCCGACCACGGCGTCCTCTTCCATCAGTCGCTTCAGCTCGCCGCCCTGGACGAGGTCGCGCGACAGGTAGTCGATCCACACCGACTGTCCGCGCGCGCTCAACTTATCGAGTCTCGATTCAGCCATTCAGCATCCCCTCTTCCATCCGTCGGATCTTCTCCAGTCTCGCTGCATGACGCTCTTCTCCGTCGAAACGGGCCGCCAGAAACGTGCGCATCAGATCTGCGGCCAGACTCGGGCCGACAACCTCCGAGCCGAGGCAGAGGACGTTCATGTCGTCGTGCTCGACTCCCTGGTGCGCGGAGTAGGCGTCATGGCAGATGGCTGCCCGGATTCCGGCGATCTTGCACGCGGCGACCGCGGCCCCTACGCCCGAGCCGCAGACGAGAACGCCGCGCTCGGCCTGGCCGTCCTTGATCGCTGCGCCGAGCTCAGCGGCCTTGTCGGGGTAGTCGATCCGGACGGCGTCGGTGTCGGTGCCGAGGTCGACGATCTCGTGGCCGGCGTCGCGCAGGGTCTCGAGGAGCACGTCCCGGAGATGGACGCCACGGTGGTCGAACGCCACGACAACTTTCACGCGACGGACCGTACATAGAATCGGCTTCGGTTTCCGTCCGCGGTGAAGGGAGAGGTCGTAGCCATGTCCGACGTCGAGCTCTGGCAGGAGTTGGGGCAGCAGCTCCGGGTCGATGCGATCCGGCCCGCAGCGAAGGCCGGCTCCGGGCATCCCACCTCGGGAATGTCGGCGGCCGACCTGATGGCCGTGCTCGTTGCGAAGTACCTGCGCTACGACTTCGACAATCCCCACGACCCGCACAACGACCGCCTCGTCTTCTCGAAGGGCCATGCGTCGACGCTGCTGTACGCGATCTTCCGCGCGGCCGGCGCGATCTCGGAGGAGCAGCTGTTGACGTACCGGCAGTTCGACTCGGTCTTCGAGGGTCATCCGACACCGCGGATCCCGTGGGTCGACGTCGCGACCGGCTCGCTCGGCCAGGGCTTGCCCTACGCGGTCGGCATGGCGCTCGCGGGCAAGAAGCTCGACCGGCTGCCGTTCCGTGTCTGGACGCTCTGCGGCGACAGCGAGATCGCCGAGGGCTCCCAGTGGGAGGCGCTCGAGCACGCGGCGCACTACGAGCTCGACAACCTCGTCGCGATCTTCGACGTGAACCGGCTCGGCCAGCGCGGCGAGACGATGCACGGCTGGGATCTCGACTCGTACGCGAACCGGGCGCGCGCCTTCGGCTGCCACGCGATCGAGATCGACGGTCACGACGTCGAGGCCATCGACCGTGCCTACGCCGAGGCGACCGACATCTCGGGCCAGCCCGTCGTGATCGTCGCGAAGACGATCAAGGGCAAGGGCGATCCCGCAGTCGAGGACAAGAACGGCTTCCACGGCAAGGCGCTCGACCACTCCGACGAGGTGATCGCGACGCTCGGCGGAGTCCGCAACCTGAAGATCGAGGTGGCGAAGCCGAACACGGGCGCCCCGAAGCACGAGTTCGAGGTCGGCGCGCTCGAGCTGCCGCGGTACGAGCTCGGCGAGGAAGTCGCGACGCGCAAGGCCTACGGCGACGCGCTCGCGGCGCTCGGCAAGGCACGAGGCGACGTCGTCGCGCTCGACGGCGAGGTCTCGAACTCGACGTTCGCCGACGAGTTCCGCGACGCGCTCCCAGAGCGCTACTTCGAGATGTACATCGCCGAGCAGCAGATGGTCGCGACTGCAGTCGGGATGCAGGTGCTCGGTTGGCGTCCGTTCGCGTCGACGTTCGCCGCGTTCCTGTCGCGCGCCTACGACTTCATCCGCATGTCCGCGATCAGCCGCGCGAATTACTGCCTCTGCGGCTCGCACGCCGGGATCTCGATCGGCGAGGACGGCCCGTCGCAGATGGCGCTCGAGGACATCGCCTCGATTCGTGCCGTCCACGGCTCGACGGTGCTGCATCCGTGCGACGGGAACCAGACGGCGAAGCTCGTCGCCAAGATGGCCGACACCGACGGGATCGTCTATCTGCGCACGCTGCGTCCCAACACTCCCGTCCTCTACGGGCCGGACGAGGAGTTCGAGATTGGCGGCTCGCGGACTCTGCGTGAGGGCGGCGACGTCGCGCTGGTCGGCGCGGGCATCACCGTCCACGAAGCGCTCAAGGCCGCCGAGACACTCGCGGGCGAGGGAATCGAGGCGCGCGTGATCGACCTCTACTCGATCAAGCCGCTCGACGAGGCGATGTTGCGCTCGCTGATCTGTCCGATCGTGACGGTCGAGGATCACTGGCCGGAGGGCGGGCTCGGCGAGGCTGTGCTGTCAGCATTGGCGGATGCGGACGAGCGTCCGCCGGTCGTCCGGCTCGCGGTGCACGAGATGCCGCACTCGGGCAAGCCGGCGGAGCTGCTCGCAGAGGCAGGCATCGACGCCGACGGGATCGCAGCGGCGGCGCGCGCGCTCGTGCACGATCAGGTCAGCGCGTCGTAGCCGTCCCGTTCTTGCAGATGCCGTTCGGGTGGGCGGACGCTCGCGCACCCGAGAGTTGTTGCCTCAGACCAGGGACCGCTCGAGCCGCTCGAGTGTTTCCGTCCAGCCGTCACGATGAAGTTCCAAGCGTGCGGGGGTCTTGAACGGTTCTTGATCGAGGATGACTCGGGTACCCGGATCTGCCGGCTCAAACGTCAGCGTGACCAGCGTCTCCTGGTCGTCGGGGTCAGGTTCCTCATAGATGAACGTGTAGACAAGGCGACGTGGTGCCTCGACAGCACGGAAGGTGCCGCGGACGTGGAAGGCATCTCCGTCTGGCGGCTGCATAACGATCCGGTAATCGGATCCCTCCACCGCGTGGAACTGAAGGCGCGGAACTGTGAATCCGGCGGGGCCCCACCAGCGCCGAAGGTGTTCAGGGTCGACGACCGCAGCGAAGACGCGCTCCGGGGGCATGACGAGCGTCTTCTCCAGATGGAGCCGCGTCCCGGTCGGCTGCGCAGCTTCGTCCACGTTGTCGATCATGTCAAGAGCAACGCCGCCTCAGGGTCATTCCCGAACACTGGCCAGGCGAGGTTGCTTACGCGTAGACGTCGGTCTATCGTTTTCCCATGACGTTCAGCGATCGGATCAGACGCTGGTGGAGCCCGGCGAAGTGGCGGGATGAGCACCCGGAGTTGTCAGACGGCGAGGGCTTCGCACTCGGCGCCGAGCAGAGACTCACCGACACCGTCGGGAGAGGTGGTTCGATCTCGAAGGCGACGGACACGAGGACCATCACCCCGACCTCGACTAAGTAGCGTTCTCCCGCTCAGGGGTCATTCGGGAACGCTGGCCCACGCGACAGGCCTCTATCCTCGCCATGCGAGACGACGCCGCGCGCTGAACCAGCTTCCCTGGTGGTTGCGCCACCTGCTGGTCGTTCGATCTAACGGTCGATCAGCGCCTCGTGTGCAGGCCCGTAGCGGTGGCCTTCCGCCGTGAGGTGGGCGTCGTCGATCTCGCGCAGATCGTCTGAAGTCAGCTCGACGTCGGCGGCACCGGTGTTCTCCTGGAGTCGGTGCAGCTTCGTCGTGCCGGGGATCGGGACGATCCACGGCTTTTGCGCAAGGAGCCACGCGAGCGCGATCTGCGCTGGGGTCGCCTGTTTGCGCTCCGCGATCCTCCGCAGAAGGTCGACGAATCCCCGATTCGCCCCCACCGCCGCCGGTTGGAAGCGCGGGATGCTGCGCCGGAAGTCGCTCTCCTCGAGTGCGTTCGGGTCAACCGCCCCGGTAAGGAAGCCCTTGCCGAGCGGGCTGAACGGGACGAAGCCGATTCCGAGCTCCTCCAGCGTCGGCAAGATCTGCTCCTCGGGCTCACGCCACCAGAGCGAGTACTCGGATTGGAGGGCTGCGACCGGCTGGACGGAGTGGGCGCGGCGGATGGTCTGCACGCCGGCCTCGGAGAGGGCAAAGTGCTTGACCTTCCCCTCAGCGATCAGCTCCTTGACGGCGCCGGCGACCTCCTCGATTGGGACGTCGGGGTCGACGCGATGCTGATAGAGCAGGTCGATGCGATCCGTGCGCAGCCGTTTCAGCGAGTCCTCGACCCCCGAGCGGATCGTCGCAGGGCGGCTGTCGAGGCCGCTCTCGCGTCCGGCGCCGAGGAGGTCGAAGCCGAACTTAGTCGCGATCACGACCTGGTCGCGCACCGGCTCGAGCGCATCGCCGACCAGCTCCTCGTTGCCGAAGGGCCCGTACACCTGGGCGGTGTCGAAGAAGGTGATGCCGCACTCCACGGCGGCACGGATGAGCGCGATCCCGTCTTGCTTCGGCGGGAACGGCGGGAACGACTGGCTCAGTCCCATGCAGCCGAGTCCGATCGCCGAGACCTCCAAGCCCTGTCCAAGTGTCCGTGCTTCCACCGGGTGTCCTCCTTGGGATCAGCTTGACTGCCGTATCCGGGTCAGGTCAGCGCGTCGTAGAGACGCTGCTGCGCTTCGCGGGCGGCACGATAGACCTCGACACGGTCGGGACGTGGCTCGACGACTTCGACAGTCGGTGCGTCTGCGACCTCGTGCCCGGCGCGCTCCAGCGCGAGGACGGCTGCGCCGCGGAGCGAGGCCTCCGGCACGCCCGAGACGTGAACCGGCTGGGCCAGCGCGTCGGCCATGATCTGGATCCAGTCGCGATCCTGCAGAAGGCCTGCGCCCGTCGCGACAACGTCATGTACCTCGGGTAGGAGGTCGGCGATCGCGGCGAAGCGGAACGCGACTCCCTCGTAGGCGGCCTGCCGGATGTCGAGCGGCGTCGTGGCGAACGTGAGGCCGTGGATCGTGCCGCGTGCCTCCGGGTTCCAGCCGGTCGAGCGCTCGCCGCCGAGAAACGGCAGGAAGACGAGCCCGTGGTCGCTCGGGTCGCGCTCGGCGAGCGATCCGGACGACTCGGCGAGTGTCCGTTCGAGCCACGCATAGAGGTTTCCGCCGTCCGAGAGCGCGCCGCCCTCGACGACCCTGTGCTCGTCGGCGAGGTAGAGGAAGAGGCCCGGCTTCGGTTGCGGTTGCTCGCTCTCGTAGAGCACGCGGAGCGCACCGGAAGTGCCGACCATGAGCGCGGCCCGCTCGCGCGTCGTGCAGCCGGTGCCGGCGTTCGAGCAGGCGGCGTCGCTCCAGAGCGGGATATCCGCGATCTGCGGCAGCCGGTTTCGGTCGACGCCGACCGCGGCGAGCAGCTCCTCGTCCCACTCGTGCGTCGTCAGATCGACCAGCCCGCTCGTCGACGCCATCGAAAGGCTCGTCTCGGGCGCGCCGCGCAGGTAGTCGGCGAAGGAGACGAACCACTCGGCGCGCCGGAAGATCTCGGGCTCGTCCTCGGCCAGCCACGCGAGCTTTGCCGGCCAGAACGACGGGTGGAGGAACGCACCCGTGCGGGCGTGCACCTCCGCTGCGTCGAGCCGCTGGGCGAGCCGTTCCGCCGCGCCTGCACTGCGCGTGTCGCGCCAGCCGAGGATCGGCGTGAGCGCGTTCCAGTTCGAGTCGACCGCAACGAGGCTGTGCGCGAAGCAGGAGATCGCGTCCGGATCGTGGCCGTGGAGGACGCGCCGGACCGCGGCGACGACATCGCCCGGATCCGCGCTCTCGTATGCCTCCCGCCGCAGCTTTCCGTCCGGCTCCCCTTGCCGGTCGAAGTGCTGGGCGCGGACGGAGGACGACCCGACGTCGACGGCGAAGACGCGGCTCAGCGCAGCACCTCTACGGCTTCGGCAAGCCACGTTCGCGCGCGGTCGACGTTCGGGCCCTCGGGCGCGAGACGGACCGTCTCGAGCTGCAGTTCGGCCATCGCGAGCAGGGCGCGGCGCGGGTCTGACTCTCCGAGCGCTTCGTCGATCCGCTCCGCGAGGCGCTCTGGCTTCACTGCGAGCGGCTCCACGCGTGCGGCCAGCCGCTTCGCGGTCGGCTGGTGGACGCGGTTGAGCGCGAAGACGATCGCGAGCACGCGCTGCGCCGAGTCGACCAGCCACTCCATGCGGGCCAGCGCGGAGTCGGCCCGGACGATCGTCAGGAGTGCCGCCGGCGCGTAGCCACCCCACCGCTCGGCCGCCTTCTCGATCCGCTCGGCGACGAGCGCGTCGGGATAGTCGGCGAGCCGGGTCTGCCACTCCGCGAGCAGGCCGCTCGTGCGGAGCGCGAGGCCGTTTGCGAGCGCCTCGGCCGAACCTCCGCTCGCGAACAGCTCCTCGGCGAGCTCGCGCGACCACCAGATCGTCTCGACCGGCTGGCCGTCTAGGTAGCCGGCGACGAGCCGCGTCGGCGTCGACGGATCGCCCCAGCTGTCCGTCCCTTCCAGCCCAGCGCGCCGCGCGAGCGCGAACGCCTCCTCGAGCGTGAGGTGCTCCTCGGTGACGACGAGCAGCTCGAGGTCCGAGGCGTCGTCGGCGACGCCGCGCGAGACGCTGCCGGTGAGCACCACCTCGACGACCTCGGGCGGGAGCGCGTCGGAGACCCGCTGCGCGAGCGCCCGCAGCTCCTCGCTCCTGGCCGTCGCCACGAGCCGAATCTACAGTGGCTCCGCTATGGCAGTGGTCATCGCCTCCAACCTCCGCAAGGAGCTCGCCGGCTCGGTTCTGTTCGACGGCGTCTCGTTCTCCGTCGAGCGCCGCGACCGCGTCGCGCTCTCCGGGCCGAACGGCGCCGGCAAGACGACGCTGCTCAGGATCCTCGCCGGGGAGACCGAGAAGCACGGCGGCGAGCTCGTCTTCGCCAAGGGGAAGCGTGTTGCGCTGCACGATCAGCGCCCGCCGCTCGAGCAGGAGCTGACGCTGCGCGAGTACGTGCTCGCCGGCGCTCGCGACCTCGTCGCGCTCGAGAACGAGCTGCGCCGGCTCGAGGGCGAGATGGCGCGCGGAGATCACGCACAACCGACCCTCAATCGCTACGCCGAGGCGCAGGCTCGGCTCGAGCACGCGGGTGGCTATGCCTGGCGCGATCATGCCGCGTCGGTCGTGCGCGGGCTCGGCTTCGCGGAGGACGACCTCGACCGTCCGCTGCGCACGTTCTCGGGCGGCGAGCTGACGCGTGCTTCCCTGGCGCGCGCGCTCGGCGGCGATCCCGATCTGCTCCTCCTCGACGAGCCGACGAACCATCTCGACGTCGCGAATCTCGAGTGGCTCGAGCGTGAGCTCGCGTCGCTCGATGCGGCTGTGATCCTTGTCGCGCACGACCGCTGGTTCCTCGAGGCCGTGACGACGGCGACGCTCGAGATCGAGGCCGGCCGCGGGACGTTCTTCCCCGGCCCGTGGCACGCATGGCGGCGCGAGAAGGCGGCGCGGATGGTGCACGCGCAGAAGGAGGTCGCGCGCGCCGAGGCCGACATCGCTCGGCTCGAGCGCTTCGTCGAGCGGTTCCGCTCCAAGAAGGACAAGGCCAAGCAGGCGCAGGCGAAGCTGACCCAGATCGGCCGGCTGCAGCAGGAGCGCGCCGCAGCTGCCGGTGAGGTCGCGCTGCTCTCGCGCCGCACCCGCGGCCTCGGCTTCGAGTTCCTCAAGCCCGCGCGCAGCGGTCGCGTCGTCGTCGAGGCCGACGGACTGGACGTGTCCGTCGCAAGTAACAGACTGTTACTACGTCAGATCTCGTTCGCCGTCGAGCGGGGCGAGCACGTGGCGCTTGTCGGCCCGAACGGCTCGGGGAAGACGACGCTGCTCGAGAAGCTCGTGCGCGGGGACACCGGCGTAGGCTCGACGGAGCCGCCAAGGAGCGGAGGCGCCGGCTCGGCCGGTGCCGGAGCAGGAAAACTGCGCATCGGACACGGCGTCCAGATCGGCTACTTCTCGCAGCAGGAGCTGGAGCTCGACGCGCGCGGCTCGGTTCTCCAGTGCGTTCAATCGATGACGGGCCTGGCCCGACCGGATGCGCAGAATCTGCTCGGCCGCTTCCTCTTCTCCGGCTGGGACGCACACGAGAAGCAGGTCGCGGTGCTTTCGGGCGGAGAGCGGCGGCGGCTCGCGCTCGCGGTCACCGTCGCCTCGGGCGCGAACTTCCTCGTGCTCGACGAGCCCACCAACCATCTCGATCTCGAGAGCCGCGAGGCGCTCGAGGCGGCACTCGACGCGTTCCCCGGGACGGTGCTGCTGGTCTCACACGACCGCGCGCTGCTCGACGGGATCGCCGAGCGGACGCTGGCGATCGAGGACGGGAAGCTGCGAGCGTACGACGGCGGCTGGGCCGAGCTCTTGCGGGCGCGAGAGGAGCGCGAGGCCCGCACAAACCCGGTGCAGCCGGCGGCCGAGCGCACGAAGCCTGCGCGAAAGCCGCCGGCGGCGAAGTCGAAGCCGGGGCGTCCATCCGCCCTCGAGCGGATCGAGGCGGAGATCGCCGCGCGCGAGGCAGAGGTGGCCGAGCTCGAGAGGAAGCTCGCCGCTGACTGGACGGACGTCGACGTGCTCGCCGCCCACAAGCGCAGCCGAGACGCGCTCACCGCGCTCCTGGAGCGCTGGGAGCAGCTCTTCGAGCAGGCCCAGGCGTGAAGGTTCGGGGCTACGCTGCCGCCATGAGGCGGATCGGGGTTCTGGTGCTCGTCGTGGTGGCCGCTGCCGTCAGCGCGGCTGTCGCGTTCGCGGCTCAGTCGCCGAAGCAACTACACGCGGCGATGCTGGCCGCCGCTTCCGCTCGTCACTCAGTGCACTACGTGAGCACGACGACGGCCCCCGGCCATGCGATCCGGATCGTGTCCGACGTCGGCCGAGGTCTCGGCATCCAGCGGATCACGGTCAAGAGCGGGAGCAAGTCCGGCCCCGCGACAGTGCTCGTCGTCGGCGGCTCGGCCTACATCAACGGGAACGCCTTCACGCTGCAGAACTTCTTCCCCTTCACGAAGGCACAGGCGACGAAATATGCCGGCCAGTGGATCTCGATTCCGTCGACGAGCGGCGCGTACGCGGCCGTCGCGGCCGACGCCACGTTCTCGTCCTTCCTGTCCGATCTTCTGCCGAGCACGCACCTGTCGGTCGTCCGAGCGACCGTCGGGGGCCGAAAGTCCGTCGGACTCCGCGGCACCGTCCAGCAAGCGAACCTGGAGATCGTCGAGACCGTGTATGCGCCGGCAAGCGGAACGCCGTTGCCGTTCGTGGAGAAAGCCGTCACGAAGGGCGTCAAAGGCACGAGCAGCGTGCGTGTCAGCCGCTGGAACGAGGCGGTGCACGTCACGGCGCCGGCGAACGCCGTTCCGATCACGATCGTCGTCGGGCACTAGCCGACTGTCGTATCGTCGCGGCGTCTTCGTTCGCGGCGAAAAGGAGCAGCGATGTCCACTCTGAGTGGCTTCAAGAACTTCCTCATGCAGGGAAACCTCGTCGTGATCGCCGTCGGCCTGTCGATCGCGCTCGCGTTCAGCACGCTCGTGAGCACGTTCGCGACCGCCGTGATCACGCCGCTCGTCAACGCCGCCGGCGGGGGCGGCACGAACGGGCTCGGCTTCAGGGTGAACGGCCAGCTCGTCGATCTCGGCGCGCTCGTGGCGGCGATCATCTACTTCATCGTCTTTGTCGCGGTCGTCTACTTCGCGATCGTCGTGCCGTACCGGGCCTATTCGCAGCGGCGCGGAATTGCCGTCTTCGCCGAACCGGCGGCGACGAAGGCGTGTCCGGCTTGCCTGTCGGACGGCCTGCCGCTCGGGGCGACGAAGTGCCGGTTCTGCGCAACCGAGCTGACGCTCGAGGACAGCGGAGGGCTCGCCGCGCCGGCCTAGGCCCAGAATCTCTCGAACGCAGAGTCGAGCGGCACCGCCGTCACGTCCTGCCAGAGACCGCTTGCGACCCGGATCACGAGCGCCTGCTCGATATCGAGGTCGATCCCGCCGCGGCTGCCCGTGGCGCGGTAGATCGCAACGGCCCAGTCGTCGTCGGCAAAGACGCTGTGCAGGTGACTGCGGTATGTGCCGCCGGTCTCGAGCCCGGTGCGGCGCAGGAACTCCACGACGTCGCGCCGCCCGTGGTACTCGCCGCTCATCACGGTGTCCCCCGGCACCCGCCAGACGATGTCGCGCGCGAACGCGGCTGAGATCGCCATCGCATCCCGGCCGAACGCGGCGAAGACCCGCCGCACGAGCGCGGCGTTCGGATGCTCGGTGTCGCTCACGTCTCGGCGGTGAGTGTCGCGACGACGGCCTCGGCGATCACCTTGAGCGGCCGGCCCGACGCCTGGCTCGCCTTGCGCAGCCGTGCGAACGCCTCCTGCTCGGAGAGCTGCTCCTTGGCCATCAACAGCCCCTTCGCCTGCTCGATCACCTTGCGCGCCGCGAGCGCGTCCGACAGCGACTCCGCCTCCGCACGCACCGCCTGCAGCTCGTCGTGCCGCGCGCGCGCAGCTGCGATCGCGGGGAGGAGATCCTGCTCGCGGAACGGCTTCACGAGGTAGCCGAAGACGCCCGCCTCGACGGCGCGCGAGACGAGCTCGTCCTGGCCGTACGCGGTCAGCATCACGATCGGAATCGGCCGCTCCTCGAGGATCCGCCGCGCCGCCTCGATCCCGTCGAGCCGCGGCATCTTCACGTCGAGAACAGCGAGGTCGGGCTGCTCGGCGCGCGCGAGCTCGACCGCTTCCTCGCCGTCCTTCGCCTCGGCGCACACGTCGAAGCCGGCCTGCTCGAGCAGCTCCCGGAGGTCGAGGCGGATGATCGTCTCGTCCTCGGCGACGAGGATCCTCACTGCCGCACCGCGTTCCTGAGCCGGATCCCGCTGAAGTCGAGAGTCGACTCGATCACCCTGTCCCAGAGCGGATAGAGAGACGGTGCGATGCGCAGCTCGTTTCCCGCGTCGGCATGGCGCGCGAGCAGGTCGCCGAGCTCGACCACCTCGAGCCCTTCCACCGCGACCGACGCGATGTAGAAGCGGCCGCCCTCGACGACGTCGAACGGCTCGCTCGGCATGCGGTAGGCGTAGAGCCTGACGTCGCGCATGCGTTCGAGCCAGTCCGTCTCGATCACCGCCACGCGCCGCTCGCGATCGCCCTCGAGCCACCGCTCTACGTCCTCGTCCGTCGTCGATTCGACGGACCAGAAACAGGCGCGCGGGCAGTCGCGCGGGAACCAGTAGAGCCAGCTGTGGTGCTCGTCGATCGCCCAGACCTTGTCGTCTCGCGGGACGAAGCGGCCGAGCGACGGGTCCTCGCTGAAGTGCCAGAGCGTGTTCACGGCAGCGCCTTCAGCAGCGCGGCCGGCTCGGGCCAGAAGAGAAGCTCGGCCGCCTCGCCGCGCGCGAGCCAGCGGTACTCGACGTGCTCCTCGTTCAGCTCGGGCTCCCAGCCCGGCTCGACGTCGACGAGGAACGCCTCGACGTGCACGCGCAGTCCGGCGTTCTCCTCCCACGACTCCCGCGTGTAGGCGAACTCGCCGAGCGGCTGGAGCTCCGACACGATGAGGCCCGTCTCCTCCTGCAGCTCGCGCACCGCCGCGGCGTGAAACGCCTCGCCCGGCTCGACGCCGCCGGCGATCGTGTGCCAGTAGCCGCCGCTGTCGGGCGAGCGATGCGCGACGAGGAACTCCTCGCCGCGCCGCACGTGGATCAGAACCTCCGACCACGTCTCGGTCACGGCTTCGGCTCGACTTGGCAATGTGGATTTCGAGACGTATGACCGCGGCGCCGATCATGGGGTTCGAGCGCAAGGTTTCCTACATCGAGGACGAGGCTCGGTCGCCGTACGCGCTGGAGCGGATCAAGGGATCCGGCCGGCTCGTCGTCGTGTTCCCGAAGCCCGCTCCGGGTCGGACCAGGCCGGCGTTCTGCCTGCGGCGCTTGCTCGCTGACTTCCATGCGCACCGACTCTATTTCGGCGGCGACGAGCATTTCTTCCTCGGCCCGAAGCGCGAGCTGCGCGGATTGCACGCCGCGTACCGCCATGTCCAGGCGACGATGGACGAGCTCGACGTCCGCCGAGAGGAGGTGATCCGCCTCGGCACGAGCGCCGGTGCGGTCGGCGCGCTGCTCGTCGGGCTCGAGATCGGCGCTCCGTTCAAGGAGTTCCTCCAGGAGCAGCTCGTGACGCTCGACGTCCGAGGTTCACGCGGGGAAGACCACCTCGGCGCGCGCGCCCGCGAACGTGAACGTGCCGTGGAGCTCGTCGGCGACGAGGGCGCGGACGATCGACAGTCCCGTGCCGCTCGGAGTTCCGTCGGCGCCGGAGCCTTCGTCGGCGATGGCGAGCCGGACGCTTCCGTCGCCGTGTTCGAGCGCGATCCGCACCGTGCCCGCGCCGTGCTCGAGCGCATTCTGGAGCAGCTCGGAGAAGACGAGGGCGAGCGCAGTCGCGCGGCTCCCCGCCAGCGAGACCGGCTCGAGCCTCGCCTCGACCTCGCGGCCGGCGCCGATTCCCTGCACGAGCATCGCCCGCAAGCGGTCGATCAGTTCAGCCAGGTCGACGTCCTCATCTCGCTGCTCGGTGAGCGATTCGTGTACGGCGGCGATGGCAAGGATCCGGTTGACCGAGTGCTCGAGGGCCTCGCGCGGGTCGACGCCCTCCGCGCGCGCCTGCAGGCGCAGCAGCGAAGCGACGGTCTGGAGGTTGTTCTTGACGCGGTGGTGGATCTCCTGGGCGAGGACGCCGCGCATCACCGCGCGCCCGTGCTCGAGCGCGACTGCGGCGTGGTGGGCGATCGCCTCGAGCAGCGCCCGCTCCTCGTCGGTGAAAGGCGTGTCCCGGTCGGCCACGAGCTGGCCGATCTCGCGCCGCTTCCAGCGAAGCGGAGTGCGGACGGCATGCGTCCCGGGGCGTCCCTCGGGCCACGCGATCCGCCCGTCCTCGAGCACGAGCGCGGCACCCGTCGCATGCACGGCGTCCATCGTCGTCTTGACGATCGCCTCGAGCGACTCCTCGAGGTAGAGCGACTCCGACACCGCCTCCGAGATGCGAGCGAGCGCCTCGAGCTCGGCGACGCGCTGCTGCGCCTCTGCGTAGAGCCGCGCGTGGACGATCGACTGGGCGACCTGGCTCGCGATCGCCTGCATGAGCTCGATCTCGTCGGGCCGGAATTCGCGCGGCTCACGGGTGCGGACGTTGACGGCACCGGCGAGTTGCTCGCGGGCGAGGATCGGAACGGCGAGGATCGACTCGTACTCCGACTCCGGCAGGTTCGGAAACTCCTTCCAGCGCGGATCGAGATCGGCGCCCGCGGCGATGGCGACAGGTCGGCGCTCGGCGGCCGCGGTGCCGGTGATCCCTTCGCCGGGTCTCAGCCGCGGACGGCGTGTCATCTCGTCGAGCGGCGTACCGTGCGTGGCGCGCAGGACGAGCTGGGCGGCCGTCTCGTCGTAGAGGTAGACGAAGCACGCGTCCGCCTCGAGCGCCGCGGCCACCTCGTTCGCGACGAGGTGGAGAACCTCCTCGAGGTCGAGCGTCGAGTTGACGGCCGCGATCGTGTCGGTCAACAGGCGCAGGTGGCGGTCGGTCGTCTCCACGCGCCTATCGTAGGAGTGGGTGGTCTCCCGGAAGCCACAGCACCGCTCCGGCGGCTGTAGACGCGTCGCATCCCGGCGTCCTCAGTCGCATCCAGAGCTTTGGCTACGGATGCTCTCTGTGTCCCTTGTAACAGTCTGTTACTAGGTTGGACACGGTTCGTTCGGCCCTGACGTTGACGGAGGAACGCGGGCCACAGGAGCAGCTTGTAACAGTCTGTTACAAGGAGAGGCGGGTCAGTGGGGGACGACGAAGAGGCCCGCGATCCCAAGGCCGAAGAACGCGACCGCCAGCAGCGAGTCCGGGCCGAGCCGGAACCGGCAGTGCATCGGCCGGCTGATCACTCCGAAGCCGTAGATCGCGGTCAGCCCGACGCCGAGCGCGGCGAGCCAGGCGTTGAGATGGCCGGCCGACGGCAGCACCGGCTGGCCTGCTACGAGATCCGCCACGAGGAAGAGGCAGACCTGGAACGCGTTCCCGCCGAAGATGTCGCCCATCGCGAGCGAGTTGTCGCCTAGCGAGACGGCCGCAATTCCCGAGCTGATCTCCGGCAACGCCGTCGCGCCGGCTAGGACAGTGGCACCGAAGATGACGCCGTTGACGCCGAGCCGGTTGGCAATGTCGTTGCCGCTCACCTCGAGCACGACGCCCGCGGCCAAGGTCACGAGACACGCGATCCCGAAGATCGCCACGACGCGCAGGTTGGACGAGCCGGCATACGGATGCGGCTGCTCCGGCTGCGCGCGCTCGCGGCGGCGGCGGCCCGGCCGGCTCCCCGGCATCTCGACGCTCCAGCGCGGATCCTTCGCCGCCCGCTGGATCGTGTAGAGGCCGACGACCCAGACGACGACGATCGCGAGCGACGCCGGGCTGACGCGGCCGGCGATCGCGGTCGACGGCTTGAGGAGCGAGCCCATGTCGACCTCGGCGACCAGGATGATCACGAGCAACGCCTCGAGCACCGGAGTCAGCCTTCCGACGAGATACGTGAGCGGTCGCTCGGGGCCGGCGGCGATGTCGCAGAGAACCAGCACCATCGTCTGAATTGCGATGCCGCCGATCAGGTTTCCGGCCGCGAGCGCGAGGTGCCCTGACGCGGCCGCCGAGACCGTGATCGCGAGCTCGGGCAACGTGCCGGCGACGGCCAGCAAGATCAGCCCGCCGAGCTCGTCGCCAAGGCCGAAGCGGGCGTCGAGCGCGTCGGTCGACTTCGAAAGCACGATCCCGGCAGCCCACGTCGCACCGGCGGCGGCGAGGAAGATCAGCACAAGAAGAGGCGAGCCGAGCCCGGCCACGCCCGAGAACGATGCGGGCGGCGGCGGACGGAGCGACCCGCCCGCCGCAGCCCTGGTTCAGGTCAGCTGCTCAATCCTCGCGATGCCTGCCCGTCGAGAGCGTCTCGAGCTCACCCTCGCCGACGAGCTCCGCCGGAATCCCGACGTAGTGGATAGGCGTGAGCGCTCGCAAGGTCGCCGTGCGGACTCCACCCTCGAGCAAGGCGCGCTCGCCGACGATCGTCCCCGGCCCCATCTCTCCGACCTGCTCGCCGTCGACCTGGACCGCGAGCACCCCGTCGAGGAGGAGGTAGAGCTTGTCGCCCTCACCGCCCTGCGTCACGAGCACTGCACCTTCGCCGAGCCTCCGCTTGGTGAGTTTCTCGTCTCCCGACATGAACGCCCGCGACAGCTCCCGCTCGAGCGCGCTCTCGGCCTGCGCGACGACCGCCTCGGACTCCTCGTCGCCCCAGGGTGTGTTGTCGCCGAGCGACTCGCGGTACCAGGCTTTGAAGTCGATGGTGCCGCTCTTCTCGGAGAGGACGCCGTCGGTGTCGTAGATCCAGTGCCGCGGGAACGGGCTTGCACCGACGACCTCCTGCTCCACGCGCCCGTCCACGTGCAGTGTCAGCGCGAGCGTCGTCCAGCACGTCGCCGAGTGAATGCGGAACAGCGGCCCGCCCTTCACCATGCGCGGTGCCGGGAAACCTGCCCGGCCACCGACGGTCTGGACGAACCGGGCACGGTCGCCGGAGATCTCCGGCTCGGCGCGCAAGACCTCGAACGCGACGCCCGGGACGACGATCGACTTCGAGCCGACGCGGAACGTCGTCGACCCGACGAGGCCGGCGCCCTCGTAGCCGGCGCCGACGATCGCGCCGTCCTCGACCTCGATCCACGCTTCCAGCTGGTTTGCCTCCCGGAATCGGTCGGTGTCGCGGAGCCGCGCCAGGTCGCCCTGCTCGAGGTGGTCAGGCGGCGGCTCGTCGTAGTGGCCGACGCCGAGCTCGAACGGCAGCTTCGGCAGTCCTTCGATCGCCTCCGACGGGATCCAGGAGATCGCGGTTACTGATCCTTCGATGCGCATCGTGCGCCTCCCTCGGTTGTCGTAGTCGATTCAACACCCGAGGGAGGCGCGGTTCAAGATCCGAGGCCTACAGAACGGCCAGGTACTTCTTCATCTCCCAGTCGGTGAGCTGGACGCGGTACTCGTCCCACTCCTTCCGCTTCAGCTCGACGTAGCGGTCGAAGATATGTGGGCCGAGGGCCGTGCGCATGAGCTTCGACTGCGAGAGCTCGTCGATCGCCTCGCCGAGCGTCTCGGGCAGGGAGACGATTCCGCGCTCGCGCCGCTGCTCGGACGTGAGGTGGTAGAGGTTCGTCTCCATGGGATCGGGCAGCTCGTAGCCCTGCTCGATTCCCTCCAGCCCCGCGTGCAGCAGCGCCGCGAACGTGAGGTACGGGTTGCACGCCGGATCGGGGCAGCGGATCTCGGCGCGCGTCGCCTGCTCGGAACCCGGCTTGTAGAGCGGGATCCGGATCAGAGCGGAGCGGTTCCGCTGCGACCACGCGACGTAGACCGGAGCCTCGAAGCCCGGCACCAGCCGCTTGTACGAGTTGACCCACTGTGCGAAGACCGCCGACAGCTCGCGGGCGTGCCGCAGCTGGCCGGCGATGAATGCCTTCGCCGTGTCGGAGAGGTGCCACTTGTCGTCCCCGTCGAAGAACGTGTTGTGCCCGTCGGTGAAGAGCGACATATGGGTGTGCATCCCCGAGCCGTTCTCGCCGAAGAGCGGCTTCGGCATGAAGGTCGCGTGGTAGCCGTGCTGCTTCGCGACCTCCTTGACGACGAGCCGGTACGTGAGCATGAAGTCGGCCATGTCGAGCGCGCCCGCGTAGCGGATGTCGATCTCGTGCTGGGAGGGACCGACCTCGTGGTGGTGGTACTCGACCGGAATGCCCATCGACTCGAGCGCGCGGATCGTGTCCCGGCGGACGCCGGTCGCGGCATCGAGGGTCGTCTGCGCGAAGTAGCCGCCCTCGTCGAGCGTCTCGGTGCCCTTCTCGTCCTTGAACAGGAAGTACTCGGCCTCGGGGCCGACGTTGAACGTGTCGAAGCCCATTGCCTCCATGCGCTCGAGCGCGCGCCGGAGGGCATAGCGGGGGTCGCCGGCGTACGGCTCGCCGTCGGGTGTGACGATGTCGCAGATCATGCGTCCCGTCTGACCGTCGGGGAGGATCCGAAAGGTGTCGGGATCGGGGATCGCGACCATGTCCGACTCCTCGATCGCGTTGAAGCCCGTGATCGACGAGCCGTCGAAGCCCATCCCGTCGTCGAGCGCGCCCTCGAGCTCGTTTCGCGTGATGGCGAAGCTCTTCAGATGCCCCTCGAGATCGGTGAACCAGAGCAGCACGTCCTCGATGCCGCGGGACTCGATCTCCGCGAGCACCTCCTTGCGCGTCTCCGGGTCGGATGTCGCTCTGTTCCTTGATTCCACGTACGCCATTCTCCCTCCTCAACTGTTCTTCTCAAGAACGAAAAAAGCCCCGGCGTCCACCCTCTGTGGTCGCCGAGGCCCCGTCGCCTCGCAAATGTCGTGCAAAGTCTACACGCCTTCCGGACGGACCGGGGCTACCCTCAAGGCGCTCTGGTTCGCACGCTCGCCGCCCTCGCCGTCCTCGCCGCAGCGGTCGCTTTCGCCTCGGCGCCGCACGCGGCGCGCTCGTCCGGCGGTCCGCAGCCGTACGTGGCGCCCGCCGGCTCCGGCGCGCTCTTCCTCGTCAGCGGGCACGGCTACGGGCACGGCGTCGGCATGGGCCAGTGGGGTGCGCAGGGCTACGCGGAGCAGGGCAACACGTACGTCCAGATTCTCGACGCCTACTACCCCGGGACGGAGCTCGGCCAGACGTCCACGACCTCGATCCGGGTGCTCCTCACGAGCGGGCAGAAGCAGCTGACGATCTCCTCGAAGAAGGCGTTCACGGTAACCGACGGGGACGGAGTCGAGCACACGCTGCCGGCGGGCAAGACGACGTTCGGGCCCGGGCTCAAGCTCGCCGTCGACGGTGGGCCGGCGACGGCGCTCACCGCTCCGCTCACGTTCGCTCCAACCGGTGGATCGGCGCCGCTCACCCTCGGTCACGCATATCGCGGCCAGATCCTCGTCGACGCGCCGGGGAAGAAACTCCGCGCGGTCAACCAGTTGCCGCTCGACCAGTACCTCTACGGCGTCGTCCCGGCCGAGATGCCGTCCGCGTGGCTGCCGGCGGCGCTCGAGGCGCAGGCCGTGGCGGCGCGCTCCTACGCTCTCGCCAACCGGAAAGCCGCCGCGCCGTTCGACGTCTACGCCGACGGGCGCAGCCAGGCCTACCTCGGCGTCTCGGCCGAGACTCCGGCGGGCAGACAGGCCGTCGACGAGACGGCCGGCGAGGTTCTGCTCTACGGCGGCAGCGTCGCCGACACGCTCTTCTCCTCGAGTACCGGCGGCTGGACGCAATCGGCTGCTGACGCCTTCGGCCCGCCGGGCCGGCCGTATCTCGTCTCGGTCAAGGATCCCTACGACACGATCTCGCCGTACCACAACTGGGGCCCGATCCCCGTGACCGGGCAGACGCTCTCAGGTGCGCTCGGGGTCACCGGTCAGGTCGTCGACGCGACCGTCAAGCGGAACTCCTCCAGGCGCGTCAAGGCGCTCAAGGTGTCGGCGCTGTCGGGTGGCGCCGCGCACTCGTCGTCGATCACCGGTGCGAGCACGGCTTCGGCGCTCGGGCTTCGCTCGACGTGGTTCAGCGTCGGCGTCCTCTCGCTGCAGGCTCCGTCGCCCAACCCGAAGGTAGTGGCCGGCACGAGCGTGATGCTGAGCGGAGTCGTGCGCGGAATTCAGGGAGTGGTGGTGCAGAAGCGCAGCGGTGGTGGAGCGTGGCAGCAGCTGAGGTCGGTCGTACCCGGCAGCTTCTCCTTCTCGGTCAAGCCGAAGGTGACGACCCAGTACCGGCTGACGAGCGGAAATGACGCAGCCGCGCCCGTCCGAATTCGGGTCCAGACGGGTACCTTGGGGTAGTGAAAAGGCTGAGAGTTGCGGTGCTCGGCGCAATCGTCGCTGCGCTCGTGGCGGCGTCTTCTGCTGCAGCGTTCACGCCCGCGAATACGTACTACGGGAAGCAGTGGTATCTCGGCCAGGACAACGCGTTCGACGCGTGGGCCGCACCGCCGATGCTCGACCCGGTGAAGATCGCGGTGATCGACTCGGGTCTCGACTGCGGGTTGCCGGACTTCAAAGGGCAGATCGCGAACGAGAAGAGCTTCGTCGGTGGCAGCGCCTGCATGGACACACAGGGGCACGGCACGATCGTCGGCGGTGAGATCGCCGGCGGGCTGAACTCGGCCGGCGTCGTCGGGCTCGCGTGGAACGCGCAGCTTCTCGTTGCGAAGGTGGTCGCCGCCGACGGGTCGATCCCGCTCAAGGCCGAGGCCGCCGGGATCCGGTGGGCCGTCGACCAGGGAGCGCAGGTCGTCAACCTCAGCTTCGGAGCCGTCCGCGACCCGCTCTCTCCCGAGCTCGACTCGTACTCCAAGGTCGAGGCGCAGGCCGTGGCGTACGCGGTCAAGAAAGGAGCCGTGGTCGTTGCTGCCGTCGGTAACTCCGACGAGGCGCCGACGACGCCCTGGCCGTATGCGAGCTGGCCTTCCGCGCTGCCTCACGTGATCGGCGTCGGGGCGTTGACCCGCTCCGGCAACGTCCCCGACTTCTCGGACGAGGATCAGCGCTTCGTCGACATCGCCGCCCCCGGCGTCGGCATCTTCTCGACCTTCCCGAAGGATCTGACGTCGTCCCAGGGCGGTTGTACGCCCCAGGGGTACACCGACTGCGCGACCGGCGATTACCACAAGCCGGAGGGGACGTCGTTCGCGGCGCCGCAGGTCGCGGCGGCTGCTGCCGTCCTTCTCGGCGTCGACCCGGCGTTGACGAACAGCCAGGTGACGAGGATCCTCGAGCGCCACGCGGACGACGTCAATGCCTCGTCGGGCTGCGCCGAGTGCCCGGCCGGACGCGACATGTTCAGCGGCTGGGGCAGCCTCGACGTGATGAAAGCCGTCAACGCCGTCGACTCCGGCTCGCTTCCGCCGTCCGACCGCCTCGAGCCGAACGACGACGTCTCGCAGGCACCCAAGCTGTGGGGGAAGCAGCCCCACTTGGCTGCGACGCTCGACTACTGGGACGACCCCGTCGACATCTACCGCGTGAGGCTCGCGCAAGGGCAGCAGCTCCAGGCGCGCGTCGCCGCACATTGGGCCAACGCGGAGGTCGGCCTCAGCCTCTGGGAGCCCGGGACGAGCACCGTCGCGCACGGGCATAAGGGTCGCGTTGGCGCTACGGCCCATCCCGCAAGCACTCAGCGTCTCTCGTATCGGGCTCCGAGCGCGGGCTGGTACTACGTCGCGCTACGGATCACCCAGCATGGCGGTGGCCGCTACACGCTGCGGCTTGCCAAGACGCACTAGTACTGGTTCTCGAGCAGCTCGTCGTCGTTGACCTGGCGCATCACGCGTGCGGGATTGCCGACGACGACCATCCGCGGCTCGACGTTCTTCGTCACCACTGCGCCCGCTCCGACGAAGGCTTCCTCGCCGATCTCGATACCCGGCAGGAGGATCGCGCCGCCGCCGATCCGGGCGCCGCGGCGGATCGTCGGTCCCTTGAGCAGCTCGTGGCGCCGCTCGGTGCGGCCCATGAAGTTGTCGTTCGTCGTCACGACGCACGGTGCGATGAAGACCTGCTCCTCGAGCGTCGAGTAGGCGGTGATATACGCCTCGGCCTGGATCTTCGTCATGGCCCCGATGGTCGTGTCGTTCTCGACGAGCGAGCCTCGCCCGATCACGACGTCGTCGCCGACCGTGACCCGCTCTCGCACGCACGACTGGTCGCCGAGGATCACGCGCGCTCCCACCCTTGCTCCGGCGAAGACAACGGCGCCGGTGGAGATGATCGTGCCGTCGCCGATCTCGGTGGGCTCGAGTGGATCCCGTTTGGCAGTCGAGCGAGGCGAGAGCGAGGGCTGCTTGCCCACGACGGCGTGCTCGAGCACCTTCACGCCCTCTCCGAGCACCGTGCCCGGATAGACGATCGCGGTCGGATGGATCTCGGGCTCAGCCGCCATCGCGCAAGCTCCCCGTCAGAAGCTCCAGAGCGCGCACGACTTCGAGCCCGTCCCGCATCTCGCGTCCGTCCCAGCCCTCTTGCACGAGCCGCAGGAAGTGCTGGCACTCGAGCTTGAGCGGCTCCGAGTTCGGCAGCTTCGGACTGAAGATGTCGCCCGAGCGGGTGCTCCACTCGCCGTACGAGTCCGAGGGCTGCTCGGGGGCCTTGTCGTAGACGGTGATCTTCTGGTCGAGCTCCATGTCGTCGAAGACGGCCATCTTGTCGCGGCCGACGACCGTGAGCCGCCGCATCTTGTGCGGGTCGAGCCAGGAGAGATGCATATGGGCGATCTTCCCCGACGCGAAGCGGAGGTAGCAGAACACGACGTCCTCGACGCCCTCGTTGAGGAACGCGTGACCGTGCGCCGACGCCTCGACGATCTCCTCCTGGATGAGGCTCAGGATCACGGACAGGTCGTGGACGCCTAGCGACCAGAGCGCGTTCTCGTCCTTGCGGATCTTGCCGAGGTTCTGGCGGTTCCCGTAGACGACGAGCACGTCGCCGAGCTCGCCGCCGTCGACGATCTCTTTGAGCTTCTGCACGGCCGGGTGGTAGAGGAGGAGATGGCCCGGCATGAGCACGAGGCCGCTCGCCTCGGCGAGGTCGACGAGCTCCTCCATCTCGGCGAGGCGCATCGCAGGCGGCTTCTCGACGAAGACGTGCTTGCCCGCCTCGAGCGCCGCCTTCGCGAGCGGATAGTGGGAGGGAACCGGGGTCGCGATCACGACCGCGTCGACGTCGTCGGCGGCCAGGAGCTCCTCGAACGAGCCGGTGACGCGGGCGTCCGGATAGCGCTCGGCGAACTCCACCTGCCGCTCCTCGCTCGCGTCGCAGAGCCAGCGCAGGTCCGCGAGGTCGTCGAAGTTGCGCGCGAGGTTGCGTCCCCAGTAGCCGAGCCCCGCTTGTCCGACGCGCAGCGTCACAGCTTGTAGACGTGCGCCGCGGCGCTGCCCTTGGCGCCGGTCGCGTTGCGGAGGTCGACGACGAGTGAGGCTTCGTCCACGAGCCGGTCGTAGTCGAGAGACGAGTGGTCGGTGACGATCACGACGCAGTCGTGGGCCTGGGGCTCGTACGGGGTCGAGACGAGATCGAGCCCCTCCTCGTCGATCCGGGGGACGTGCGGGTCGTGGTACGAGACGTCGGCGCCCGCGTTCTGGAGCAGCGAGATCAGCTTCAGCGCCGGAGACTCGCGCAGGTCGCCGATGTCCGGCTTGTACGCGACGCCGAGCACGAGGATCCGCGAGCCCTTCATCGCGCGCTGCGCGTGGTGGTTGAGCGCCTGCGAGACGAGCGAGCGGCAGAAGTACGGCATCTCCTCGTTGACTTTGCCGGCGAGCTCGATGAACTCCGTGTAGAAGCCGAACTCGCGCGCCTTCCAGCTGAGGTAGAAGGGATCGATCGGGATGCAGTGGCCGCCCAGACCGGGCCCGGGGCTGAAGCGCATGTAGCCGAACGGCTTCGTCGCAGCAGCGTCGACGACCTCCCAGATGTCGATATCCATGCGATCGCAGAGGATCGCAAGCTCGTTGACGAGCGCGATGTTGACCGAGCGGAAGATGTTCTCGAGCAGCTTCGTGAGCTCGGCCGCCTCCGGGCTCGTGAGCTCGTGCACCGTGTCGAGCGCGCGGCGGTAGATCTCAGCGGCTCTGCGCGTGCACTCCGGCGTGACGCCGCCCAGCACCTTCGGCGTCGTCTTCGTCGTCCAGTCCTCGCGGCCCGGGTCGACCCGCTCCGGCGACATGGCGAGGAAGAAGCCGTCGCCCGCCTTCAAGCCGCTTCCCTCCTCGAGGATCGGTTGCAGCACCTCTTTCGTCGTGCCCGGCCACGTCGTCGACTCGAGGACGACGACTTGCCCTTCGCGCAGCACTCCGGCGATGCGCTTCGCGGCCGCCTCGACGATCGAGAGGTCCGGCTCGCGCTGGCGCGAGAGGGGCGTGGGCAAGGCGATGAGGACGGCGTCTGCCTCCCGCATCTCTTCGTAGCTCGTGGTTGCGTGGACGAGCCCGCGCTCGACGAGCGGAGCAAGCCGGTCGCTCCGGACGTCGGAAATGTGCGACTCGCCGCGGTTGAGAGCGGCAACGACGTCGTCGACCACGTCGACCAGGAGGACGCGGCAGCCGGCCTCGGCGAACGTGGCCGCGAGCGGCACGCCGACATATCCGGCGCCGACGACTGCGACGTCGTACTGGGAGGCCTCAGCCACGGTCGGCAAGGCTAGCGGCGACCCGTTCGGCTGCGTGTCCGTCACCGTAGAGCGGCGGCAGATCCTTCGGCATTCGTGCCGCTGCCACCGCGGCGGCGAGCCTCTCCGGGTCGTCGTCCACGAGGACGTTGGCGCCGAGCTCGACCGTGTCCACCCACTCGGTCGACGGCCGCGCCGTGACGCACGGAACGCCGTACCAGTACGCCTCCTTCTGCAGGCCGCCCGAGTCGGTGACGAGCACGCGCGCCTGCGAGACGAGGGCGGCCATGTCGAGGTAGCCGACGGGATCGAGCACGTCGACGTTGGGAGGCAGTTCGCCAAGGACCGAACGCGTGCGCGGGTGCGCCGGGAAGAGGACGTGCTCGCCGGTCCGTCCCAGGCCGTCGACGATGCGCGCGAGCCGTTCCCGTTGGACGTTCGCGGCGCGGTGAATCGTCGCCGCGATGTACCTGCCGGGCTCGACGCCGTGCTCGGCCAGGACTCCCGAGCGCTCGCGCGCGATCGGCGCGAACCGGAAGCACGCGTCGGCCATCACGTCGCCGACGACGTCGATCTCTCCCGGAACGCCTTCGCGAAGCAGGGTCTGGCGCGAGCGTTCGTCGGGACAGAGAAGAAGCTCGGCGACTGCGTCGACCGCGATCCGGTTGTGCTCCTCGGGCATCGACAGGTCGCCGCTCCGCAGGCCGGCCTCGACGTGCGCAACTCGGATGCCCGTGTCGCCCGCAGCCTGCGTGCCCGCGAGCGTCGTGTTGGTGTCGCCGAAGACGACCGTCCAGTCGGGCCGCTCCTGCTCGAGCACTGCCGCGATCGCCGGCCGCATCGTCTCGACGTCGGCGGTGTGCAGATCGAGCCGGTAGCGAGGCTCGGGCAGGCCGAGCTCCTGGTAGAAGACGTCGGAGAGCGAAGGATCCCAGTGCTGGCCGGTGTGGAGGCCGACCTCCTCGATCCCCGCCTCGCGGAACGCGGCGGAGACGGGACCCGACTTGATGAACTGTGGGCGGTTGCCGACAACGGTGAGGACCTTCATCGGAGCGAGGCTACAATCAGCCGCCGTTCGGGCCGTTAGCTCAGCTGGTAGAGCAGGGGACTCTTAATCCCAAGGTCGCAGGTTCGATCCCTGCACGGCCCATCGCCAGCCGTCGTATGCTCCTCGCCGCCACATGGCCAAGCGGAAACTCGAACCCGACGAGCTCCGGCAGTTGGTGGAGGCGGAGCGCGCGAGCATCCTGGACGAGTTGTCCCAGCTCGCGAAAGAAGATGCGGCCGCGCGCGAGAAAGAGGCCAAGCGGCAGGCGCGCTACAACCGGCAGGTGAGCCGGCTCCTGGTGCGCGGGAAAGGGCTCGTCCCGGTCGTCCACATGGCGGACGCGCTCAACTGGAACCGCCAGAACGCGCATCGCGCGATTCGCCGGGCCGAGACGGCGAGCAAGAACGGGAAGGTCTCCTAGAGCCTGCGCGCTGGCCATTCCCGCGCGCTTCGTGCAGACTGCGACGAGCAACGCGAGCTGGGGGGCTGAACAGCGAGTAGTGGGACGGAGCCGCTAGCGACAACGGCTGAGAGCGTCGACGACGCCGTCCGTCGGCTGGTCGTCGCGCGCTCGCACGACCTCGTCACGCTCTGCGATCTCACGGGGGCGATCGTCTACGCCTCGCCCTCCTGGGCGAGCCTCGGGTGGGAGCCGCGCGACCTCACGGGCGCAGCCGTGATCGAGCTCATCCACCCCGACGACGGCGCACTTGCGACGGCGGCGTGGAACGAGGTCGCCTCGGGCACCGACGTCGACGCCGTCACCGTCCGGTTCCAGCGCGCCGGAGGCAGCTACGCATGGTTCGAGGTCAACGGCTCCGCCGTCCACGACGACGACGGCGAGCTTCGCTTCTTGCTCGGAACGGCCCGGGACGTGAGCGAGCGCGAGGAGTTGCGCTGGCGGCTCCGCGATCTCGACGCCGTTTACCGCTTTGCCGACGCCGTCGCTGGCGCCCGCGCGCTCGACGAGGTGCTCGAGGCGGCGCTCGACGCCCTCCTCGAGGCGACCGGAGCCGATCGCGCATCGGTCTTGCTCGGTGACGACGACGACGTGCTCCGCTTTCGCGCATGGCGGGGGCTTTCCGACCGCTACCGCGCCGCCACCGAGGGGCGCTCGCCGTGGGCGCCCGACGCCTCGGATCCCCAGCCGGTGCTCGTGGAGGATCTCGCGGGCAGCGGCTACGAGCCCGCGCTCGAGCGCGTGATGCGCAAGGAGGGGATCGCCGCGCTGGCCTTCGTCCCGCTCGTGCGAGGCGGGCGGCAGCTCGGCAGATTCGTGCTCTACCGCGACGCGCCGCACCGCTGGAGCGAGCGCGAGGTGCTGCTCTCGCGGACGATCGCGAACCACCTCGCGTCCGTGATCGAGCGCGCGCAGGCACAGCACGAGGCCGAGGGATCGCGCGCACGGCTCGCGCTCCTGCTCGAGGCGACCGAGCAGCTGACCCAGACGCTCGACTACGAGCAGCTTCTGCGGCGCGTCCCTCAAATGGTCGTCCCGCGCATCGCCGACGGCTGCCACGTCTACCTCGCGCGCAACGAAGACACCGAGCTCGTCCGCGTCGCCCAATCTCACATCGATCCGCGCATTGCCAAGCTTCTCGACCGCATCGACGCGGTCTACGCCGTCTCGCGCGACCGGCGGATCCCGGTCGTCGAGGTCTTCCGCAGCGGCAAGCCGATGCACAAGCCTTCGCTCTCGCGGCCGCTGAAGAAGGTCGCGCGTCCGGGCGAGGAGGAGCTCGTGCGCATGGAGTCGCGCTCCCTCATCGTCGTCCCGCTCGAAGCGGGCGGCCGGCGGCTCGGTGTGCTCGCCGTCACCTCGGCCGAGCCCGGGCGCCACGGAGACGACGACTTCAAGCTGGTCTCGGAGCTTGCGCGGCGCGTTTCGCTCGCACTCGACCTCGTCGGCCTCCACCGGCGAGCGCAGGATTCGCTCGCCCAGCTGCAGGCGGTGATCGCGCAGCTGCCGCTCGGCGTCGCCATCACCGACGCCGACCACCACCTCGTCCTGCTCAACGACGAGCTCGAGCGGGTCTGGGGGGCCGCTGTTCCCATCGGCTCCGACCACCGGACGCCCGGAACCGAAGACTGGCCGCTCGAGCGCGCGCTCGACAGAGGCGAGGTGACGATCGGAGAACGGCACCAGGTCGAACGAGACGACGGGACTCGCACCCTCGAGATCAGCGCGGCACCGGTTCGCGACGCCGAGGGTGCGATCGTCTCGGCCGTCGCGATCCTCGCCGACGTGACCCGGCGCAGCCGGGCCGAGGAGAACCTCCGCTTCCTCAGCCGGGCGAACGAGCTACTCGTTGCGAGCCTCGACTGGGAGGGCACGCTCACCGCGATTGCCGAGCTCGCGGTGCCCGCGCTCGCCGGTTATCTCGTGATCGACCTCGTCGACGAGGAGGACGAGCTCCACTGGGTCGTCGCCGCGCACGCCGATCCCGAGAAGACCGAGCTCGTGCGCGAGCTGCGTGGGCAATACCCGCCGACGCTCTCGACGCACCCGATCCAGGTCGCGCTGCGGACGGGAGAGCCGCAGCTTCTGCCCGACCTGCAGGCTGAGGCCGACGCGATGGCGCACGACACGAAGCACGCCCGGGCGATCAAGAAGATCGCGAACACGTCCGGCCTCGTCGCGCCGCTCATCGCCCGGGGTCGCACGCTCGGCACGATCAGCCTCGGCACGATCGACGGGCAGCCGCGCTTCGACGAGTCCGACCTCGCGATGGCGATGGAGCTTGCGCGGCGCATCTCACTCGCGCTCGACAACGCGCGCCTCTTCTCGGAGGCGCAGGAGCGCGCGCACGCCGCCGAGGCGCTCGAGTACGTCGACGACGGCGTCATCCTCGTCGACGAGGCCGGCATCGTCCGGCTCTGGAACCCGACCGCCGCGGTCAGCCTCCGCCGTCCCGCGGTCGAAGCCGTCGGCCGCCCGATCGCGGAGCTGCTCGGCGACTGGCAGTCGCTCCAGTCGCGCATCCCGGTCGCCTCCGAGCCGCAGGCCGGAGCCTCGCGCGCGCTGACGCTTCCGGTCGACGTGCAGGGCGACGAGCGGTGGCTGTCGATCTCCGCCGTCCGCTTCCCCGGCGGCACCGTCTACGCGTTCCGCGACGTCACCGACGAGCGCGCCGTCGAGCAGATGAAGACGGACTTCGTCTCGACCGTCTCGCACGAGCTTCGCACGCCGCTCGCCGCGATCTACGGCGCCGCGATGACCCTGCGCCGGCGCGACGTCGCCGTCGACGAGTCTCAGCGTGACCGGCTCCTCGAAGTCGTTTCGAGCGAGGCCGACCGGCTCGCTCGCATCGTCAACGACATCCTCTGGGCGAGCCGGCTCGAATCGGGACGCATGAGCATCGCGATCGAGCGGTGTGACGCGGCGGCGATCACCGCCGAGGTGGTCGACGTGCTGCGCTCGCGTGCGCCGGAGAGCATGGAGATCGACGTGAGCAAGAGCCGCGGGCTGCCGCAGATCGCCGCCGACTCGGACAAGCTGCGCCAGATCCTCACGAACCTGATCGACAACGCGATCAAGTACTCGCCCGACGGAGGACGTGTCGAGGTCGAGATCGCGCGGAGCGGAGGGCGCGTGCGGTTCCGCGTCACCGACCACGGGCTCGGCATCCCGCCCGCCGAGCAGGACAGGATCTTCGAGAAGTTCTTCCGCCTCGACCCGAATCTGACGCGCGGCGTCGGCGGCACCGGTCTCGGCCTCTACATCACGCGGGAGCTCGTGCTGCGGATGAACGGCCGGATCTGGGTCGACTCCGACGGGCGCACGGGCTCGTCGTTCTTCCTAGAGCTTCCGGTCGCCTGACGGGCCTGGTCCAGACATGTCCCGGTGCGGTGATGCACCGGGAAATGTCGCGCGTCGATCGGTTCGATCTAGTACGGGGGGCCGCCGGGACCTGCCGGGCCGGCGGGGCCTTCGTCGTAATACGTGGTCCGACGGCGGGCGAAGCCGCCCGGGCCGGCCCACGACGACCAGAAGATCAGCGACAACAGGATTCCTACGATCCCCACGATCAGCAAGATCCAGCCGATCGTGTGGATGTCCACGCCGGAAACAGTTGCGTTCACGGCGAACGCGAGCACAGCACCCACGGCCGCCAGAATCAGTCCTACTCCGAGACCCATGCGTCCTCCTTTTTTGGGGTCCGGAGAAGCAACGGAGAAGTGCCGGTTCGAGGTTCGGGGTCGGTGCCTTTTGGTCTAGGCTCCGAACCGGATGCGCAGGGGCTCCATCGTCGCGCTCGTGGGGATTGCGTTGATCGCGGGCGGTGTCGCCGCCGCTGTAGCGCTCCTGCCCACGTGGCTGCCGGAGACCGCCTCGCGCGAAGCCGGCCGCATCCATTTCGTCATCTGGTTCGTGGTGGTGATCTGCATCGTGATCTTCTCGGTCGTCGCCGCCGTGATGATCTATTCGGTCCTCAACTTCCGAGCGGCCGAGGACGACTGGGAAGACGGGCCGCCGGTTCACGGTCACACGGGCCTCGAGATCACGTGGACGGCCATCCCATTCGTCATCGTCACGGCGATCGCGATCGTCAGCGCGATCGTCCTCTCGCGCAACGACGCCCAGGCGAAGGACACGCTGCGGATCAACGTCACGGCCCAGCAGTTCGAGTTCACGTTCAGCTACCCCGACGCGAAGAACATCACGAGCCCGGTGCTCCGGCTGCCGAAGGACCGCTCCGTCGAGCTCTACATGCGCTCGCTCGACGTGATCCACTCGCTCTTCGTGCCGCAGTTCTCGCAGAAGGAGGACATCGTCCCCGGCCTCGTCACGCAGCTGCACATCACCCCGACCCGCACCGGCACGTTCCCGCTCGAGTGCACGGAGCTTTGCGGGCTCGGCCACTCCCTGATGCGCACGCAGGCGATCGTCATGGAGCCCTCGGCGTTCGACGCCTGGCTCAAGCAGCAGAAGAAGGGCGCCGCGCCGCCCGCGTCGTCGACGACTTCCACCTCGACAACGACCTCGACCTCGACGACCTCGACTTCGACGACGGCGTCGTCTTCGGCCGCCGGCCTCTCTGTCTTCAACTCGTACGGCTGCTCAGGCTGTCACACCCTGACCGCGGCGAAGGCGACAGGCACCGTCGGCCCGAACCTCGACAAGCTCGTCGCGTACGCGAAGCAGGCGAAGCAGCCGCTGGAGTCGTTCGTCCACGAGTCGATCGTCAGCCCGGACGCCTACATTCAGCCGGGCTATCCGAAGGGCGTCATGCCGCCGGACTTCGCGCAGAAGCTCAACCCGGGGCAGCTCGACGCGGTCGTGACGTTCCTCGTGCAGTCAGCGCAGCAAGCGGGTAAGAAGGGATGAGCAGCACGTGACGACGACGACGGCCACAGCTCAGGACCTTCACCGCGCGCCGAGCCCCACCCGTGGCTGGCGGCGGTTGGTGCTCGGCCCCGGCCTCTTCCGCGCGGCGTGGATGTTCGTCCTCTTCGGCGGGATCGGCTTCGGGCTCGTCGTCCTGACGCGCTGGGGCGCGGGCTGGCACCCGATCCTGCTGCTCGAACCGCTCGTGCTGGTCGCAGGCCTCGTCGCCGCGCCGATCGGCTTCCTCGCCGGACTGGGAGCGTTCGACTACTGGGTCTATTACGCGCTCGGCTACCCGACGCGTGCGGAGGATCACTCCGGCCACGGCGCCAAGAGCTGGCGCGACTACTTCCGCGTCAACACCGATCACAAGGTGATCGGCGTCCAGTACCTCGTGACGACGATCTTCTTCTTCCTCGCCGGCGGGATGCTCGCGATGCTCGTCCGCGCCCAGCTGGCCAAGCCGAACAGCCACTACTTCGATCCGCAGACGTACAACGGCCTGTTCTCGGTCCATGCGGCGCTGATGATCTTCCTCTTCATCATCCCGGCCTACGCGGGGCTGGCGAACTTCGTCGTGCCGCTGATGCTCGGCGCCCCGGACATGGCTTTCCCGCGCCTCAATGCGCTCTCGTTCTGGCTGTTGCCGATCGCCGGGATCATGATGCTGAGCTCGTTCTTCATGCCCGGCGGCGCGTTCGCCTGCGGGTGGACGGGTTACGCGACGCTCTGCTCGCAGCACCAGCCGATCGGTGCCATCTTCTTCAACCAGGGAGTCCAGTGGGCCGGGGCGTCGTCGATCATGACCGCCCTCAACTTCCTCGTCACGATCATCACGATGCGCGCGCCGGGAATGACCTTCTGGCGCCTGCCGCTGCTCGTCTGGGCGAACTTCACGACCTCGTTGCTCGTCGTGATCGCGACGCCGTTCATCGCCGGCTCGCAGTTCTTCTCGATGTTCGACCACGTGATGCACACGTCGTTCTTCGATCCCGTCGGGGGCGGGTATCCGCTCGGCTACCAGCACATCTTCTGGTTCTACTCGCACCCGGCCGTGTACATCATGATGCTGCCCGGCTTCGGGATCATGAGCGAGATCATCGCCGTCTTCAGCCGCAAACCGATCTTCGGCTACCGGCTGATGGCGCTGTCGCTGATGGCGATCGTCGTGCTCGGCTTCTCGGTCTGGGCGCACCACATGTTCGTCAGCGGCATGTCGTCGTGGCTGCGCGTGCCGATGATGATCACGACGCTCCTGATCGCCATACCAACCGGGATCAAGATCTTCAGCTGGCTGGCGACCATCTGGGGCGGGAAGCTCCACCTGCGAACTCCGATGCTGTTCGCGCTCGGCTTCCTCTCGATGTTCGTGATCGGCGGCCTCTCCGGCGTCATGCTCGGCGCCGTCCCGATCGACATCCACGTGAGCCAGACCTACTTCATCGTGGCCCACATCCACTACGTCCTCTTCGGCGGCTCCGTCTTTACGATCTTCGCGGGCATCTACTACTGGTTCCCGAAGATGACGGGCCGGATGTACGACGAGAGGCTCGGCAAGCTCCACTTCTGGCTCACCTTCATCGGCTTCAACCTGACCTTCTTCCCGATGCACATCCTCGGGACGGAGGGGATGCCGCGCCGCGTCGCCACGTACCTGCCGAAGTTCGCCGACCTCAACATGTTCATCTCGCTCGCGTCGTTCGGGCTCGGTGCCTCGACGATCATCTTCCTCTACAACATGATCACGAGCTGGCGCTTCGGTGAGATCGCGCCCGCGAACCCGTGGCACGCGATGACGCTCGAGTGGCAGGTCACCTCGCCGCCGCCGACCTTCAACTTCGACGAGATCCCGCAGGTCGTCGGCTCGCCGTACGAGTACGGCGTCCCCGGCGCACAGCACGCGATCCTCGCGCCGTCCAAGGCCCGCGAGATGGAGGAGGTGCCCGTATGACGCACCTGCTCGTCGTGGCGAACGAGACCGTCGACGCGACGACGCTACGGCAGGCGCTCGAAGCTCGCGGCGACGACCTCTACGTCACCGTTGTCTCGCCGGTGAACGAGCCTCAGCGGGGCTACGTCGTCTACGCCGACAGCCGCCGCGCTTCGGCCCAGCGGCGCCTCGAACGGGCGCTCGGCCACCTGCGCCAGGACGGAATCTCGGCCGACGGCTACGTCGTCGAGGCGGATCCCGCGGCAGCGGTGCGCGACGCGATCGCGACGCTCGAGCCGCCGGTCGACGAAGTCCTCGTCTCGACGCATCCCGAAGAGAAGTCGGGCTGGCTGCGCCGAGGCGTCCTCGACCGGATCCGCTCGGCCGCGGGCTCGGTGCCGGTCGAGCACCTGGTCGCGAGCGGCGACGGCCCGGCCGAGAAGAACGTGCTCGTGATCGCGAACGAGACCGTGGTCGGCGAGCCGCTGCTGGCGAAGATTCGCGAGCGCGCCGCGGCCGGACCGGCGAGCTTCCTGATCATCTCGCCACAGAGCGACCCGTCGGCAGGCGACCATCCCGAAGCCGAGCGGCGCCTCAAGCGCGCGCTCGCAACGCTGCGCGGCGAGGGGATCGACGCCCACGGCCAGGTCGCGCACCCCGATCCGTTCAGCGCTGCGATCGAGGCGGTGCACGACGAGCGCGTGGACGAGATTCTCGTCTCGACGTTCGAGCCGCTCAGCTCGGGCTGGCTGCGCGGCCATGTCGTCGAGCGGCTGCAGAAGGAGACGGGCCTGCCGGTCGAGCACGTGATCGTCGACAGGACGTGGGCGGAGGCACCGGCGTGAGCGCGAATGCGCACACGCCGAGAGGGGAGGTAGGGGCATAGCCACCTACTCACACGCCGAGCCGATCGGGCACGACGAGCACGACCATCACGGCCCGCCGGCCCCGCACTACAGCTCGCGGATCATGCCCGAGACCCTCGGCATGTATCTCTTCATCGCGTCCGAGATCATGCTGTTCGGCTCGTTCTTCACGGCCTACTTCTTCATCCGGATCGTCAACGGAGTCCCGTGGCCGTCGCCGCCGTACCACCTGCCGGTCTTCGTGGCGGCGGTCAACACCTTCATCCTCATGACCTCGAGCGCGACGATGCACTGGGCGACGACGTCGATCAAGCGCGGCAACGTCTGGGGGATGCGCGCGGGCCTCCTGCTGACGTTCTTGATGGGGCTCTCGTTCCTGATCGGGCAGCTCTACGAGTACATGCGCGCCGGCTTCAACACGTCCGACGGCGCCTTCCCCACCATCTTCTTCTGCCTCACCGGCCTGCACAGCTGCCACGTGTTCATCGGGCTCGCGATCCTCGCGATCATGACCATCCGCGCTTTCCGTGGGCACTTCTCCGCCGAGAGCCACCACGGCGTCGAGATCGGCGGGATCTACTGGCACTTCGTCGACGTGATGTGGATCGTCGTTTTCACGACGGTCTACGTTCTCTGACGAGCGGGTAAGGAGCGGGAGATGCGCAATCCGCTCCGCAGCGAAGCCGAGGCTTACCGTTTCCTGATCGTCATCGTCGTCTGCGCAGCGGCGATCATCGCGGCGTCGTTCATCAACGAGTGGCTCGGCGTCGCTGTAGCCGTCGTCGTCTTCGTCGGCCTCTTCTGGTGGCTGAAGCAGGAACCGGTTCCGGGCGCCGCCGATCCTCCGAAGCCGGTCGCGTCTGGCACCCCGCCTGGAACGCATCGCGTGCTCGTCGTCGCACCGCCGGGAACGGACTCCGTCAACGTGCCCGACGGAGCCGAGGTGCTCGTCGTCGTGCCGGCTCTCTCGTCCACGAGCGAGGCGCTGACCGGCGCGGTCGACGATCGCCGCCACGACGCCGAGGCAACAGCCGCAGCGCTCGAGTCCCGGCTGCCCGGTGCTCGCGTGGAAGTGGGGGCCGACGACCCGGCTCTCGCAGTGGAGGACGCGCTGCGCGTCTTCGGCGCCGACGAGGTGCTCGTGGCCGGCGACGGCGGGATGCTCGCCGCGATCCGCGAACGGGTCGCGCTGCCGGTCAGCCGAGCGTGATGCGGTAGCGGATCTCGGTGATCGGGACGCCGAGGAACTCCTCGTCGCGCCGGCCGCCGTCACGCGTCCATCCTTCGCGCTCGTAGAAACGCTGCGCCCGCGGGTTGTCCTCGAGCACCCACAGGCTCGCCACGATGAAGCCACTCGTGCGGAGCGACTCGAGCGCCGCGGCCATCAGCGCCGAGCCGGCGCCGGAGCCCCACGCCTCTGGCAGCACGTAGATCGAGTAGAGCTCGCCCTCACCGGCCGCGTCTCGACTCTCGCCGGTCGAGGCGAAGCCGATGGCCGGACCGTCGTCCTCGGCGACGAGAACGGCCTGGTGCCGGCGCTCGGGCTCGGCGAGGCGCCGCGCCCACCGTTCTTCCCGAGCGCCGAGATCGATGCCGGCGAGCCGTTCCGCGCCGAAGACATGCGCGTAAGCTGCTTGCCAGGTCCGGACGTGAACCGCCGCGATGGCCGCGGCGTCGCCGATCTGGGCGGGCCGAACCTTCAGCGCGACTACTTGCCGGCGGAGGAGGAGACGTACTGCGCGACGGCGTTGATCTGCGCCGGGGTCAGCTTCCCCTTGAACGCGGGCATCACGGCGCCGCCGTTCGTCACCTGGGTCACGACGATCGCCATCGGCGGCTTGAGCTGGTCGAGGTTGGGTCCGACCGTGCCGGTCGCGCCGGCGGCGGACAGCGTGTGGCAGCCCGCGCAGCCTGCTCCCTTGAAGATCGCTGCTCCGTCCGTGCCGAGGCTCGCGAACCCGCCTGAAGTCGTGTATCCACTGGTACCGGCGACCGAGGCGACGTAGGCCGCGACGTCGATCGCGTCCTGGCCCTTGACGATGTTCGCGGGCATCTCCGTGCTCGTGCATTTCGCCTGGTCGTTCAGACAGTGGTGCTTGATGAAGTCCTTGCTCGTCGTGTAGGACGCGATCAGGCCCGACCCGAGTCGGATCTGGTCGAGGACGACGTTCTCGATCGCGTTTTGGGAGATTCCCTGGGCGACGTCCCCGGCGAACGCGTTGTCGAGGTTCGGGCCGATCGTCCCACTCGTGCCTGCGGCCGCGAGCGTGTGGCACGACCCGCAGTTCGAGGTGAACAGCGTCTGGCCGTTCGCAGTGTCCGGCGTCCCGCCCTTGCTGGCGATCCCGCCGGTACCGCAGCCCGAGAGAAGCAGCGCGACCGCCGCGAGTCCTGCCCCCAGAACTCCGACCCGGTACGGCCGCTTCAACCTTGTGGGGCTCCCACCGCCGAGACGGCCTCCTCGCGCGTCGGATAGATCGTGAAGACCTTGTCGAGACCGGTGATCTCGAAGATCTTCGTGATGTTCCGATCGCTGCAGACGAGCGAGAGCTGACCGTCGTTCGTCCGCAGCCGCTTGACGCCGCCGACGAGCACGCCGAGCGTGGTCGAGTCGATGAACGTCGTGCCGCTGAAGTCGACGACGACGTCCTTGCCGCCTTGCGAGATCACTTCGAGCAGCTGCTGTTTGAACTCGGGCGCCGTGTAGAGGTCGACCTCGCCGGTGAGCGAGATGACGTATGCGTCGCCGGAAAGCTGCTCGGTCTTGATGTCGAAGTTCATGCGCGAATATCCCCCGAATCGTCAGCCGGCCCTGTCGTGGGCCGCTCCGAGTGAGTCTATCCGCGCGGCCGAAGCCGCAATCGTCCTACTTGCCGCCCGTCTTCACGCTCGGCGTGCTCGGCGAGAGCGAGGCGATCTCCGCCTTGATCTGCTTGGCGTTCGGAGTATTCGGATTGAGCTTCAGGTAGCGGTGGAGCGCGGCGACCGCGACCTTCGAGTTGCCGGCGTTCGCCGCAGCGTTTGCGAGCTCCTGGAGGTAGGTCGAGTTGTTCGGACGGTACTTCGACGCGTTCTGGTAGTCGGTGACCGCGGCGCCCAGGGCGGTCGTCGCCTTGGTGTAGAGCTTGGTCGCCTTGGTGCTCGCGTTCTGCGCGGCCTGCTGGTACGCCGTGTTCGGGCCGATCGCGGTGCCGAGAGTGCCGGCCGGCTGGAACGGAGCGCTCGGGTCGACGGTCTGGGCGTTCTGGGCCGCGGTCGAGTACTGCGTCGAGTACTGGCTTCCCTGCGTCAGCTCCAGGCCGCCGAGCTGGGCCCAGGTGGCCGCGTCGGATTTCCTGATCTTGAGGTAGTGCTGAAGCGCGGTCATGGCCTGGGCGTTGTCGCCGTTCGTCTCGTAGGCGGTCGCAAGCTGTTGATAGCCCTTGGCGGGATCCTTCTTGACCAGATCCTGGGCCTTCGAGACGGAGCTGCCTCCGCCGCCGCTGAAGATGCCGTTGAAGAGCTGGTTCAGGCCGCCGCCGGTGCCGGAGCCGACACCGACGAGCACGAAGCTGAAGGCGAAGACGACGGCGAGCACGGCGTAGACCCACTTCTGGTGGCGCCGCAGCCGGACGAAGAAGAGCTCCTGGTTCGGATTGCCGCCGCCGCTGTGCCGGCGCCGGCCGCGCGTGCGCGTCGCCTTCGCGTGCGCCTTCGCCGCCTGCTGCTTCGCAGTGACCGCTGCTCTGGCCATCAGTGGTTCTCCAGTGGATGTTGCCGCGTCACCGGCGCGCGAAAAGCGAGCGAGGACGCCTCATCGCGACGCTTTGCAGCCGCCGGGGGCGTGGATGACATTCGCTGGAGGGCCACTTAAGCGCCCAGGGTAGCCGAGGCCGGAGCAGCTTTGGCCATGCGCCGCTCGACGAAAACGGCGAGCCAGATCGATCCCTCGAAGAGCAGCCACATCGGCAACAGCTCGAGGAACGTCGTCACAGGATCGGGGCCCGGCAGCGCGAGTGCGATCGCCGCCGTCACGAAGTAGCCCATCCGGCGATGCTGGCGCAGGGTATTCGAGCTGAGAACGCCCACCGAGACGAGGCCGAGCACGACGAGCGGCGTCTGGAAGACGATCACGATTCCGATGAGCACCGTGACGACGAAGTTGTAGTAGGACGACGCTCGGATCAGGTGGATGAAGTGCGTGTTGTCGTAGTTCGTGAGGAAATGGACGGCGCGCGGCAGCAGGATCCAGTAGCCGAACGCCACGCCCGCGGCGGCGAGGACGACGGAGGCCATCGCGAGGCCGAGCACTCTCCGTTCCACCTTCGGGTCGACCGCCGGAGCGAAGAACAGCCACAGCTGCCACAGCACGACCGGCAGCGCCAGCACGAAGCCGGCGTACAGGCTGACGGTGATCGTCACGGTGAACGGCTCGGCGACGCCGAAGGCGGCGAGCTTGCGATGGTCGGGCGGCAGTGGCTGATTCAGCCAGGTGAGCACGTGGTTGTGGAAGATGTAGGCGACGATCGTCCCGACGGCGATCGCTCCGAGCATGACGAACAGCCGGCCGCGCAACTCGTCGAGATGCTCGGCGAGCGACGCCTCCTCGGCGTGGCCGAGCCGGCGCGGAAGCCTCGCCATTGAGCCGGGTCCTAGCTAGACGGTCTCGCGCTCCGGCGGCGGCGTCGCCGTCGTCGGAGTCGCCGTCGTGACCTCGGCAGGCGGGAGCTCGGGCTGCGTCTCGGACGGAGCCGACGTGTTGCCGGTCACCGCATCCTTGAACTCACGCATCCCGTGCCCGAGCGAGCGCCCCACCTCGGGCAGTCGCTTGCCACCGAACAGAAGCAGCGCGATTGCGAGGAGGACGATGATGTGCCAGGGCTGCAGATAACCCATGAGTCTTTGGAGGGTAGCGCGTTTGTGGGGTGGTGGACGGGGAGGCGGCCCCTCTCGCTAGACTTGTCTCGGTTGGACGGGCGGGGCGAAAGCCCCGCTATTTTCGGGGAAAGAGGCGTATAGAAGTGGCATTGCTGAAGTTGGAGAACCTGCACGTCGCGCTCGAGGACGGCACCGAGATCGTCAAGGGTGTCGATCTCGAGGTGGACACGAACGAGGTGCACGCCGTCATGGGGCCGAACGGCTCCGGCAAGTCGACGCTCGCGTACGCGCTGATGGGCCATCCGGCCTACGAGATCACCGAGGGGCGCCTGCTCCTCGACGGCGACGACGTGACCGAGCTCGGCGCCGACGAGCGCGCGCAGCGCGGCCTGTTCCTCGCGTTCCAGTATCCGCACGCGATTCCCGGTGTCACCGTGACGAGCTTCCTGCGCAGCGCGATCAACGCCGTGCGCAAGGCCCGCAACGGCGGCGAGGACGATCCGATCGCGATCCCGGAG
>DASXKE010000037.1:0-2996 GCA_036496985.1 Gaiellaceae bacterium | reverse complement strand
GGCCGGACATTCCCGCGCTCGCGCGGCGGAGCGCCGCGTTTCTCTGCGCCACCGCGGCTCCGTACTCCGCCGGCAGCGCCGCGCGCGCCGGCGCGAAGCGGCCGAGGACGCGGTCGAAGTACGCCCGGCGGGCAGCGGGCGGCCCCTTGACCACGCCGAGCCTGTCCGGAGTGAAGACGAGCGTCGAGACCGTCGCGCGCAGCTGCTCGGCCGCGCGCAACGGCGTCCCGTTCAGCTTGGCGCGCTTGCCCTCACCGCGCCGCACCGTTACCTCCAGCTCCATCGAGACCTCACCACGCCGTCCGGAAACGGCGGCGCGCGCACCTTCGGAACCGAAGCGGACGACCTGAAAGTCGGCCCGGGTGCGCGGCGAGAACCCCTGGGTCGCGACGTGCGTGGCCTCGAGCAGATTCGTCTTACCGACGCCGTTCGCACCCACGACGAGAACGAGTCCCGGCTGCAGTGTCAGCTCGAGCCGCTCGTACGAACGAAAGTCGCGGAGCGAGACGGAGTCGACTATCAGACTGGGCTGACCCTGTCCGGCTTTCAGCCGGGAAGGCGGATCGGCATGATGAGGTACGTGAAGTCGTCGGCTTCGTCGGTGAGGATCGCCGGCCGCAGCGGACTGATGAGCTTCAGCTTCACGTCGTCGCCTTCGACCGACTCGAGGCCCTCACGCAGGAACTCGGCGTTGAAGCCGATCTCGAGCGGGTCGCCGTTGTACGCGACCGGCATCGACTCCTGCGACTCGCCGACCTCATGCGTTCGAGCGATCACCGTGACCTCGCCGTCCGCGAAGCGCAGCTGCAGCGGAGTCGCGCGCTGGATCATCACCGCAGCTCTGCGGACGACCTCGAGCAGCTCGGCGCGCGGCACCGTGAGTTCATGCTCGAACGTCTCAGGCAGCAGCTGGCGGTAGTTCGGGAACTGACCGTCGATCCGGCGCGTCGTGAGCCAGACGCCACCGGCCGAGAAGAGCACCTGGTTCTCCTGCACGCCGACCGAGATCTCGTCGCCGGCGCCCGAAATGCGCGACAGCTCCTGCAGCGCGCGGCTCGGGACAATCGCCTCGAGCTCCGGAGCAGCCGAGCCGAGCGTCGTCTCCTTCACCGCGAGCCGGTACGAGTCGGTTGCGGCCATCACGAGCTTGTCGCCGGTGAACTGCACGAGAACGCCTGTCAGAACCGGACGCGCCTCGTCGCGCGAAGCTGCGCGGGCGACCCGGCCGATGGTCTCGAGCAGCGCCGCACGGTCGACCGTGAATGTCTCCGTCTCGGTGAACTCGGGTAGCCGTGGGAAGTCCTCGGCGTTGTAGGTGTGCAGCGTGTAGCTCGCGCTCGCCGAGCCGATGTGGACGACAGACTCCGCCGCCTTGTGCTCGATCGTGACCTCATCGCCCGGGAGAAGCCGTGCGATGTCGACGAGCGTGCGCCCCGGCAGCACTACCGCGCCGCCTCCCTCCACACGCGCCGGTACGGCGGCGCGCAGCGAGAGCTCCATATCGGTTGCGGCCAGCCGCAGCTCGTCGCCAGCGGCCTCGAGCAGGATCCCGGACAGGATCTGGATCGCGGTACGGCTCGAGACAGCACGACCTACGAGCCCGAGGCCCTGCACGAGCTCGCTCTTCGTGCAGGTAATCCTCAGCCCGGTACCGACTGTGATGTCACTCTCGATCATCTAGGGGATTCTCGTAGAAGTCATAGGGGGTGTGTATTACGGGGAAGACGGCCTCCGGCCCGCTCGCCGACTGCAGATCTCGTGTGGAGGGTCATTGTGGACGATCGGGAGGGTCCCACAGGAGGCAAGCGTCAGCGGACCTGTTTCACACGTGCGGTGAGTTCCTGCACGAGGTTGTACACAGACCTGTCCTCACGGATCAGGCGCGAGATCTTCGACGTCGCGTGGATCACCGTCGTGTGGTCGCGGCCGCCGAACTCCTTGCCGATCTTCGGCAGCGATGAGTCGGTGAGCTCGCGTGAGAGGTACATCGCGACCTGCCGCGGGTAGACGATGTTCTGCGACCGCTTCTCGCCGCAGAGCTCGTCGAGCGAGAGGCTGAAGCGCTCGGCGACGAGATCCTGGATCCGCTTGATCGACACCTCCGCAGCTTCGCCCTGGGGGAAGACGTCGCGCAGCACGTCTTGCGCGAGCTCGACTGTCATCGGCCGTCCGGTGAGGGACGAGAAGGCGACGACGCGCGTGAGAGCTCCTTCGAGCTCGCGGATGTTCGTCGAGACGCGGCCGGCGATGAAGGTCAGCACCTGCTCGTCGTGCACGTGGATCCCGTCGACCTTCACCTTCTTGCGCAGGATCGCGATGCGCGTCTCGAGGTCGGGCGGCTGGATGTCGGTGATCAGGCCCCACTCGAAGCGGCTGCGGAGCCGTTCCTCGAGCGTCGCGATGTCGCGCGGCGGCCGGTCGGAGGACAGCACGATCTGCGAGCCGGCCTCGTACAACGTGTTGAACGTGTGAAAGAACTCCTCCTGGAACCGCTCCTTGCCCTCGAAGAACTGGACGTCGTCGATGAGCAGGACGTCGTAGCCGCGGTAGCGCTGCTTGAAGCCCTCGATCCGCTTGTCGCGCAACGAGTTGATGAAGTCGTTGACGAAGGCCTCGCTCGTCATGTAGCGCACCGAGAGCTCGGACGAATGCTCCGCGACGTATTGCGCGACCGCCTGCAGGAGATGCGTCTTGCCGAGACCGGTGCTGCCGTAGATGAAGAGCGGGTTGTACGCCTGCGCGGGCGCTTCCGCGACCGCGAGCGCCGCAGCATGGGCGAACCGGTTCGACGAGCCGATCACGAACGAGTCGAACGTGTACTTGGGGTTGATGATCGTGCCGCCGTCTGATCGCGGCGGCAGCACGACGGCCGCCCGTGCCGCTGCCGGCGAGTGCACGACGAACTCGACCCGCCGCTCGAGCCCGGCCACGTCCTTGATCCCGGCTCGAATCAGCTCCGCAAACCGGTTCTTGATCCAGTCCCGGGTGAAGTCGTT
>DASXKE010000036.1:0-16757 GCA_036496985.1 Gaiellaceae bacterium | reverse complement strand
GCAGCTCTACCTCCAGCCGCTGATGGATCCCGTCTACGGCTTCCAGGCGGTCAACGTCGAGGCGCAGCTGCGCACTCCGAACTCGCTTCTGCGCTGGATGCAGCGGTTCATCGCGCTCCGCAAGGAGCATCCAGTGTTCGGCCTCGGCACCTACAAGCCGCTGCGCGCCGAGAACACGCGGATCTTCGCCCACATCCGCACCTGGGAAGACGACGTAGTCCTCTGCGTGCACAACCTCGCGCGCTCGGCGCAGGCAGTGCAGATGGACCTCTCCGACTACGCCGGCATGGTGCCGGTGGAGATGCTGGGTCGTACAGCCTTCCCCGCGATCGGGGAGCTGCCCTACCTCCTGACACTCGCGCCGCGCGGATTCTTCTGGTTCCAGCTGCGGCAGGAAGGGCAGGTGGAATGACCATGGACGAGCAGGCGCTGATCGACTACGTCACGCAGCAACGCTGGTACGGCGCAAAGTCGCGCACCGTCTCGCACTCGGAGGTGCTCGACACCGTCACCGTCCGCCAGACCGAGCCGCAGCTCTCGCTCGCGCTCGTCGAGATGCGCTTCGACACGGGCATCCACGACATCTACCAGCTGCTCGTCTCGGCAGAGGGTGACGGCGTTCCCTCCGACGGTCTCGCCGAGGATGCGGGACTCGCGCGCGAGATCGTCAGCGCGATGCGTACCGGGCTCACGCTGCAAGGCGCGCAGGGCGTCGCCGAGTTCAGCCCGGCGGACGACTTCACGGCGCTCGGTCGCGAGCTCGGCGCAGCACGTCTCGTCTCGTCCGAGCAGTCGAACAGCTCGGTCGTCTTCGACGACGCGCTGATCCTCAAGATCTTCCGGCGGCTCGAGCCGGGCATCAACCCGGAGCTCGAGATGCTCCGCTTCCTCACCGAGCAGGGCTTTCGCAACATCCCCGCACTGGCCGGCTGGTACGGCTACTCGGGCGGCCCGCTGACCGCGACCCTCGGGCTGCTGCAGGAATTCGTCGCCGGCGCGATGGGCGGCTGGGAGCTTGCGCTCGGCGAGATCAGCTCCGCACCCGAGCGCCTGCTCGACCGGCTCGGGCGGCTCGGTGAAGTGACGGCGCAGATGCACACGACGCTTGGCGCCGACCAGACCGACCACGCGTTCGCACCGGAGGAGCCGAGCGTCGAGTCGCTCGGCCTCCTGACCGCGACGGTGGACGAGGAGATCGCACGCGTCTTCCTCTCGCTACCCGAAGACGACGAGCGCCTCGCTCCGATCCTCGGCCGCGGCGAGGAGGTGCGCGAGCAGCTGCGTCTGCTCACCCACGCCGGCTCGAGCGGCCGCGTGATCCGGACTCACGGCGACTACCACCTCGGCCAGACCCTCTGGAAGGGCAACGACTGGATCATCCTCGACTTCGAAGGGGAGCCGGCCCGCACGGTCGTCGAGCGGCGCCGGAAGCGCTCGCCGCTGCGAGACGTCGCCGGGATGCTCCGCTCCTTCGCCTACGCGGCGACGGCCGCGGAACTCACTCGTGACGCCGACGTCCCGGTGGACTGGGAGGAGCGGGCGCGCAGCCGGTTCCTCGAGGGCTATCTCGAGATCGTCGACCCGACGCTGCTACCGCCCGGCGAGGCCGCCGTCGACCGTCTGCTGGCCGTGTTCGAGCTCGAGAAGGCCGTGTACGAGCTCCGCTACGAGCTCGACAACCGCCCGGACTGGGTGGGAATCCCGGTCGCGGGGATCGAGCGGCTCATGCACCAGGCGGCAGAAGCGCTGTGACCGTCGAGCTGGGGACAAATCCCCACGGCGTCCTCGGTGCCCACGAGGCCGACGACGGCGGCGTCGTGGTGCGCACGCTGCGGCCCGAAGCGCAGGCGGTTCGCGTGCAGCCGGCAGGCATCGAGGCGACGCTCAAGGATCCGGCTGGTCTCTGGGAGGCGCTACTCCCCAAAGCAAAGCTGCCCCTCGACTACGAGCTCGAGGTCGAGTACCCGGACGGCAACGTCTTCACCGTCCGCGACCCGTACTCGTTCCTGCCGACGCTCGGCGAGCTCGACCTCCACCTCGCCATGGAAGGTCGGCACGAGCACCTCTACGAGCGGCTCGGCGCCCACGTCCGCGAGCTCGACGGCGTCGTCGGCACCGCCTTCGCGGTCTGGGCGCCGAACGCACGCTCGGTCGCCGTGGTGGGCGACTTCAACTCCTGGGACGGGCGCCTGCATCCGATGCGCTCGCTCGGCGCGTCGGGCATCTGGGAGCTGTTCGTCCCCGGCGTGCGCGAGGGGGCGAAGTACAAGTTCGAGATCCGCACCCAGGAGGCCCGGCTGCGGCTGAAGGCGGACCCGCTCGCGTTCCACGCCGAAGTGCCACCCGCCAATGCCTCGCTCGTACACGAGCCGAAGCACGTCTGGGGCGATAAGGGCTGGCTCGAGCGCCGGGCCGCTTCGGATCCGCTGCGCGCTCCCATCTCGATCTACGAGGTCCATCTCGGCTCGTGGCGCCGGAACCCGCTCGAGGACAACCGCCCGCTGAGCTACCGCGAGCTCGCCGACGAGCTCGCCGACTACGTCTCCGACCTCGGCTTCACGCACGTCGAGCTGATGCCGGTCATGGAGCACCCCTTCTCGGGCTCGTGGGGCTACCAGGTCACGGGCTACTACGCGCCCACCTCGCGCTTCGGAACCCCGGACGACTTCCGCCACTTCGTCGACCGCCTGCACCAGCGCGGCATCGGCGTGATCCTCGACTGGGTTCCCGCCCACTTCCCGCGCGACGACTGGGCGCTCGCGACCTTCGACGGGACGCACCTCTACGAGCACGCCGACCCGCGGCGCGGCGCGCATCCCGACTGGGGCACGCTCGTCTTCAACCTCGCCCGGACGGAGGTGCGCAACTTCCTGCTCGCGAACGCCCTCTACTGGCTCCGCGAGCACCATGCCGACGGGATTCGCGTCGACGCCGTCGCCTCGATGCTCTATCTCGACTACTCACGCAAGGCCGGCGAGTGGGTTCCGAACATGTTCGGCGGCAACGAGGATCTCGACGCGGTTTCGTTCCTCAAGGAGCTGAACGAGACGCTCTATGCGCGCGACGCCGGCGTGATCAGCACGGCCGAGGAATCGACCGCTTGGCCCGGCGTCTCACGTCCGACCTACCTCGGCGGCCTCGGCTTCGGCTTCAAATGGAACATGGGCTGGATGCACGACACGCTCTCCTATTTCCAGAAGGATCCGGTCTACCGGCATTACCACCATCACTCGCTCACGTTCTCGCTGATGTACGCGTTCAGCGAGAACTTCGTCCTGCCTCTCTCGCACGACGAGGTCGTGCACGGCAAGCGGTCGCTGCTCGCCAAGATGCCCGGCGACCGGTGGCAGAAGTTCGCCAACCTCCGCGCCCTCTACGCCTTCATGTGGGCCCATCCCGGCAAGAAGCTCCTTTTCATGGGCGGCGAGCTCGGCGAGTGGGAGGAGTGGAACGCCGAGGGCTCGCTCCACTGGAACCTGCTCGAGCACGCCGAGCACGAGGGAATCCAGGCGCTTGTCCGCGACCTCAATACGACCTATCGCTCGACGCCGGCGCTCTGGCAGCTCGATTTCGATCCGGCCGGCTTCCGCTGGCTCGAGGCGAACGACGCCGCGCACAACGTCCTCGCGTTCGCCCGGGTCGGCGAGGATGGAGCGCCGCCGCTCGTCTGCGTCCTCAACCTTTCGCCGATGCCGCGCCACGACTACCGGGTCGGGATGCCGGTTTGCTGCCGTTGGCGCGAGGTCCTGAACACGGACTCGGCGTTCTACGGAGGGAGCGGCGTGGGCAACCTCGGCGGCATCGACGCAGAGGCGATCCCGTGGCACGAGCAGCCGTTCTCGGCGACGCTGACGCTGCCGCCGCTCGGAGCCGTCTGGCTCGTCCCGGAGTAGAGCTAGATCACCCAGGCGCAGCCGTTCCAGTACGCCTCGACTCTCCGCGGATGCCGTCGAAGCTCGACGTGCAGCTCGTCCGGCAGCGGAGAGAGCGTCGCCGGCACGAGCACCTGGAAGCGTTCGCCGGAGGCAACCTGCCGAAAGTCGCGATGGGGCGCGCTAGTCGACGTGCGGAGCGTGATGAGGCCGCCGCAACAACGAGCCTTCTTCGGCCAGACATTGAGATGGCCGCCCCGTTCCCGGATCAGCTCGGCGGCGTCGTCCGAAACGACAAGCTGCACGGGATCATTCAACCCGACGAAGCCCCCTTCCGCTCCGGTCGGGGAGCGCGCGCTAGGCTCGCGCGCTGATGGAGGTCTGGCCAGGACGCCCGTTCCCGCTCGGTGCGACGTGGGACGGTGAGGGGACGAACTTCTCGCTCTTCTCCGAGCACGCGGAGCGCGTCGAGCTCTGCCTCTTCGACGGCGACCGCGAGACGCGGGTCGAGCTCGCCGACGTGACGGGTCACAACTGGCACTGCTACATCCCGGGCATCGGGCCGGGCCGGCGCTACGGCTACCGCGTCCACGGCGCGTACGACCCCGCGTCGGGACAGCGCTTCAACCCGAACAAGCTGCTGCTCGACCCGTACGCGAAGGCGATCGAGGGGCCGGTGCTGTGGGATCTCGCGAACGTCCTCCCCTACGTCCCCGGCGGGGAGGAGGCAGACCTCGAGCTCGACGACGAGGACGACGCCGACGCGATCCCGAAGTGCGTCGTCGTCGACCCGACCTTCGACTGGGAGGATGACCGGCCGCCGGAGATCGCCTGGAACGACACCGTCATCTACGAGGTGCACGTGAAGGGGTTCACCGAGCGGCACCCCGACATCCGCGGCGATCTGCACGGGACCTACGCCGGCCTCGCCTCGGAGCCGGCGCTCGCGTACTTCCGCGACCTCGGGGTGACCGCGGTCGAGCTGCTCCCGATCCACCACATCGCCGACGAGGGTTTCCTGCACGACCGCGGCCTGACGAACTACTGGGGCTACTCGTCGATCGGCTACCTCGCGCCGCACGCGCTCTACAGCGCGACGGGCACCCACGGCGAGCAGGTCCGCGAGTTCAAGGGGATGGTGAAAGCCCTGCACGGGGCGGGAATCGAGGTGATCCTCGACGTCGTCTACAACCACACCGCCGAGGGGAACCACCTCGGCCCGATGCTCTCGTTCCGCGGGCTCGACAACGAGAGCTACTACCGGCTGATGCCCGACGACCCGCGCTTCTACATGGACTTCACGGGCACGGGGAACTCGCTCAACCCCGTCCATCCGTCGGTGCTGCGGCTGATCATGGACTCGCTCCGCTACTGGGTGCTCGAGTGCCGGGTGGACGGCTTCCGCTTCGACCTCGCCTCGGCGCTCGCGCGGGAGTTCTACGACGTCGACCGGCTCTCGGCCTTCTTCGACACGATCCACCAGGATCCGGTGCTCTCTCAGGTGAAGCTGATCGCCGAGCCGTGGGACGTCGGACCCGGCGGCTACCAGGTCGGCAACTTCCCGGTGCTCTGGGCCGAGTGGAACGGGAAGTACCGCGACGCCGTGCGCGACTTCTGGCGCGGCCAGGGGAGCGTCGGCGAGTTCGCGCAGCGGTTCACCGGCTCGTCCGACCTCTACGGCGAGGACGGCCGCGACCCCTTTGCGTCGATCAACTTCGTCACCGCCCACGACGGCTTCACCCTGCGCGACCTCGTCTCGTACAACGACAAGCACAACGACGCGAACGGCGAGGACAACCGCGACGGCACCGACGACAACCGCTCCTGGAACCACGGCGCCGAGGGCCCCACCGACGACCCCACGGTGCTCGCGCTACGCGCCCGGCAGCAGCGGAATCTGCTCGCGACGCTCCTGCTCTCGCAGGGAGTGCCGATGCTGCTCGGCGGCGACGAGCTCGGGCGGACGCAAGGCGGCAACAACAACGCGTGGTGCCAGGACAACGAGATCTCGTGGTTCGACTGGGAGGACGCCGACGGCGAGCTGCTCGAGTTCGTGCGGCGGGTGATCGCGCTGCGGAGTGAGCATCCGGTCTTCCGGCGCACGTCGTTCCTTTCCGGCAAGGCGGGCGAGACCGGGCTGCCTGACGCATGGTGGTTCCGGCCGGACGGCAGGCGGATGACGCAGCGGGACTGGACGAACGCAGAGACGCAGACGCTCGGAGTCTTCCTCAACGGCCGCGAGATCAGGGAGCGAACGCCGCGCGGCGAGCCCATCTTCGACGACTCGTTCCTGCTCCTCTTCAACGCGCACTTCGAGTCGGTCGTCTTCACGCTGCCGACGCGACGGTTCGGCTCGCGCTGGCATTGCGAGCTGGCGACCGGCGACGCTCCGGCCGAACAGCTCGGGGCGCGCGCGCTCGTCGCAGTGCAGGAGCACTCGCTGATCCTGCTTCGGCGAGACTGAGCAGATGCTCATCTACCTGGCCGGGTCGATCTTCACGCCGTACGAGCGAGCATTCCTCGACGAGTGCGCCGCGCGGTTGCGGGCGGAAGGCTTCGACGTCTTCGTACCCCACGAGCAGACGCACCTGATCGGTGTCGATGTCACCGCTGACGCGGTCTTCGCCGCCGACGCCGGCGGCGTCGAGGAGGCCGATGCGGTGCTGGCCGTGCTGGACGGGCCGTCGGTCGACGACGGCACGGCCTGCGAGATCGGCCTCTTCTACGGGCTGCAGCAGCACGATCCCGCGCGCAAGGGAGTAGTTGGCCTGCTCACCGACCTGCGCGCCGAGCGGCGTGGCGACTTCGCGACGAATCTCTTCGTGCGCGGCTGCATCGAGGCGAGCGGAGGCGCAGTCGTCAGCTCCTTCGACGAGGCGCTCGCGATCCTCGACCGCTGGCGCTCGAGCTAGAAACGTCCCCTACCAGCCGCTCAGCCCGGCGTCTTCACCGCAGGGGATCCGGGAAGACACCGGGCCGGGCCGGCCGCGGCCCGCCAACGAAAGCGAGCCGGGAGGGGTTCGATGCAGTGCGAATCGAACCAGGCGATCATGAAAAGCGTTTAAGAGCCGCTAAGAGAGCCGCGGTGGGCCGCACCATTGAGGCTGAGGAGCACGACCGCGCCGCCGTCTCCGGCGTTCTCCGCCGTGACCGTGGCGCCGTGGGCGTCGGCGACCTCGCGCACGATCGCGAGGCCGAGCCCCGCGCCCGGCATCGACCGGGCCGCGGCCGAGCGATAGAAGCGATCGAAGACGAGCGGGCGGTCCTCCTCGGCGAAGCCAGGCCCGTGGTCGCGCACTCGCAGCTCGCCGCCGTGGAGCGAGACCTCGACCGATCCGCCGTCACCGCTCCACTTGCCTGCGTTCTCGAGCAGGTTCCAGACGGCGCGCTCCATCCGCTCGCGATAACCGTCGACGACGGTCGGCTCGAGGCCCGCGGTCTCCCACGAGACTGCCGGGAAGCGCGAGCGCGCCCGCTCGACCGAGTCCTCGACCAGCTCGTCGAACTGGTACTCCGCCTTCTCGACCTGCGCCCCGCCGCCGCGAGCGAGCTCGAGCAAACCGGCGATGAGCGAACGCATCTCCTGCGACTCGCGGTGGAGATCCTCGAGCAATTCCCGGCGCTGATCAGGCTTCAGTGCGATGTCGCCCCGCAGGACGTCGATATTCGTCTGCATGCTCGTCAGCGGAGTTCGGAGCTCGTGCGATGCGTCGGCGACAAAGCGCCGCTGCGTCTCGAGGGATTCCTCGAGCGAGGCGAGCATCGTGTTGAACGACGCACCGAGGCGCGCCAGCTCATCGTGTCCGCCTTCAGGGACCCGCTCGCTCGGCTCACCCGTCTCGGCGATTCGCTCGGCAGCTGCGGTCAACCGCCGAACCGGTGCGAGGGTTGCGTTGGCAACGAGCCGGGCCGCTACTGCAGCGGCTGCGATCCCGCCCAACGAAACAAGGATCAGAACGAGTCGTAGCCGGTCAAGATCGCGTTTGATGTAGCTGATGTCGCGCGCGACGACCACCGCTCCTCCGCCGCCGACCGGCACGACCGCCTCACGCATTGGCAACGTCAGGGTCTTTCCCGTCACGAGGTTGTGCCCGGTGACGGTGATATCGCGGTAAAACCGCTGTCCTCGACCGGCAGCAACCGCCTTGATATGCGAGTCGATGGGCAGGTTCGCGCTGTCGGCGGTGGCAAGGCCGTTGGGATAGACCTTCGCGACGTAGTCCTGCTGATACTGATTGAAGCCGCTGGGGTTTGCATCCGGATTCTCGGCATGCTCCGTGAGCTGGGTGTCGACCTGAGAGTAGAGCTGGTGGCGCATGAGGAAGTAGGTCGCCGTGCAGGCGAGCGCGACCACGACCGCGACGACCCCTGCGGCGACGAGCGTCAGACGCGCGCGGAGGCTCACGGCTCGCGGAGCACGTAGCCGGTGCCGCGAACGGTGTGGATCAGGCGCGGCTCACCGTCTTCCGACTCCGTCTTGCGCCGGAGGTAGCCGACGTAGACGTCGAGCGCGTTCGAGGAGTGGCTGAAGTCGTAGCCCCAGACACGCTCGTAGATGAGGGAGCGCGGCAGCACCTGGCGCGGGTTGCGCATGAACAGCTCGAGCAGATGGGCCTCGGTCGTCGTCAGCTCGAAGCGGCGGCTGCCGCGGCGCGCGTCCATCGAGCCGAGGTCGAGCGTGAGATCCGAGAAGCGCAGCACGGCTCCGGGCTCCTCCGGCTTCGAGCGGCGCAGGAGTGCGCGCAGCCGCGCGAGCAGCTCCTCGAGGTCGTACGGCTTCGGCAGATAGTCGTCGGCGCCGGCGTCGAGGCCTTCGACGCGGTCACCTACCGCGTCGCGCGCCGTGAGCAGCAGGATCGGAATGCGGTTTCCCTGCCGGCGCAAGCGCCGCGTCACGTCGAGGCCGTCGAGGCCTGGCATCATCACGTCGAGGACGACCGCGTCCGGAGTCCGCGCCTCGACAGCCGTGAGCGCCGTGTCTCCGTCGGACGCGAGCGCGACCTCGTACCCGTGCAGCTGCAGCGCGCGCTCGAGCGCCTCGCGCACCGCACGGTCGTCGTCTACCACCAGAACGAGCATTTCGGCTCTAAGTTTGCCGCTAGAAGTGAGAAGCCGCTAAGCGGCCGGCAGATCCACGACGAAGGCCGCGCCCTCGCCGGGCTGCGAGCGGACGTTGAGGCTGCCGCCCATCCGGGAGACGAGCTCACGCGAGATGAAGAGGCCGAGGCCGCTTCCGCCGACTCCGCGCGTCAGGGCCGGATCGAGCCGGTAGAACTTCTCGAAGATCCGCTCCTGCTCGGCGGGCGGGATTCCGAGCCCGCGATCGACGACGGTCAGCCGCACCCGGCCGTGGCCTCCGGCAAGCTCGACCGTCACGTCGCCACCGTCGGGCGAGTACTTGATCGCGTTGTCGAGCAGGTTGACGAGCACCTGCCGGAGCTTGTCCTCGTCGGCTAGCGCGATCGCGGGAGTGCCGTTCTGCTCGAGCCGCAGCCCGATCTGATCCGGTGCGCGCAGGCGCGCCGAGTCGATCACGCTCTCGGCGAGCGGCCTGAGGTCGGTCGCGGTAGTCGCGACGTCCACCCGGCCCTCCTCGAGCTGCCCTGCGAGGAGGATCTGGGAGACGATCGCGGTCAGGCGCTCCGTCTCGCTCACGATGATCTCGAGGAAGCGGTCGTGCTGCTCGGGCGGGATCTCGATGTCGGTGCGCCTCAGCGTTCGGGCCGCGCCGTACACGGCGGCGAGCGGCGTCCGGAGCTCATGCGAAGCGGTCGCGACGAAATCGCTCCGTGCGCGCTCGAACGCCTGCTCGTCGCTGACGTCGCGCAGCGCGTAGACGACGCCTTCGTCGAACGCGACGCCGGTCACCGCGATCCAGCGGTCGCGAGACCCGGTCTCGATCGGCACCGTCACCGGGCGCGCCTGCTCCGGCGCCGCTGCGTCGGCAAGCTCCGCGAGCCGCGTCAGCGCCTCCCAGGCCGGCAGCACCTCGGCCGGACGATGCCCGAGCGCGTCTGCCTCCGTGAGGCCGGTGATCGCCGCGGCCGCGGCATTCCAGAAGCGCACGCGGCCGTCGTCGTCGAGCAGGACGACGCCGTCACCGACGTAAGCGAGCGCCAGCGCGGCCTCGGCCCGGCGCTCGGCTTCGCGGTAGAGCCTCGCGTTCTCGACCGCGATCGCAGCGCGAGCCGCGAGCTCCTTGGCGAGCTCGAAGTCGGAGTCCTCGAGCTCTCGCTCCTCCGAGACGAGCGTGAGTGCGCCGAACGTCCTGTCGCCCGAGCGCAGAGGGAGCGTGATCGCGCTTCGCAGGGAGATCTGCTCGAGGGCGACCGCCGCGTTCGGATCGCGCTCCACCGCCTGGTCGAGCAGCTCCTGCGGAATCTCGCGCAGGAAGACGGGCTCGGCCGTGCGGATCACGCGCGCCGTGAGGTCGAACTCGTCGTCGATCATGATCGTGCGCGAGTTCGCCTGCATCTCCTTGGCCCAGCTCTGGCGCTCGGGATCCTGGTGGGCGACGACGAGCTGCTCGATCTCCCCCGTTTCCGGCACGAGCATGGAGATCGAGCACCAGTCGGCGAGCTGCGGCACCGCGAGACGGGTTAGTCGCTCGAGGGTCTGGTCGAGCTCGAGCGACGAGGTGAGGAGCGCCGTCGCCTCGGCGAGGAATGAGAGCCGCTCGCGCAGCGCCTGCTCGGCCGCCGAGAACCGCGCGCGCTCGAGGGCGAGCGCCGCCTGCCGGCCGAGCGCGATCTTGAGCGCGCGTCGATCGGGGCTGAAGTCCTGGTCCGTAGGAAACGAGAACACGAGGCCGCCGATCGGCCGCCCGAGCTCGCCCACGAGCGGCACGCAGACGAGCCCGTGCCCCGGCTGCGAGCGCCCCACCAGCTCCGGATAGCGCTCGTCCCGCTCCGCCTCGGAACTGAGGAAGACGCCCTCGCCCGTCCGCACCGCCTCCGACAGCGGATAGTTCCCGCTCACCGGGAACCGGCGAAACGGATCGATCCACTTCATGTCGTACCCGCGTGACGCGATCACGTCGAGCCACTCGCCGTCGTCGCTCACGGTGGCGATCAGCCCGCCGCGGGCTTCGGCCGCGCGCACGCCCTCGGTGAGGACGGCGTCGAGAACCTCCTGCGGCGTGTGCGCGGTCGCAAGCGCGTCGGCGACGTTCTGCAGCCGCGTCGCCGCGTCGAGGGCGCCCCGGCTCTCCCGCACCGCGCTCTCGGCCCGTTCGCGCGCCGCTCGCTCGCGGCCCAGCACCTCGCTTCCGAACAGCGCAGCCACGAGGAAGACGACGAGCGCAGTCGCTCCCTCGGCGTTCAGCTGGTTGCGGTCGTAGCGCTCCGCGAAGTAGTGGAAGAAGGGATAGGCCGACGCTGCAACTGCGACGAGGCCGGCGACCCGGCCGCCGGCGGCCGTCGCGAGGATGATCGCGACGACATAGAGAAGGCCGGGAACAACCGTGCGGACGCTCGTGAACGCGAGGAGGGTGACGAGTGCGGGCGCGCCGAGCGCAACGGCCAACGCGCTGGCGTAGCCGATCTCGGGCCGCGGCCACCAGGCAACCCGCGCGCGATCATGCGGGGCTGCTTCTGAGATCACCCCTGCTCCGAAAGCTCGCTGTTGAGTTGCTCGCGCTCTCCCCTCGCGACGCGCCCGAGCACCTGTCGCACGATGCCGGACAGCTGCAGCGGATCGAACGGCTTGACGACGTAGCCGACCGCGCCCAGTTCCTGCGCGCGCAGCCGATCCTCGTGGGCGGCGCGGGCCGACAGGAACACGACCGGGATGTCGCGAGTCTCGTCGTCGGTTGCCAGCTGCTCGGCGACGCTCCAACCGTCGACGCCCGGCATCATCACGTCGAGCAGGACGAGCGACGGCCGAGCCTGCCTGACCTGCTCCAGAGCCTCGGAACCGTCTGACGCCTCGGACACCGCGAGCCCGTCACCCTCGAGGTTGACCCGGCAGATCGTGCGGATCGAACGCTCGTCGTCGACGAGCAAAACGGTCGGAGTCGACTCCTCGGAGCGTCCTCCGCCACTGCCGCCGCCCGCATCCGGGCGATGCCGCACCCGGTTGCGCCAGGTTCCATCTACGAGATGCAAAGGCCGGTGCGCGCGCGAGGCCCGAAGCGCCTCGGATCTGCTCGATCTCGTTTGCCTTACGGCGGTCACGGGCTCCCCCCGAGCGTTGTGGCTGTCAGGACGCGAAGTGTGCCCGATTACGCGGGTTGCCGCTACCGGGGCTCGTGCTCGCGGTTCCACTCGTCCGCGAGCTCGCGAAGACCCGGTCCCTCCACCCGGATTGCGTCGCGCGCGTGCAACCGCATCCGGCCGGCGAAGTCCCGATCGCCTGCCCGCAGCAGCGCGCGCGCCGCGTACTGCCCGCCCATGCCGAGCGCCGCGACCCGGGCGCCGACCGCAGAGTGGTGCTTCCGCCAGTAGCGGTGCCGACCACGCCACATCTCGTTGATCCGCCGCTCGGGAATCCCCGCGCTGAACTGCGACTCGTGGTGCACGACGGTCACGTCCGGGAAGTACTGCGTCCGCCACCCGGCGCCTCTCAGACGGCGCGCGAGATCCGTCTCCTCCGAGTAGATGAAGAAGTCTTCGTCGAAGAGCCCGACCTCGTCGAGCGCCTCGCGGCGGACGAGCAGCGCGGCGGCCATCGCCCAGTCGACGTCGCGTGTCTCGCTGCCTCCAGACTGGAGCATCCCCGCGCGGCCGAGCGTCAGAAGCCCGAGCGCCTCCGTCGCAGGCGATGGAAAGCGCCAGGCCGAGGCCTGCGGGCGCCCGTCGGGATAGACCAGCCGCGGCCCGAGGGCGGCGACCCGCGGATTCGCGTCGAGATGGGCGACCATACGATCGAAGCCCCAGTCGTCGCTCGTCGTGTCCTCGTTGAGGACGAAGACGTAGCGCCTCGTCGTCGCTCGGATCACGGTGTTGTGGTTCGCGCCGAATCCGGCGCGATGCCGCTGCTCGATCACCCGAATCGCAGGGAAATGCTCGTGAACGGCCGCCGCCGACCCGTCCTCCGAGGCATTGTCGAGGACGACGACCTCCACCCCGGTGTTGGACAGCGACTCGAGGCACGCGAGGAGCAACTCCCGCGAGTTCGTGTTGACGAGAGAGACGGAGACGTCCGGCACTGAACGACTAAGCGGTCTGTGTCAGACCGGCAGTCCACGAGGGCGGCATGTTCCTCAGGACCTCGACGCTCTCGAACCGGATCGGGTCGCGGACACCCGTCTCGCGCGCCCACTCCGCCATCCGGCGCAGACCCTCCTCGAGCGGGACGGTCGACGCCTCGCCGAAGACGCGATGCAGCTTGGTGTGATCGGAGAAGGCGTGGACGACTTCCTTCCGTGCGGGCAGGAACTCGATCTCCGGCTCGGCCACGTCGAAAGCGCGGGCGACTGCACTCGCAAGGTCGACGACGCTGTACGGCGTGTCGGCTCCGACGTTGAAGACCTCGTTCGCCGCGCCCGGAACGTCGATGCAGCGGGCGATCAGCGGGGCGACGTCGTCGATGTGCGTGAACGCGCGCGTCTGCTTGCCATCGCCGAAGACGGTCATCGGCTTGCCGGCCATGACCTGGTTCATGAAGATCCCGATCACGTTGCGGTACGGGTCGGCGAGGTTCTGGAGCTCGCCGTAGACGTTGTGCGGCCGGAAGATCGTGTAATCGAGCCCGAACAGCCGCTGAGCCGCGGCAAGGTCGAGCTCGACCGAGTACTTCGCGATGCCGTACGGATCCTCGGGCTCCGGAACGACGTCCTCCGACATCGGCGCCTGGGCCGGGCCGTACACCGCGATCGAGCTGGCGAAGACGAAGCGCTCGACCGTCTCCGCACGCAGCGCGGCGTTGAGCACGTTGACCGAGCCGAGGACGTTGTTCGTGTAGTTGAAGCGGCGGATGAAGTGCGAGAGCCCTTCCGCCGCATAGGCGGCGAGGTGAAAGACATGGGCGAACTCGTGCGTGCGAAAAAGCTCGTCGACGAGCTCGGGGTCGGTGACCGAGCCCGTGACGAACGTCGCCGCGGCGGGCACATTCGCCTCGAAGCCACCGCTGAGGTCGTCGAGGACGACGACATCGTGACCCGCATCGAGTAGGTGACGCGCAACGTGGGCACCGATGAAGCCGGCACCGCCGGTGACCAGGACCTTCATCGGAGCCTGAGGCTAGCCGTTTCCAACGCGGCGCCGCGGGTCACATTACGCTTGTGTCCATGCGGCGTTCCCGCCGGGCCGTTCTTCGCAGCGTGCTCGGGATCGGGCTCGCCGTCGTCGTCTTCGTCGAAGTGGTCCCGCGCATCGCGAGTTACGGCAGCGTCGGGAAGCAGCTCGCGAACGTGTCCTGGCCATGGGCGGTCGCGCTGGCCGTCGCTGCGGCGCTCGACGTGCTCACCACCGCTCTGCCCTGGCGAGCGCTGCTGCCGCAGATCTCGTGGCTCGGTTCGCTCGGCTTCACGCAGGCGTCGACGGCACTCACGCTCGTCCTTCCCGGCGGCGCGCCGCTGGGAATGGCGATCTCCTTCGGGTTGCTGCGAAGGCTGCGGGTGAGTGCAGGCGAGGCGGGCTTCGCCGTCGCGCTCACCGGTATCTGGAGCCAGGTGATGATCCTGCTCTACCCGCTCGTCGGCGCCGCCCTCGTGTTCGGCAGCGGCAACCTCTCAGGCTCGACCGCTGCGATCGCGGGTGCAAGCGCGGCGGCCGGGGCCGTTATCGCCGTGCTCGCCTTCGCCGTCCTGCGGAGCCCAGGGTCCGCACGGTGGGTCGGCGACGCCGCCGGTCGAGTCGGGGCGCGAATCGCGCACCTCTTCAGGCGCCGTCCACCGGCCTGGAGCGGGGAGGCACTCGTACTCGTGCGACAGGAGCGGCTCATCCACCTCCGCAGGCGCTGGCCCGCCCTCACGTTGTCGACGCTCGGCAACCAGCTGACCGCCTACCTCATCTTCGAGTTCTCGCTGCGGGCGGTTGGAATCTCGGTTGCCACCCTGCCGCCGAGCGAAGCCTTCCTCGCCTGGGCGATCGGGCGCGTGATCAGCTCGCTTCCCCTCACTCCGGGCGGAATCGGCATCGTCGAGCTGGGAATGATCGGGACGCTCGTCGGCTTCGGAGCGCCCCACGCGCACGTCGTGGCTGCGGTCCTCCTCTACCGGGCGCTCGTGATCCTGCCGACCCTTCTCGTCGGCGGAGTCGCGCTCGCCGCGTTCCATGTGTGGGCGCCGTCCGGCGCCGAGACGCCGACCTAGGGAAGCGCTTCGGCGACTTCCTCGCGTGGGTCGTCGGACTCCAGGCGCTCGCGCACGGCCGAGACGATCCACTCGAGGCGGCGGAAGACGAGCGAGCGCCGCCGCTCCGCCTCGAGCCGCCGGCGCGTCCGGTCGAAGCCGCGGTCGATGTAGTGGGCCGGCGCGAGGTGCGCGTCGGGATAGAGCCGGCGAAGCGCCGCCTCCAGAGGGCCATGGGCAAGAACCGCATCCGCGTAATCGACCGTCACGCCCGGGAGCGCATCCAGCACCGCCTCGGCACGCACGAGTCCCTCCACGAGGGGCCACGGGTGCGTGTCGTAGACGCTCGCCGCGCGTACGGGATAGAGCCACTGCCGTTTCAGCATCGTGTAGGCGACCTCCGCCACGTTCCGGCGCACCTTGAGGACCTCGAAGTCGCCGAGTCCCTCCCAGCCGCCGAGCACGAACGGCTGGACGACGTCCTTGTACGCGTGGCCCCGGCGCAGAGCCGTCCGGTCGAGGTACCCCGTCATGTTCGCGAAGGTCTCCGGAGCCGAGCCCAGGAGGGTGAAGCGCTCGTCCGCCGGCGCCAGGCTGTGCAGGCGCCTCGGCACACGCTCACGGTTGAGGATCTCGCCGTCGCTCGTCCAGGCGGGCTCGGCGAGCCCGATGGCGCTCACGGCGGCGGCGTAGAGGAGGCTCGAAAGCGAACGCGGCAGGGAAAGGACGAACAGCGAACGCAACTCCGACCGGTGGTTTCCACCGTTGTCTCGCTCGAGTACCCGGAGCCGGCGCATCCGGCCAGCGTACGGACCGAAGAAAAGAGGTTCATGTGAGATAGATGTGAATGAAACGGCGCGGTTGCCGGCGGGCATCCGGCGCAGTTACCCGCCCGCGCCGGGGCGGAATCCCGCCTAACGGGTCAGCGTCACCTTGCGAAGCCCGACCGGGCTGTCGAGGTCGCGTCCGTGGAGGCTCGTCAGACGCATGGCCGCCACTTGCCCGGGCACGACCGCCGTCAGCGGGCTGAGCCACTCCGGCACGCCCGGCGCCAGCACGAGCTTCGTCTGCGCCCGGCGCAGCACGGCGCGCACGTCGGAGACCGCGATGAGCCTCGCACCGCGCGCGCGCAGCGGCGGGACGATCTCCTCGACGCTCGGCCGCGCAGGCCCGCTCGGTGCCACGACGACGACCGGCCAGTCCGGCTGGATCGCTGCGATCGGCCCGTGCATGAGGTCGGCCGGCGAGTACGCCTCGGTGATGAGCCCCGAGAGCTCGCGGATCTTGAGCGCGATCTCGAAGCCCGTGCCGTAGTAGACGCCGCGGGCGACCACGGTCAGGCCGACTGCATCGCGGTACTCCTCGAGCGACGGGATGTCGCCGAGTGATAGATCGATCTGCGCCGCCAGGGCACCCGGCATCTGCGCGAGCTCGTCGCGCGCCGCCGCGTCGTCCCCAAGTTGCGCGAAGAGCAGCGCGACCGCACCGAGGGAGTTGAGGTAGGTCTTGGTCGCCGCGACCGCCTGCTCGCGTCCGGCCTCGAGCGGGAGCACGGCCTCGGCCGTGCGTGCGAGCGGCGAGGAGATTTCGTTCGTCAGTGCGAGCGTCGGCCGCCCTTGCTCACGGGCCTCCGCCAGTACCGCGACGACGTC
>DASXKE010000035.1:0-4474 GCA_036496985.1 Gaiellaceae bacterium | reverse complement strand
ACGATCGAGGTGTCGCTGTACGAGACAGCGCTCTGGCTGCTCTCGTCGCAGATCGTCGGTTCGCTGGTCGACATCCCCGCCGCGCGCCTGCTCGGGCGAGAGGTACTGGGCGGTTCCTACGATCGAGCCTGCCTCGGTCATCTGGCTCGTGCCGGCGCGCGCGATGCCGAAGTCCGTCACCTTCACGCGTCCCTCGCCGTCGACCATCACGTTGTGCGGCTTGATGTCTCGATGCACGATGCCGTGCCGATGGGCGAAGCGGAGCGCCGAGAGGATCTGGCGCGCGTACTCGATTGCGACGTTGATTGGCGCGGCGCCGCGACTGACGATCAGCTCCTTGAGCGTGCGCCCGTCGAGGAACTCCATCGCGATGTAGTAGGTCTCCTCGGCCTCGCCGCGGTCGTAGATCGAGACGATGTTCGGATGGTTGAGCGCGGCGGCGTTCTTCGCCTCGCGGCGGAAGCGCTCGATGAACTGGTCGTCGTTCGCGTGGCGACCGTTGAGGATCTTGATCGCGATGCGGCGCCCGAGCTCCTGGTCCTCGGCGAGGTAGACGTCCGCCATTCCACCGGCGCCGAGCTTGCGCTGGATCCGGTATCGCCCGTCGAACAGCGTGTCGATCAGTGAGTCGCTTACCGCCACGGCCGCCTAAAGGGTAGAGACACGGTCAGCGAACCAACAGTTTTTCGAGGATTGCCTTCGCGATCGGAGCCGAGATCGAGGCGCCGAAACCGTTCGGCTGCTTCTCGACGACGGCCGCGACCACGTAACGCGGATGGTCGGCAGGAGCGAAGCAGACGAACCAGGCGTCGTAGACGGTGCCCAGGCCGATCTCCGCTGTGCCCGTCTTGCCGGCGACCTTGAGGCTGGAAGGAAAAATCCCTGCCGCGGTCCCGCCCTGCACGACGAGCTGCATCATCTGGTTCAGCTCGGCGGCCGTCGACGCCTTGATCGGCTGCCCGAGGACCTGCGGCGTCGTCTTGCTGACGAGGCTCCCGTCGGGAGCGACGATCTTGTTCACGAGGTACGGCTCCAGCTCCTGGCCGTGGTTCGCGATCGCCTGCCCCACCATCGCCATCTGTAGCGGTGTGGCGAGCATGTTGAACTGGCCGAACGCGAGCCGGCCGGGATCGATCTGAGACGCGCTCGTCGGGTAGTAGAGCTTCGCGCCCCGTTTTGTGAACTTGTAGAGACCGGACGCGACGCGCTCGTCGGACGGCGTCTCGAGCGGCGGCACCGAGTAAAAGCCGAAGCGCTTCGCGTACTTGAGGATCTCCTCGCCGCCGATGCTCTTGCCGACGTTGCAGAAGACCGAGTTGATCGAGTGCTCGAAGCCCTGGGCGAGCGTGACGTTGCCGAACGCCTCCGGCCCGCTCTGGTCCGGGTTGCCGGCGTTCGAGACGTGCTGGCCGTACTCGATGCAGTAGCCGGGATCGGTGAACTGAGACGTCGGCGTGAAGGCGCCCGAGTCGAGCGCGGCCGCGGCGGTCACCATCTTGAATGTCGAGCCCGGCGGGTAGAGGCCGAGCGTCGCGTTGTTCTGGAGCGCCGACGCGTCGCCGCAGGTGCCCTTGATCTTCTTGACCTTGTTGTAGCCGTTCGGCTGCACCATGAGGTTCGCGTTGTACGTCGGCGACGAGGCCATCGTGAGGACGGCTCCCGTCTTCGCGTCGAGCACGACGACCGCGCCGCAGCGGCCGGCGAGCTGCTGCAGCGCGAGTCGCTGGATGTCGGGGCGCAGCGTGAGCACGACGTTGTCGCCCTTCACTGTCTGACCGCCGAGCCTGTCGAGCTCCTGCTTGAACGTGTTGCTGAGATTCGTGTTCGCGCCGGTCAGGTAGTCGTCGAGCGACTGCTCGAGCCCGGTCGTCGTGCCGAGGTTCGTCGCGTAGCCGACCACCTGCGGCGCCAGGTCGTTCTGCGGGTAGTGCCGCGTGAAGACGGTGACGCCGTGCTTGTGGTGTCGGCGGTTCGTCGCGAGCAGGTTGCCGACCGCGAGGATCTTGCCCCGGTCGACCGTCTGCCGCGCGATCAGCTCGGTCGCGTTGCCCTGCCGGTTTGCGAGGCTGCCGACGGCCCAGGTCTGCCAGTAGGTCGTCGACACGATCAGGACGGCGAGCAGGATCAGCGCCGTGACACAGACGTGGCGGAGCTGCGTGTTCACGCTGTCTCCCGATTCGCGCGGTTCGAGACCAGCATGAGGCCGGCGACGAGCAGGAAGTTCGCCACGACGCTCGATCCTCCGTACGAGACAAAGGGAAGCGTGATTCCCGTCAGCGGGATGACGCGCGTGATGCCGCCCACGATCACGAACGTCTGGAAGGCGAAGCCGAAGCTGAGGCCGGCGGCGAGCAGCTTCGAGAATCCGTCGGTCGCAGTCATCGCGACCTGGAACCCGCGCAGTACGAAGGCCATGTAGAGCAGCAGGATCGCGGCCGCGCCGATCAGCCCGAGCTCCTGTGCGAGCGCGGAGTAGATGAAGTCCGTGTTCTGGTCGGGCACGATCGGCTGCCCGGTCGGCGTGTTCAGGATCCCGCGTCCGAGGCCGGTGCCGCCGACGCCGCCGTGGGCGATCGAGTAGAGCGACTGCAGGATCTGGTAGCCGGTCGTCTGCGAGTGCGGGTACGGATTGAGCCAGATGTTCACGCGCTCCTGCACGTGCGGCGTGACCCGCGTGATCGCGAAGGCGCCGACGAGGAAGAGGCCGAGAGCGGCCGCGACGAACGAGAGCCGCGCGGTTGCGATGTACAGCATCGCGAGGAAGATCCCGTAGTACAGGAGCGCGCTGCCGAGGTCGTCGGTCGCGAGGAGCACAAGCATCGCGCCGCCCCAGATCACGAGCAGCGGCCCCCAGTCCTTGAGCCTGCCCTGCGCGAGCACCTCGCGCTTCTCGCGGAGATACCCCGCGAGGAAGACAATCAGCGCGATCTTCCCCAGCTCGCCGGGCTGGAACTGGAGCGAGCCGACGTGGATCCACAGCCGCGAGCCGTTGATCTGCTCGCCGAGCCCCGGCGTGAGCGGCAAGAAGAGCAAGAGGATCGCCGTGACGCCGAAGATGTACTTGTAGCGCTCGAGCACGCGGTAGTCGTGACGCAGCCAGAAGAGCGTGGCGGCGAACACCCCGACGCCGATCACGACCCAGAGCCCCTGCCGGAACGCGTTGCTCGCCGGGCCGAGGCGATAGATCTCGGTCAATCCGATCGCGGTCAGGAGCGCGGCCATCGGCAGCAGGTACGGGTCCGCGAGCGGCACGGTGACCCGCGCGACGACGTGCGCGACCAGATAGAGGCCGAAGAAGAAGAGCGCGTAGCCGAGCGACCCGCTCGAGATCTGCGATTTCAGGGCGATGTAGACGGTCGCGAAGCCCATCGCCGTCAGGAGGCCGACCGTGAGGAGTGCGGCGAGCTCCCGGTTCCGAAGAGTCATCGCAGCAGCCACCAGCCGACGAGCGCGGCCACGGCCACGACGACGAGTACGAGCAGCACGATCAGGACGAGGCGGACGCGCTTCGCCGTCGCGGCCGACGCGTCCTCGGACGCTGTTGTCTCCGCGGGTAGGTCGCCCGGCGCGACGATCATCGTGTCGCCGCCGGGATCGCCTTCGATCTCTGCGTACTCGCGCGTCTGCTCGTCCGGCTCGTGCTCGTCGGCGGTGATCGCCGGCATCGCGACCGTGTCTTCGAGATTCGGGGCGGCCTCCGCCGAGATCCGGAAGGCGACCGCGGTGATGTTGTCCTCGCCGCCGCCGCGATTGGCGGCGCCGACGAGCGCCTTGACAGCCCTGTCGAGGTCATCGCGGTTCTGGTGGACGAGCTCGAGGATCTCCTCGTCCTCGACCATGTCCGAGAGCCCGTCGGAGCAGATCAGGAAGACGTCGCCGTCCTCGGCCTCGATCGTGAAGCCGTCGACGTCGACGTCGGGATCCGTTCCCACCGCGCGCGTGATCACGCTGCGCTGCGGGTGCACCTGCGCCTCCTGCTGGGAGAGCTTGCCGGTCTTGACCAGCTCGTTCACGAGCGAGTGGTCGTCGGTCAGCTGCTCCATCTTCTCGCCGCGGACGAGGTAGGCGCGCGAGTCGCCGACATGGCCGATCGCGACGGTCATCCCGTCCACGAGCGCGACCGTCATCGTCGTTCCCATTCCCGACGCGGTCGGGTCCGTCGAGGCGCGGTCGAAGATGCGGCGGTTCGCCTCCTGGATCAGGGCGTCGATCCGCTCCGTGCCCACGCGCCCGTCGGAGTCGCCGGCTTCGAGGGCCGAGGCGGCGAGCTGGGAGGCGACCTCGCCGGCCTGCGCTCCGCCCATGCCGTCGGCGACGGAGAAGAGAGGCGGCGTCGCGACGTAGTTGTCCTCGTTGCGGCGCCGCCTGCGCCCCGTATCGCTCGCCACTGCGTACGCGCCGACGGGCACCTCTAGCTCTCCTCGACGCGGAGGTCGGTTTCGCCGACGCGAAGCACGTCGCCATCATCGAGTCT
>DASXKE010000034.1:0-11959 GCA_036496985.1 Gaiellaceae bacterium | reverse complement strand
GCTCGTCGGCTTCCGCATCCCCGGCCGGCGGACCCAGGACGCTTTCGCACGCCACGAGGTCGGCGACCTCGTCGAGGAGCCGTCCGGCTAGCTAAATCCGAAGTACGCATTCGACCGTAGATCCGTCCGTCGCATGGCGATCTCACCGGCTGAGAGAGACGACGGCACGTCCCACGACACCGAGGCGCTCTACCACGAGCATGGAGCCGCGGTCGCGGCGCTCTGTCGTTCGCTTCTGCGCGACCGCGGCGAGACGGAGGACGCGACGCAGCAGGTCTTCCTGTCGGCGCATCGGGCGCTGCTCAACGGCGCCTCGCCGCGCGAGCCCCGCGCCTGGCTCCTCGCCGTCGCGCGCAACGAGTGCTACGCACGCTTCCGCGACCGCGCCTCGACACCGGTTCCGACGGGCGACGCGCCGGAGGCGGCGACGGCAGACGCTTCGGTGCACGTCCTGCGCGCGGGCGAGCTCGCCCGGGTCTGGGACGAGGTCGGGCAGATGCCGCCGACCCAGCGCGAGGCCTTTCTCCTGCGCGAGATCCGCGGCCTCAGCTACGGACAGGTTGCCGACGAGCTCTCGCTGAGTGGACCGTCGGTCCGCTCGCTCCTGCTGCGCGCGCGCATGCGCCTGCGGCGACGGCTCGGGGACGTCGCAGCCGGGCTCGGCGGCGCGTCCTGGGTGCAGGCGCTGTTTCGTCTTTTCGCGGGAGGCGACGCCGTTTCCCCCGTTCCGACGGCGACGAAGGCGGCGGCCGTGGGGATCGGCGCGCTCGCGCTTGCGGGAGGCGGCGGCCTGGTCGCGCACCACGCTGCGCAGAGCCCGAACCGGCCGGCTGAGCACCATCGAGCCTCGGCTCGCGTGCAACACGTCGCAACACCTCCGGTCGCCGCGGTCGCGTCATCAGAGGATCGGCCGAGACTCGACGACCGCAACTCGGACGTAGAGCATTCGCGCGGCCGCGCCGGCGACGTACGCGAGTCGGGTGAACGCAGCCGCCATGGGGGCGGTCGCTCCTCGGGCCAGAGCTCCAGCGGAAGCGGTGACGACGCCTCCGACGACAACGCAGTCGCGGCCCAGAGCCCGACCAGCAGCGAAGGCCCGGACGGCGGCGGAGGCTCCTCGTCAGGACCGGGCCCAAGCGACCACGCGTCCTCCGGCTCAGGCGACAGCAGGTCCAGCGGCGACTCCGGCTCGGTCACAACCCCGACGTCTTCCGGCTCGGATTCCGGAAGCTCGGACTCGAGTGGATCGGACGGCTCCGGCAGCTCGGGCAGCTCGGCCGGTTCCGACGGCGGCGGCTCGGGCTCCGACGGCGGCAGCGGGCACGGCGGCTGAGCGCGACCGCGACTTTTTCGCGCCGAACGCCTCTTCCCTCGTAGAGACCGCCGAGCAACCGCGGTCGCCCAGTTACCGAGAAGGAGGAGTTCGATGAAAAGGACAGCTCTGCTCGCGGTCGTGGCACTTCTGCTCGCAGCCGGCTCGGCGATCGCCGCGCCAAAGGCGATCAAAGGGGTCGTGATCGCAAAGCGCGCGCATAGCGGCACGATCGTCGTGGCGACCGGCAAGAAGGGTCTGGCCGTCACCGTCAAGGCTTCGCCCAGCCGCGTCCAGCTGGGCGAGCGCGTACGTGTCGTCGGAACGCGGCTGCGCGTGCTCTCCCGCGCGAAGACGGCGCGGATTCGCGGCATGGTCGTGAAGCAACTCGCTCACTCCGTGCGGGTCGCGAGCGGCCGCAGCGTGCTGACCATCCACACCCAAGGCCGCTCGCTCGCCTCGCACGGCGACGGCCACGAGGGAGAGATGGGCGAGTTCGAAGTCGAGTTCGAGCACGGCGGGCTCGTCGAGCACGACTTCACGCCGGTCTCGCAGTCGGGCACGGTCGAGGTCGAAGGGACCCTCGTCAGCGTCTCCCCGCTCGTCGTGTCGCTCGAAGGCTTGCCGGTCGAGATCACCGTGCCGAGCAGCATGACCCTCCCGGCGCTCACGCCCGGCCAGAAGGTCGAGCTGACGGTGCAGACAGGCGCCGGCAACACGTTCACGCTCGTTTCGATCGACCAGGACGAGAACCAGGTCGGAGAAGAGATCGAGGCGAAGGGCGTCGTGACCAACTCGACGGCGTCCCAGATCACGATCGACGCCGGCGGCGCGTCTCTGACCTTCGCCGCTCCGTCAGGGAAGACCCTCCCCATTTTCGCGACCGGAACCCAGGTCGAGGCGCGCGGCGTCACGATCAACGGCGTCCTCACGCTCACGCGGCTGCGCACCGACGAGGGCGGTGACGGTGGTGGTGGTGGCGGCGACCACTAGCCGCTGACTCCGAGCACCCCGAACGAGAGCCGCGGCCAACGCCGCGGCTCTCGCATCTCAGGTCCAAGTCTCCTCGCGGCTCGACACCGGCGGGCCGCCTCGGCCTACTCCCTGCCGCGCTGAGCGTTCTTCCCCGGCCAGGCGCCCGTCAGGTGCGCGAACCCGCTGGCACCGGCGCGGTCGATCACGGCCTTGACGCCGCCCACCACCGCCCCCTTCGCCGCGGCCGCGACGACGACCTCGGCCCAGCCCTTGCGCTCGTCGGTCGGCTTCGGCGCCGTTTCGTCGTGACCGGCCGCACTCCAGACCCGCTTGAACACCGCGCCGGCTGCGAGGCCGCCGATGATGCTGAAGAGGAGCCCGAAAGGCTTGTAGAGGAGTCGCGCCACGTCAGGGAGCTTCCCGGGACTGGCGCGCGCCACACCTGCGGTGTCGGAAGCGCTTACGTCTTGCGCGGGTCGCCCTCGACCATCCCGTGCGGCTCGCCGTAGTCGGCGAGGAGCGCGAGGAACGGGTCTGGCGGGAACGCTTCCGGGCCGAGCACTCCCGTGCCCTCCCAGGTGCCTGCCGCGAGCAACTCGAGCGCGATTACCGGGTTGATCGCGGTCTGGAGCACGACCGCCTGGTGGCCGTACTCGCGCATCGTCCGCTCGTTGTCGGCCACGTGGTAGAGGTAGATGGCCCCGTCCGTACCGTCCTTCCGCTTGCCGGTCACGAGCGTGCCGGCGCACGTCTTGCCACGCATCTTGTCGCCGAGGGTGGCCGGATCCGGCAGCGCCGCCGCGACCATGTCGCGCGGCGCCACCTCGACCGCCGCCTTCTGTCCGCCTCCGGCGGAACGAACCCGCACGGGCTCGGTCGAGTCGAGCCCGAGCTTGTGCAGCGTCTGGAGGACCTCGATGAACTCGGTGCCGAGCCCGTACTTGAAGGTCACACGGCGGCAGTCGATCTCGCGCGGCACGAGCACGACCTCCTCGTGCTCGACGTTCACGCACTCGATCACGCCGATGTCTTCCGGGAACTCGAACAGCTCCGGCTCGGAGAACGGCTCGGTGGTGTAGAAGCCGCGCTCCTTCTCCCAGATCAGCGGCGGATTCAGGCACTCCTCGATCGTCGTCCAGATCGAGAAAGTCGGTGCGAAGTCGTAACCCTCGACGACGAGATCGGCGCCGTCGCGAACTCCCACCTCGTCGATCTCGTCGAATAGGTGGTCTGCTGCATAGCGGGCAAAGACGTCTGCGAGCCCCGGCTCGACGCCGATGCCCGAGAGCGCGAGCAGGCCCTTCTCCTGCCAGCGCTCGTGCGCGGCGAGCTGCTCCGAGCCGAGCATCACGTCCGGCCCCGAGAGCGTCATCGCCATGTCGAGGTATGTGCAGCCGTACTCGAGCGCGGCCTCGAGGATCGGCGGGTTGAAGCGCGGGTCGGCGGCGTTGAGCACGGCGTCCGCCTCGGTCTCGCGCAAAAGGTTCCCAAGCGAGTCCTTGTCGCTCGCGTCCGCCTGCGCGGCGGCAAAGCGGCCGTCTCCCTCCCGCTCGACGAGCGCCTGCGGGCGAGCGGGATCGAGATCCGCGAACGTCATCCGCTCGAAGAAGTCGCGACGCTTCGCCACCGCGGCGACGGCGCCGCCCACGCCGCCGGTCCCGACCACGAGGACCTTCATCGTCGGCGAATCAGCGTCAGGCCTTCGCGGAACGGAAGCAGGACCGTGTCCACGCGGTCGTCCCGTAGGACGTGATCGTTGAAGCGGGCGATCGCGGTTGCGTTCTCCCCGTCGCCGTCGAGACCGAAGAGCGTGTTGTCGGCGGCGATCGTGCCGCCCGGCGCGAGCTTCGGGAGGATCGCCTCGTAATAGTCGACGTAGCCGCCCTTGTCGGCGTCGATGAACGCAAGGTCGAACGGCCCGTCGAGCGTGGCGAGGGTCTCCACCGCCGGTCCGAGGCGGTACTCGATCCTGCCGGCGACACCGGCTTCCTCCGCGTAGCGGCGCGCGACGGCGGTCGTCTCCTCGTTGATGTCGCAGCTCACGATGCTCCCGCCGGGCGGCAAGGCTCCGGCCATCGCAATCGACGACCAGCCGGTGAAGGTGCCGACTTCGACGACCCGCTTCGCGTTCGTCATCGCGACGAGGAACGCGAGAAACGCGCCCTCGATGTGCCCGACCATCATCTGCGGGCTCTGCTGGGTCTCCCTGGTCTCCGCGCCGAGGCGGTCGAAGAGCTCTGCTTGCGCGCTCGTGAAGCGCGCCGCGTAGTCCTCGACCTCGTCCGGAACGAAGCGGCCCATCAGCGCGAGTCTCCCACGGATCCAAGCTCTGCGAGCAGCGTGTCGACGACGCGGTCCGCCTGCTCGGGCTCGATAACGAGCGGCGGGGACATGACGAGCTTCTCACCGGCGGCCCGCAAGACGACGCCGCGCTCGAGCGCACGAGCCGCAACCGGAGCCGCGTCGAGGCCCTCTTCGAGCTCGACGGCCAGCATCAGCCCCACGCCGCGCACCTCGAGCACGTGATCCATCGAGGCCGCGGGCTGCAGGCGCTCGAGCATCCGCGCACCGATCTCGGAGGCGCGCTCAACAAGCCCTTCACGCTCGATGATGTCGAGGTTCGCGAGCCCGACGACGGCGCCGACCGGATGGCCGTTGTAGGTGAAGCCGTGACGGAACTGGGTGCCGTCGAGCATCTCGACGACCCGGTCGTGGACGAAGACGGCGCCCATCGGCACATACCCGCTCGTGATCGCCTTCGCAGTCACGATCACATCCGGGTCGAGCCCGAACCGCTGCGCCCCGAACCAGTACCCGGTGCGCCCGTAGCCCGTCACGACCTCGTCGAGGATGAGCAGGATCCCGTGCTTGCGCAGCACCTCCTGCACCCGTGGCCAGTAGCCCTCGGGCGGCGGGATCATCCCTCCCACGCCCATCACCGGCTCGCCCACGAAGGCGGCGATGCGTTCCGGGCCGAGCTCGGCGATCGTCTGCTCGAGCTCGTTCACGAGCTCGTCGACATCGGAGCGGAGGGTCGGTGTCGAGAGGTGGACGAAGCCCGGCGGCAGCGGATCGAATCCCTCCTTCAGCGGCGCGAGGCCTGTTGCCGCGAGCGAGGCGGAGCCGACACCGTGGTACGCCGACTTGCGCGAGAGGATCAGGTCGCGCTCGGACTGCCCCGCTGCGTCCCAGGCGAGCCGCACGAGCTTCAGCGCGGTCTCGATCCCCTCCGAGCCGCCGTTCGTGAAGAAGACGTGGTCGAGCCCGCCCGGCGAGAGCTCCGCAAGCCGCGCGGCGAGCCGGATCGACGGCTCGTTGGCGAAGTTCCAGAACGACGCGTAGAACTCGAGCTTCGCCATCTGCTCTGCGGCGACGCGTCCGAGCTCCTCGCGGCCGTGCCCGACGGCGCACTGCCAGAGGCCGCACGTTCCGTCGACGTACTCCTTGCCGTCGACGTCCCACAGCAATGCTCCCTTGCCGCGCGCCCAGACAACCGGAGGCGCCGGGCTGCCGACGACGGCATGGGGATGGATGACGTGCGCGGCGTCGAGCTCGGCGAGCGTGCTCACGACTCCAGACGCTACCCGGACGTCTCGACCTCCGGCGCCCCGAGCGGCGAGAGGATGCGGGCCGCGAGCGCGGGCGCGCAACCCTGCTCCACGAGCTCGACCAGCTCGTGGAGGACGTAACGCTCGTCGCGAGCGACGCGCGCGGCGAGTGGCCGTGGGAACCCGCACTGCTCGAGCTCGAGCTGGCGCCAGTCCACCACGGCCAATCCACCTCGTCGGCTCGACGGCATATCTCGCGGCCTAGGCCTTGTGCTTGATCAGCGTTCCGGCGGGAGTGATGACGTACCACTTGCCGCCGTTGAGATTGACGTCCTGTCCGTTCGCCTGACCCGCAGCGCCGTCGCCCAGGTACGTGTAGAGAGGCCACTTGTCGTAGGTCACGACCTCGCCGCCGGCGGGGCTCATGTCCGCGCCGAGCAGCTTGCTCTTCACGGCACCGCTCCCGGTGGGCTTGCCGGCGCCCTTCCACTTCAGCGGCGGCCAGTATGTTGCGCACGCGCCGGTGCAGGTCACATGGCGCCGCTGGTCCTTCGCGAAGGTGTACAGCGTCCGGCCCTTCGCGTTCACGAGCACGACGCCGAGGCCATTGACCTTGCGCGTCGTCACAACCGCCGAGCTACTCGCGTGCTGCGGCGCGGCAAACGCGGCCGCGCCTCCGAGACCTGCGGCGACGAGGCCGAGCACGACGAGCCCGACTGCGAAAACTGTCTTCATGTTCATCTCCTCCTCGACATGTGCCTTCGCCCTGCTCATCGCAGGTGCGGGCCCAGTTGGATGTGAGGAGGCTGTTAGGCCTGCGCCGAGCCGACGATCAACGGGCGGACGAACTTCGGCGCCTTCGGCAGTGTCGTCTGCTCGAGCCGGGAAACCGTGAAGCCCGCGGCCTCGATCGTGGCGAGGGTCGGCCGGTTGCAGTCGCAGTGGACGACGAAGCGGTTCAGCCAGTTGATGCGATCCTGGAAGCGGGCCAGAGACGGATCGTCCGAGCGGACATGCTCGAGAAAGAGGAACTGTCCGCCCGGCCGAAGGACGCGACGGATCTCGCGAAGTGCTCGCTCCTGGTCGTCGACGCCGCAGAGCACGAGCGTTGAGACGACGGTGTCGAAGCTCGCTTCTTCGAACGGCAGATCCTCGGCAGGTGCGCGCAAGACCTTGGCAAGCGGCGCCTGTTCGCGGGCCTTCTGCTGCAGGCGGCGGAGCATCGCCGACTCGGGCTCGGTGACGAAGAGCGACTCGACCTTGCCGTCGTAATGCGACAGGTTTGCACCGGTGCCCGCACCGACCTCGAGGACCGAGCCGCCTGCCTCGGAGAGCAGGCCGTGGCGCATCTCGCGCAACCCCGCTTCCTCGCTCCTATGCGAGAACCGGTCGTATGTCGCTGCGAAGAACTTCTTTCGTAGGCTCATGCAGCGAGGTTACGGCTGCGTAGCCGCCGCCGCCTGAGGCGATTGCCCCATCTTTGGGAACGGGTTCAGAGCAGGCCGTGCTCGGTCGCGAAGAGACTCGCGGCCACGCGCGAGGAGGCGTCGATCTTCGTGTAGATGTGCTCGATGTGGTTGCGCGCCGTCTTGGGCGTGATCACGAGTTCAGCGGCGATCTGCTTGCTCGAATGCCCGCGTGCGACCAGCCGCAGAACGTCGACCTCGCGGGTCGTCAGTCCGGCCGGCCAGTCGCGGCGGCTGCTTACCGAGTGGCCGGCCGCAGCGAGCACTGCGGCCGCGACCTCGGCGTCGAGCCTGCCGGCTCTCGCATCCGCCTGCAGCTCGGCCGCTGCTTCCTCGCCGCTCAACGGCGGGCGAAACGGACGCGGCTCGCGCATCGAGCGGTAGGCGTCGGCAGCTCCGAGGATCCGTGCCGGCCGCGAGATCGCTCCGCCGGAGAGACCCTTGGGATAGCCGGAGCCGTCGAGCCGTTCGCGATGCTGCACGGCAATGGCGGCGAGCGGCGCGAGCGCAGCCGACTGATCGAGCATCCGCTCGGTGAGGTACGGGTGCAGCCGCACGCGCTCCCATTCGCCCGCGCCGAGCGGGCCCGGCTTGTCCCAGATCGCGTTCGAAACACCCAGCCGCCCGAGGTCGTGGACGAGGCCGGCGCGGCGGAGCAGATTGATCTCGTCCTCCGACAGACCGAGCTGCTGGCCCGCAGCGGCCGCGAGCTCGGCCACCGCCCGCGCGTGCCCCAGCGTGTACGGCGACTTGAGATCGACGAAGTCGGCGATTGCGAGCAGCGCCCGATCGAAGTCGTCGCCCGAGAGCGTCAGCCGCAGTGCCGGCTCGGCCTCGATCACCGCACTCCACGTGTGGCTGGAATCGAGTTCGCCCAGAATCGGCTCGGGGTCTGCGCACAGGACCTCGGTCAGCGCGGGATCGAACTGCGAGCCGGCGCGCCGCTCGGCGAGGGCGAGCGCCGCGTCGATGCCTCCCACCCGGTGCGCGACCTCGACGAACTCCGCGAACTGCGACAGCCGCGCCGCGACCGGAATCTGGTCTCCGGCCAGCTCGCCGGGCCAGCCCTTCCCGTCCCACTGCTCGTACGAGGAGCCGACCGACTTCTGCACCTCGACCGGCAGGCCGAGCCGCTCCGCCAGCGCACGCGCGAGAGCGGCATGCCGCGCGATCATCCCGTCGAGGTCGTGGCGGCCCGAGACGGCGAACTCGAGCCCGACCCGGACGCGATGCAGGGGCGGGTTCCCGCTCCCGACCAGGCCCACCAGCGCCAGGGCCGCACGCACCCCCCGCTCGTCGTACTTCCCGGATTTGAGCGCGATTTCGTCCCCGAACCACTTGGCCTGCTCGTGCGCGTCCGAGTGACAGCCGACGTTGACGAGCAGCGCTGTGTAGTACACCGTCGAGCGCTCGTCCTCCTCGAGCCCGATCCGGTCCGCCAAGCTCAGCGCGATCAGGCACTGACGCAGGACGTGCTCCATCGGTTGCCCGAAGCCGAGATCGACGCCGAGCGACAGCGCCGCGACGAGCTCCGCGAGCCGCACCTCCGCCATTGGGAAACTATGAACCACCCGGCACGGCCGAGCTGTTACAGTGAACTGGATGGTTCAGTATCCGCAGGAGGTCGGCCGCGCCTTCACCGCTCTTGCCGACCCGACTCGTCGAGCCGTGCTCGAGCGGCTCGGCTCGGGCAGCGCAACGATCAGCGAGCTCGCGCAACCATTCGGGATGTCGCTGACCGGGATGAAGAAGCACATCCGGCTGCTCGAGGACGCGGAGCTCGTCACGACGGAGAAGATCGGTCGGGTGCGCAGGTGCATGCTGGCGCCGTACGCATTCGAAGGCATCAGCACGTGGCTGCAGCGGCTCGACCGGTTCGCCGGGGTCGTCGAACGAACGAAAGGAGCATGAATGGCACGGAAGTTCACCACCGAGGAAAAGGCCGCAGCGAAGGCTGCGCTGAAAGACACCGAGGGTGAGAAGGCGGTTCTCGCGGCGATCACGAAGATGGCGCCGGCCGACCGGAAGATCGCCGAGCGGATCCATGCGATCGTTCGCAAGGCTGCGCCGGAGCTCACACCGCGCACGTGGTACGGGATGCCGGCCTATTCGAAGGACGACAAGGTCATCTGCTTTTTCAAGGACGCGGGCAAGTTCAAGGAGCGCTACTCGACGTTCGGGTTCAACGACAGGGCGAACCTCGACGACGGTTCGATGTGGCCGACGTCATACGCCCTGCCCAAGCTGACAAAGGCCGACGAGAGCAAGATCGCGAAGCTCGTGAAGCAGGCCGTGAGCTGATGAACGAGACGATCGTCACCAAGCCGAACGAGCTGGAGATCCGCGTCGAGCGGGAATTCGACGCGCCGCGGCCCCATGTCTTCGCCGTCTGGACGGACCCCGCGCTGATCCCGGAGTGGTGGGGCGGCGAGACCGTCGTCGAGGAGATGGACGTGCGGCCGGGTGGCAAGTGGCGCTTCGACACGGGCCACGGGGTCGTCGAGGGCGAGTTCCGCGAGGTCGACCCGCCGGCGCGCCTCGTGCAGACGTTCCAGAACCACGTCCAGATCCTCGAGTTCGAGGAGCTGGGCGACCGGACGAAGCTGACGCAGACCATGCGGTTCGCCACGATCGAGGAGCGCGACACGACGATGCAGTACGGCGTCGAGGAGGGCGCGAAGGGCGGCTTCCTGCGCGTTGACGCCCTGTTGCAAAAGCTGAGCGGCGCCGCCGAATCGGGTTCGTAGCCCTTTCGTAACCAGATCTCGCCCCCGGCGGCCGCCGCGTCACGCACCCTGGGTGCGGATGCGCAGAAAGGTCGAGCCCTTGCTGTGCGAGCTCCATGCCCACACGAGGTGGAGCGACGGGGCGTTGACCCTTCCGGAGCTGGTCGATCTCTACGGCACGAACGGCTTCGACGTCCTCGCCGTGACCGACCACGTGGTGCGCAGCGATTCGGCGGACACGCTTCCGTTCGGCGTCCAGGCCGAGAGCCACGCCGACTACCTCGCCGAGATTGCTGCGCAGGCGGAACGCGCGAGGCGCGACTACGACCTGCTCGTCCTCCCCGGCCTCGAGCTGACCTACGACGATCCCGACCCCTTCGCCTCGGCGCACACGGTCGCCGTCGGTCTGCGCGAGTTCGTCCCGGTGGACGACGGCGTCGAGCCGGCGCTTGCCTGTGCCCGAACTGCCGGGGCGGCGCTGATCGCGGCTCATCCCTATCGCCCGGGCGACGGCGACGTCCCGCCCGCGCGACCGACTCAGCGCTTCTCGCGTGACTGGCGCGAGCTCGCGCCGCTTGTGGACCGGTGGGAGCTCTTCAACCGGCGCGAGCTGTTCGCCTGGGTGGCCGAGTGCGAGCTGCCGGCGGTCGCGAGCGGCGACTTTCACCGGGCCGAGCATCTCTTCGGCTGGAAGACGCTGCTGCCATGCGCGAAGCGCGAGGACGCGGTGGTCGACTACCTCCGCTCGGGGCGGCCGGCGTTCCTGACGCGGACCGACGACGTCCCGCTCCTGCGCGCCGCCTGAGAAGACCCCGGAAATGCCAAAGCCCGCGAACCGCTTGCGCAGTTCCCAGGCTTTGACGCTGAGTAACCTCTCACATCAGGCGAGGCTCGTCAAGTCGAAACGAGCGATGACTTTCAGGCCCCGCGATTGTCCTAGCTGCGACAGTCCCAACCGAGGAGGCAGCATGTCCACCGTGGCAGCGAAGCTCAACATCAGCAAGGTCGGCCGCGTCGTCGTGACGGTCGCCGATACCGACCGGGCGCTCGACTTCTACGCCGGCACGCTCGGGTTCGAGAAGGTCGTCGACGTGCCGATGGGCGAGGGCATGCGCTGGGTCGAGGTGTCGATCGCCGGTGCCGAGACGACGATCGCGCTCGCCCCGCCGCCGCCCGGCAAGGGCGCGGGAAACGCGGAGACCGGCATCATCCTCGACACGAGCGACGTCGACGGCGCCCATGCAGCGCTGAAGGAGGCCGGCGTCGACGTCGACGCCGACGTCACCCGCTTCGGCGGGCCGGTGCCGCCGATGTTCTGGCTCCGCGACCCCGACGGCAACTCGCTGATCGTCGTCGAGCCGCTGAGCTGAACACAGCCGTCGACCTGCGGGCGGTCGACTTCTTGGCGCGCCTTCGTCTTCGCACGGGGGCGCGCCTCGTCCGCGCGCCGCGCGAGCTGTGGGAGCTGCTCGACCTCTGCGGGCTAGTCGATGTGGTCAGCGAGCCCGAACAGCGGGAACAAGCGCTTCGTGTCGAGAAAGAACGTCAGCTCGACGATCCGGCCGTCTGACACCTCGGGAACGATGAGCGACCACGGCTCGCGGCCGCCCTTCGGGTCGGGCTTGTACTGCCCCCACCCCGGCATCCCGTTGACGAGCCCCACCGGCACCAGCTTCGAGCCCTTGCAGCCGACGCCCGGCCCGAGCCACCAGGCGAAGAGGTCGTCGCGGCCCTTCAGCCACATGGTGTACGGCGGCATCGACTGGATCGCGTCCTCGTGCAGCATCTCGGTGAGCCGATCGATGTCATAGACCTCGAACGCGGCGACGTAGCGATCCAGCAGCTCGCGGGTCTCGGCGTCGAGCTGCGCGGGAGCACTGATATCGGCCGTGGCGAGGGTCGCGCGGGCGCGCTGGAGCGCGCTGTTGACCG
>DASXKE010000033.1:0-1625 GCA_036496985.1 Gaiellaceae bacterium | reverse complement strand
CATCGTCCTCCTGGCGGAGAGCGGCGAGCATCTGCCGGTCAACATCGGCAACCCCGACGAACGGACGCTGCTCGACCTGGCGGAGATCGTGAAGCGCATCACCGGCTCGTCGAGCGAGATCGTCTTCGAGGCGCTGCGGATCGACGACCCGATGCAGCGCAAGCCGAACATCACGCGGGCGCAGCAGTTGCTCGGCTGGGAGCCCGAGATCTCGCTCGAGGAAGGGCTCTCGCGGCTCTTGCGCGCGCAGGGCCGCGAGCCGATCGGCGTCTGAGCACCGAGCCTCTTCTCGTTCGCACGCTGCGGCGCGAGCCGACCGAGCGCACGCCGGTCTGGTTCATGCGGCAGGCTGGACGCTCGCTTCCCGAGTATCGGGAGCTGCGGAAGCGGCACAGCTTCTTCGAGATCGCGGGGACGCCGGAACTGTGCGCCGAGGTGACGCTGCAGCCGGTGCGCCGGCACGGCGTGGACGCCGCCGTCCTCTTCGCCGACATCGTGTCGCCCGTCCTCGGCATGGGCGTGGATGTCGAGCTCGTCGAGGGTGTCGGACCGGTGGTGGAGGAGCGGATCGACTCGGCGGCGGCTGTGGAGCGGCTGCGGGTGGTGGAGGCCGAGGAGTGGGCGGCGCCGATTCTCGAAGCCGTCCGGCTGGTTCGCGGCGAGCTCGAGCCCGAGCGCGCGCTCGTCGGTTTCTGCGGCGCGCCGTTCACCGTGGCCGGGTACCTCGTCGAGGGCAGGTCGAGCCGCGACTTCGTCCGAGTCAAGACGCTGATGTACCGCGAGCCCGAGACGTGGCACGCGCTGATGGAGCGGTTGACGGAGCAGTTCACGCGGTACGTCGCCGCGACGGCGGCCGCGGGCGCAGACGCGATCCAGCTCTTCGACTCCTGGGTCGGTGCGCTCTCGGTGGCGGACTACCGCGAGTTCGTGGCGCCGTACTCGGCACGTGTGCTCGAGGCCGCAGGCGTGCCGACGATCCACTTCGGCACCGGCACGACGCCGCAGCTGCTCGCCGAGATGGCGCAGGCGGGCGGCACCGGTCTCGGTGTCGACTGGCGGATCCCGCTCGACGACGCGTGGACGGTGATCGGAGAGGAGCGCGCGATTCAGGGGAATCTCGAGTCCGCTGTCCTGCTCGGTCCGTGGGAGCGGGCGGAGTTCGCCGCATTCGACGTCCTGCGCCGCGCCGCCGGCCGGCCGGGGCACATCTTCAACCTCGGTCACGGCGTGTTGCCCCAAACCGACCCGGACGTGCTGACGCGGCTCGCGAAGCTCGTTCGCAGCTACGGTCAGCCGACGTGAAGGCCGCGGTAGTCCTGATGGCGTACGGGTCGCCGGAACGGCTGGCTGACGTTCCCGCTTATTACTCGGACATCCGTGGCGGTCGGCCGATTGCGCCCGAGCTTCTCGCCGATCTCGTCGAGCGCTACCGGCGGCTCGGCATCGAGGACTCGTCGCCGCTCAACGCGATCACCGAGCAGACGCGCGCGGCGCTCGAGGCCGAGCTCGAGCTCCCGGTCTTCACCGGGATGAAGCACTGGACGCCGCACATCGCGGACGCGGCAGACCAAGCGGTTTCGTCGGGCGCCGAGCAAGTCGTCGGGCTCGTGCTCGCGCCGCATTAC
>DASXKE010000032.1:0-6565 GCA_036496985.1 Gaiellaceae bacterium | reverse complement strand
ACGATCGGCGGGTAGCCGGCGGCGAAGCGGCGGGCGAGCTCCTCCTGCTCGGCGCCGAGGAGGCTGACGGCGAAACGTCCCGCGCTGCGTAGGAGCTCGTAACAGGAGGCGTCCTTGCCGATCGAGACGCCCACGAGGGGCGGCTCGAGCGAGAGCGAGACGAGGGAGGAGACCGTGACGCCCATCCGGTCGCCCTCGACGTCGACGCTGAGGATCGAGACGCCGTGCGGCCAGAGCCGCATCAGGCCGCGAAGATCTTCGCCCGTCGTCATCGCTGTTAACGCTACAGAGCAGGCGCGCGGAAGCGGCGGGGGTGAGATTCGAACTCACGGAGCCGTAAGGCTCAACGGTTTTCAAGACCGCCCCGTTCGACCGCTCCGGCACCCCGCCGCGCCGTCCAGTCTCGCAGGCAGAGCCTGTCGGCTCGCTCGGCAACATGACAAACATTGGTCAGCCGGGGCGCGCGTGGGCGGCCATACCGTCCTGAGGCGATGAGGTTCTACGAGCCCCGCCCCTGCCGCACCTGCGGGAAGAAAGTGCACGTGACTATCTTCGGCACGTACCGGCGCCATTTCGCGGCCGGTCCCTCCGGCCCTCGACTCTGTACGGCGTCGGGTCGCGATGCCTTGACGCCGGCGGAAGCCGAGGCTGCGCTGCGCCGTCGCCTCACCTGATTTCATCGCGGCATGGCCACGATGGAGGATCTCGACGAGTTGGCGCTCGCGATGCCCGAGGCGACGAAGGAGATCGAGGACGGCCGTCCGACGTACCTCGTGCACGGGAAGATGTTCTGCTTCCATCGCGGCCCGAGGCCGGACGCCGTCGACGAGGAGACGGGTGAGCGGCTCGACGACGTGCTCGCCTTCCGCGTCGCCGGCCTCGGCGTGAAGGAGCTGCTGCTCTCCGATTCGCGCGGCGTCTACTTCACGACGCCGCACTGGAACGGCTACGCGGCGGTGCTGATGCGCATCCCCGACCTCGACCGGCTCGAACGGGACGAGCTGAGCGATCTCGTCGAGGAGGCGTGGTTGACGCGGGCGCAGAAGCGGCTCGCGAAGGCGTGGCTCGCCGAGCGCGGCGAATCCGAGAGTTAGTCGCCGCTCTCCGTTCGCTCCTTGCGGCGGTCGAGCTCGGCCTGGGCCTTTTGCGCAAGCTCGAGGAGCCGACGGTTGTTCTCGTCCCAGCGGGCCAGCTCAGCTTTCGTCATCCTCTTCTTCGCCATCGTTCTCCTCCACCAGGACGTCTCGAATGTCGCGGAGCGCCCTCGACATGTCGTACACCGTGAAGAGTAGGCGGACCGCCTCTTCGCGTTAGATGACCGGCTCGGTCACGCGGGCATGTTCGCGGGGCGGCGTGGGCGTCGCAAGACGCTCTTCGGGACGCGTCAGGACACGACGCGCTCGGGTGCGCCGTACTCGCGCAGGACGTCCGGCACCTCGCCCTGGAAGTTCTCCAGCACCGCCAGCGCCATGCGGTCGACGACCGCGGTGCCGTTGAGCATGTGCAGCGGCTCCGGGCTCTTGCCGTCGCGATAGCGGATCCCCAGTCGCCGAGCCTGGAAGTCGGTCGTGTTCGAGATCGACGCCGTCTCGCGGTATCGGTCCTGGCTCGGGAACCAGATTTCGACGTCGTATGTCTTCGCCGAAGCGGCCGACATGTCCCCTGCGGGCAGGACGACGACGCGATAGGGAACCCCGAGGTCGCGTACGAGCTACTCGGTGTTCGCGAGCAGATGTTCATGCTCGTCCCAGGATTGCTCGGGCACTGTGAGCGCGAACTGCTCGACCTTGTTGAACTGGTGGACGCGGATCATCCCGCGCGTGTCCTTGCCTGCCGCTCCCGCCTCGCGGCGGAAACACGGTGAGAAGGCGACGTAGCGAAGCGGCAATGCGTCCGCCTCGAGGATCTCGCCGGCGTGCAGGCTCGCGAGCGGGATCTCGGCGGTCGCCGAGAGGTAGAGGCCGTCCTCCGGGATCGCGTAGACGTTCTGCTCGTCGGACGGGAAGGCGCCGGTGCCGATGAGCGCTTCCTTGCGCACGAGCACCGGCGGCAGGACGGTGACGAAGCCTTTGTCGGCGAGCCGGTCGAGCGCGTAGCGGTAGAGCGCCAGGGCGAGCCGGCCCGTGTCGCCGACCCAGTAGCCGAAGCGGGCGCCGCTCATCCGGGCCGCGCGCTCCATCTCGAAGCGGCCAAGCTCGAGGCTCTCCTGCGGGGCGGCGAGCTGGGGCGGGTCACCGACGACGCGCTCCACGCGAACGGCGTCTTCCGTCGCGCCGTCGGGTACGTCGTCTGCCGGCGGATTCGGGATGCGCAGTCCGACGTCGTCTCGAGCGGCCTCCGCCTGGGCCAGCTCCTGCTCGGCTGTCTGCAGCTCCTCCTTCACGCCGCGTAGCTCCTCGAGCTGCTCCGGCGTCGGCTTGCCCTTCACCTTCGTGCGGGCGCGAAGCTCGTCGACGCGGGGCACGAGTTCGCGCCACCGCTCGTCTGCCGCGAGCCAGGAGTCGAACGCCTCCGCTGCGCCTTTGCGCGCGAGCCGGCGACGGTACTCGTCCGGCTCGTTGCGAGCTGCGCGCGCATCGATCATGCGACGGAGTCTAGGTACGCCTCGAGCAGGAGAGCGATGCCCTCCTCCTGCACCGAGGGCACGACGAGATCGGCGCGCGCGAGCACGTCGGGATGGGCGTTCGCGACGGCGACTCCGAAGCCGGCCCAGTCGAGCAGCTCGCGGTCGTTCTCGCCGTCGCCGCCGGCGACCGTCTCCGCGGGGCCGAACCCGAGCCGGTCGGCGACGAACTGGAGCCCGCTCCCCTTGCTCACGTCCGGGTGGGCGAACTCGAGGAAGTAGGGGAGCGACTTCGAGATGAAGAGACGTCCTGCGAAGCGCGGCGACAGTTCTGCTTCGAGCTCGTCGAGTGCGTCGGGATCGCCGACCGCGACAAGCTTGGTCGGCCCGCGCTCGAGCCAGGCACGCAGGTCGCCGACGGCGTGGATCTCCAGGTGCTGGAAGTCGGCGTAACGCCGAGCTTCCGGCGTCACCTCGGCGACGTAGAGCAGGTCGTCGAGGTAGCAGTTGAGGTGGAATCCGGCCTCGACGACCGCGTCCATGGCCTCGCGCGCCTCCGGCAGCGGAATCGGGACGTGGAGCAGGAACTCACCCGTCGTGGGATCGGCGACGACCGCGCCCTGGTAGCAGACGACGAGATCGTCGAGCCCCGCCTGCTCGAGGTACGGCCGCACCGCCCTGAACATCCGTCCCGTGACGACGATGACGTGGGCACCGGTGGCGCGCGTCCGCGCAAGAGCCTCCCGGGTCCGCGGCCGCAGCGCGCCGTCCTCGGCGATGAGCGTCCGGTCGAGGTCGAATGCGAAGGCGGCGGCGGGCGCCGGAAACGCGGGAGGGAGCTCTACGGCGCCGTGCCGCCGGTCGAGTCGACGACGTAGGCGGACACGTCGGCGATCTGCTGCGGGCTGAGCCGGCTCTTGAACGCCGGCATTGGGCCGCCGCCGTTCGTGACCTGCGAGGTGACGGCGCGGTAGTCGGGCTTGAGCTGGTCGAGATTCGGCCCGATCGTGCCGGTCGAGTGTGCGGCGGCGAGCGTGTGGCAGCCTCCGCAACCGGCGCTCGCGTAGATGCCCTTCCCCTTCGCCGGGTCGCCCTTGAGATGGGTGGCGGGAACGATCGGGAGCAGGTTCGCGGTGGTCGACACCGTGCCGATCACGGTTTCCGGCGTCGGCGAGGCAACGCCCTGCGAGCCGCAGCCGGCGAGCGCGACGGCGCCGAGCACTGCGGCGGCTGCGATGAGTGCGCGGCGAGGCACCGCGCAGGACTCTAATGAAGCCGTAAGACCACCGGTGCGGTAACCGGTCGAGATGTTCCCCCGGAGTACCATTCGCGGCATGAAACGCAAAAACTTTGGACGGGACCGCGGGCTCTCGCTACGGATGCTCTTCACGACCGGCCTCCTCGGCCTGCTCTACGTCGTCTTCGCGGTCGTCCTCTTCTATTTCCTCAACGTCGGTCTCGCGCCGATGCTCCTGATCGTCGTCGGCCTGGCCTTCTTCCAGTACTACACCTCGGACAAGATCGCGCTCCGCGCGTCGGGAGCCAAGATCGTCACGGCAGAGGAGGCGCCCGACCTGCACGCGATGGTCGAGCGGCTCTGCGCGATGGCCAACCTGCCGAAGCCGCGGATCGCGGTCGTGGACACGAATGTGCCGAACGCATTCGCGACGGGCCGAAACCCGAAGCACGCGGCAGTTGCGGTGACGAGCGGGCTCTGGCACCAGCTCGACGAGCAGGAGCTCGAGGCGGTGCTCGGCCACGAGCTCTCCCACATCGCGAACCGGGACGTTCTCGTCATGACGGTCGCGAGCTTCTTCGCCATGCTCGCCGCGCTCCTGACGCGCTTTGGTCTCTATGCGGGGATGTTCGGAGGCTTCGGCGGCGGCGGTGGCAACCGGAGCAACGGCAACAACCAGACGCCGGTGTGGCTGATCGTCCTGCTCGTCTCGATCGTGGTCTACGCGATCAGCTTCATCCTGATCCGCACCATCTCGCGGTATCGCGAGTACGCGGCCGACCGTGGCTCCGCGATCATGACCGGCGCGCCCGAGAACCTGATGAGCGCGCTCCAGAAGATCTCGAGCGGCATCACGCAGATCCCGCAGCAGGACCTGCGCGAGGTGCAGGGGATGAACGCGTTCTTCATCATCCCGACGAACTGGAAGACGAACATGAGCGAGTGGATGATGGATCACCCGCCGCTCGAGAAGCGCCTCGCGGCTCTCTCCGAGATCGCCCGCGAGATGGGCAAGCCTGTCTCGTAGCTAGCCGAAGGAACTCCGCGAGCCGGAAAGCGTGGTTTCCGGCTCGCTCCGTGCTGTTTCTTGCCGCCGCCGGGTTAGACGGCTCGACGGCCCGAGAGAAACGCGAAGACCGCGACGATCAGAGCGATGATCAGGACGAGCCAGAGAAAGCTGCTGACGGCCGCCCCGCCGGCGACCGCAAGAATGATCAAGGCGATGACGAGAATCCAAAGCAGAGGCATTGAGGGCTCCTTCAAAAGAGGACAAGAATGACCACCGAAGTGGCCGATGCATCGTCCAAACGGACTTGGGAGACTCTGGGATACGTTCTGCCGTTAGGCGCAGGACGGTCGCCTGGGCCAGTGTTCGGGAATGACGCCCGAGGCCCCGGATAATCTGGGCCGGTCAACGAGGCCTCAGAGGGGGGAGAAGTGACGCACACGCGCTTTCGCTCGGCCCGTGCCGGTGCACATATCTGCTTCGGGGGTGAGGTCAATCGCCTAGACCAGTGCTCCCGCCTTCTGGTATCAAGGCGATCTTCCGCCTGACCGATTCACGGTGCAATGGTCTTTACACGTCTGCTGAGAGGTTTCATTCCCACGAGTGCGGTTGCCCTCGCACTGGTCGTCGTGGCGAGCGGGTCGGCCGCTTGGGGTGGGAAAGATCCCCCGCACAACACGCGGATCGGGCGGCTGCCGAGCCAGTGCCGCGGCGCTCCGACCGGCACGGAGTGCATCAACGCCGCCGTGTACTACCTCGACAAGGCGCGGTCGCGTGTTCACCTGCCGCCGTACGCGCTCCCGGCGGACTTCCCGTCGCTCCCGGCACCGGAGCAGATTTTTATCCTCGTCAACCTCGACCGCGTCCAGTACGGACTCCCGCCGATCCCTGGAATGACGGCGCAACTGGATCACGACGCCCTTGTGAGCGGCGTCTGGCGGGTCGACGATCCGCACCCGAGCCACACGACCGGCCTCACCGTCTGGTGGCCGGGCTGGGCCGGCGCGTTCCACAACGCGCCGATGGCGTACGAGACGTGGGTGTGGAATGACGGGCTAGGGGCTACCAACCCGCGCTGCACGCGGTCCGATCATTCGCGCTGCTGGGGGCACAGGCACTCCGTGCTGTGGAAATACGGCGCGAACGCTGCCATGGGCGCGGCCGTGGGACGCGGTTCGAACCACCACCGCGGCTACACGTATCTCTTCGTCGGCGGCAACGCGGCCTACAAGCCGGCCTACAACTACACCTGGCAGCAGGCCGTCGAGGACGGAGCGGGCACGAACACGTACGACCCGGGCCCATCGCCGAGCGCGATGTGTAACGTCCCGATCGCCATCGGGCTGAAGCTGGCTGGCGCGTCACGGGCGATCGAGAAGGCGCACTGCAGCGTCGGCGAGGTCGTCAGCAAGCACAACCATTTTGCGCCCGGCGTCGTCGTCGGGCAGTACCCCGGGTGGGGCAAGACACTCGCGCGCGGCTCGAGCGTCCGGCTCACCATCAGCCTCGGCCCGCGCTAGATCACGCCTTCCCGGTCAGGGTCAGACCGACTGAAGCCGTTTCGCGTCTCTCGCCTGGTCAGATCGGTGCGTCGAAGAGCGCGAGCCACTTGCTCAGGTCGGGTTCGACGGGAAGCTCCTTTTCGAGCTTCGCCTTCAGCTCCAGCTCGCGGGCGTTGTCCCGTTCGTGCTCCTTGCCGCTCGGCACGAACGGCCACCACGTGCCGGTCTTGAAGCCGTAGATCCAGTACACCGGCCCG
>DASXKE010000031.1:0-7963 GCA_036496985.1 Gaiellaceae bacterium | reverse complement strand
GCGCTCGCGTCGCCCGTGCAGGTTCTCGTCGGCGACTGGGCGGCGCGTGACGTCGCCACCACCCAGCCCACAAAGCTCGCGGCGTTCGAGGGCCTGTCCAAGACGACGAGCGGCGCGGCCGAGCACATCGGCGGCTGGTACACGGCGAGCGGCCAGATCAAGGGCGGGATCGAGATCCCGCACCTGCTCTCGCTGCTCTCGTTCCACAGCTGGAACGCGACGGTGCAAGGCCTCGACGCCGTCCCCGCGAACGATCGACCGCCGGTCAACGTGGTGCGGATCGCGTTCCAGACCATGGTCGGGATCGGGACGCTGCTGGCGCTGCTCGGCGTTTTTTATGTCGCAATCTGGATCCGGCACAAGCGCCTGCCGGAGTCAACCTGGTTCTATCGCGCGCTTGTCGCGGCGGGCCCGCTTTCGGTCGTCGCCCTGATCTCCGGCTGGGTGGTCACCGAGGTCGGCCGCCAGCCGTGGGTCGTCTACCACGTGATGCGAACCGCCGATGCGGTGACCGGCGCGAGCGGGATCCCGGTGGGATACGCAACGCTCGCCACAAGTTACGTGGTGGTCGCGATCGGGCTGACGTGGGTGCTCCTGAGGCTCTCGCGGCGCGCGCTCGACTTGCCGGCCGAGCCCTCCCCCGGACTGGAGCCGGTCTAGCAGATGCTCGAGGCGCTCCCTCTCGTCTTCGTGCTGGTGGGGCTCACGCTCTACACGGTGCTCGGCGGCGCGGACTTCGGTGCCGGCTTCTGGCAGCTGTTCGCCGGCCGGGGCGGGCGCGCGGAACGGATTCGCGAGGAGGCGCACCATTCGATGGGGCCGGTCTGGGAGGCGAACCACGTCTGGCTGGTGTTCGTGCTCACCGTCTTCTGGACCGCCTATCCGACCGCATTCGGATCGATCGCCTCGACTCTGGCGATCCCGCTGTTCATCGCCGCCATCGGGATCGTCTTTCGCGGCGCTGCCTATGGGCTGCGGGCCGGAGCGACGACTCCACGGGAGTCCGGGCGGATCGACACGATCTTTGCGGTCTCGTCCATCCTCACGCCGTTCGCGCTCGGCGCGGCGGTGGGAGCGATCGCGACCGATCGCGTCCCGGTCGGCAACGCGGCGGGCAACCTGTGGTCGAGCTGGCTCAATCCGGCCGCGATCTCCATCGGCGTGCTCGCAGTGGCCATCTCCGCCTACCTGGCGGCGGTCTACCTCGCAGCCGATGCCGCGCGCGACCGCGAGCCGGAGCTGGAGCAGGCCTTCCGCGTCCGCGCCCTCGGCGCCGGAGTCGTCACGGGGGCAGTCGCAGCCGGAGGCATCGTCGTCCTCGGGTTCGACGACCACGCGTTGTTCCACTCGCTGCTGAGCGCACGCGCGCTCCCCGCAGTGATCGTGTCCGGGCTGGCCGGGGCGGCGACCCTCGCTCTCGTCCACCGACGGCGCTACGAGCCGGCTCGTTACAGCGCTGCCCTTGCCGTCGCAGCGGTCGTCGCAGGCTGGGCCCTCGCGCGCTGGCCGACGATCCTCCCCGGGCTCACGGTCGACCAGGCCGCAGCCGGCCACGACACGCTTGTCGCCGTCGTCGTCGTGGTCCTCGCCGGCGGCCTCATCGTCTTCCCCGCGCTCGCATACCTCTTTCGGCTCGAGCTCAGCGGCCGATTCATGGCGGCGGAACAGCCTGCGTTCGCGACCGCCGGCACGACTCGACACCGGTTCGCGCCACGCCTCCTCGTCCGCGCGGCAGGCGCCTGCCTGGTCGCCGGCTTCGGCTTCCTCACCATCGCCAACGCTCCGTGGGCTCATGCGATCGGCGTCGTCTGTCTGCTCGCCTTCGTGCCGCTGGCCTTTTGCGCGGTCGTCGTCCCTCTCGCCCAGGAACGGGAGCCCTTCACGTAGCCACGCGGCGAGAATGGCCGCATGACTTCAATCGAGATCGAGGCCGACTCGGGCGGTGTCCGGCTCGCCGGGACGCTCTGGCGTCCCGACGGTGACGCGGTCGCAGGCGTGTTGATGCATCCCGGTTCGGGGCCGTCCGACCGGGACAACGACGTGTTCTTTCCGCCGATCAGGGAGCACCTGCTCGCAGCGGGAATCGCCGTGTGCTCGTTCGACAAGCGCGGAGTCGGAGGCTCGGGCGGAAGCTGGTTGGAGGCCGGGATCGAAGCGCAGACGGACGATCTCCTTGCCGGGCTCGCCGTCTTCCGGGCGGAGAGCGCTCCCGGCCTTCCCACTGGCCTGTTCGGTCACAGCCAGGGTGCCTGGGTCATCGTCGAGGCCGCCTCGCGCGGCGTTCCGGTCGCATTCGTCATCCCGAGCTCCGGCGGCGCCGTCGTGCCCGCGCAACAGGAGCGCTACTCGCTCACGAGCAAGCTGACGGCTGAACAGATGCCGGCTGCGCTCGCGGCGTACGACGCGGTGATCGAGGTGATGCGCGAGCGCCCAGCCCTCGAAGCCGGGCTGAAGGAGCTCGACGCCGCCGGCGTTTCCTACCGCGAGCTCCCAGGGCTCGAGTTCGCTTTCGACAATGAGGCGGTGTGGCGGCTCTTCGCCGACATCTGCGGCTACGACCCGGCGCCGGCGTTGTCCCGGATCACGGCACCCGTCCTGGGGCTGTTCGGCGCGGTGGACAAGGTGACGCCGCCCGGGGAGAGCGCCGAAGCGCTCCGCGCGGCGGTGCGTCCGGAGCTCCTCGACGTCGAGGTCTTCCCCGAGGGCGATCACCGGCTTCACCACGGCGACCCGCCGCGCTTCGTCGACGGCTATCTCGACCGGATCACCTTGTTCGTGCTCGAAGCTTGTCGCGTGCCGACCCGCCTGGGATGATCGCCGCGTGAACAGGCCGGCGAGCCCTCCTGATCCAGGCCGATGGCTGAGCAGCCGTCTCCGCAACCTCGCCTTGGTTCTCGGCGTCGCGGCAGTCGTGTACGGCGTGTTTCTGCTGCTGAGATAGGTTCGCTCGGCGATGCAGCCGCTGCGCGGAACGCTGGTCGTCGACTTCAGCCGGTATCTGCCCGGCGCGTTCGCGTCGCGCGAGCTGCTGGAGCTCGGGGCGCGCGTGGTCTGCGTCGAGCCGCCCGGCGGGGATCCGCTCCGTCGAACGGCTCCGACCTGGGACGCGGCGCTGCGGGCCGGAAAGGAGTCGATCGAGGTCGACCTGAAGCAGGATCCTGCGCCGGCGCTCGAGCTCGTCGCCGAGGCGGACGTCGTGCTCGAGTCGTTCCGGCCCGGCGTTGCAGCTCGGTTGGGCATCGGCCCCGAGCAGGTCTCGGAGCGAACCGTCTACTGCTCGATCACCGGCTTCGGGCTCGGCGGCCGCCACGAGCAGCGCGCCGGGCACGACCTGAACTACCTCGGCTGGTCAGGAGCGCTGTTGGACACCGCACCGTCGCTGCCGCCCCTCCCCGTCGCCCACTTCGCGGCGGGCGCCCTCGGCGCCGTGACGAAGATCCTCGCCGGCCTCCTCGAGCGCGAGCGCACCGGCAAGGGCTGCCACCTCGTCATCTCGATGGTGGACGGCTCGCATCGCCTCGTCTCGCATCGGCTCGATGAGACCGTGCCGCGCCTCCTCACCGGCGGCCTCGCCTGCTACCGCATCTACGAGACCGCCGACGGCCGGCATCTCACGGTCGCAGCGCTCGAGCCGCATTTCTTCCGGCGGCTCGCCGAGCTCGTCGGCCGGCCGGACCTGGCCGAGCGCCAGTTCGACGCCGAGCAGGAGGCGCTGGCGGCCGAGCTCGCGGCGATCTTTGCGGCCCGCCCGCTCGCCGAATGGCTGGCGATCGTCGACGGCGAGGACGTCTGCGTCGGCCCCGTCGCGACGATCGCCGAAGCGGCCGCCGACCTCTCCCCGGCACCCGGTTAGGATCGCGGAGCCATGAGCTTCGACGGGACTTCCGTGCAGAACGCGATCTACACGGGAGGTGCCGAGTGGCCGATCTCGCCGACCGAGTGGGAGAGCCGCGCGGAGGACGCTCTCGAGCCCGGCGCCTTCGGGTACATCGCCGGTGGAGCGGGCGGAGAGCTGACGATGCGCGCCAACCGCGAGGCGTTCGAGCGGCGCAGGCTGCGTCCGAGGATGCTGGCCGGCAACCGCGAGCGCGACCTGTCGGTCGAGGTGCTGGGAACTCGCTCGGCCGCGCCCTTCCTGCTGGCGCCGGTCGGCGTCCTCAGCATCGCGCATCCGGAAGGCGAACTGGCGTGCGCACGGGCCGCGGCCGCGTCGGGCGTCCCCTACATCCTCTCGAGCGCCGCCTCGCATTCGATCGAGGAGATCGCCGAGGCGATGGGCGACGCGCCGCGCTGGTTCCAGCTGTACTGGATCAACGACCGCGACGTCGCAGCGAGCTTCGTCGAGCGCGCCGCGAACGCCGGCTACGGCGCGATCGTCCTCACTCTCGACACGCTGATCCTCGGCTGGCGCCCTCGCGACCTGGCCCGTGCGTATCTGCCGTTCCTCAGCGGCCAGGGCTGCGCGCAGTACTTCACCGACCCGGTGTTCCTGCCGCGCCTCGAGAAGCCGCCAGAGGAGGATCTGCTGACGGCGGCGGCGACGATGCTCAGCACGTTCCCCAACCTCGGCCTCAGCTGGGACGACCTCGAGTGGCTGCGCGGTCAGGTCGAGCTGCCGCTGCTAGTCAAGGGCGTCCTGACTGCCGAGGACGCCGTCCGCGCTCGGGACTGCGGCGTCGACGGGATCATCGTCTCGAACCACGGCGGCCGGCAGGTCGACGGCGCCCTCGCGGCGCTCGACGCGTTCGTCGAGGTGCGCGACGCGCTCGGTCCAGACGCGACTGTGCTCGTCGACGGCGGGATCCGGACGGGAGCCGACGTCCTCAAGGCGATGGCGCTCGGCGCCGACGCGGTACTCGTCGGTCGGCCGTACGCGTACGGCCTCGCGGTCGGCGGCCAGGCCGGAGTCGAGGCGGTGATCCGGCAGCTGCTCGCCGAAACGGACATCACGCTCGCGCTGCTCGGCGGGCACGCCGCCCGCGATCTCGACCCGACGTTCCTCGTGGAGTGACTGCCGCGGCGCGCCGCGTCCTCATCACCGGAGCGTCGTCCGGAATCGGAGATGCGACTGCACTCCGGCTCGCACGGGCCGGCTGGCACGTGCTTGCCGGAGTCCGTGCCGACGCGGACGGAGACCGCCTGCGCGCCGCGGCCGGGGAGCGGCTCGAGCCGGTGACGATCGACGTCACCGAGCAGGAGACGATCGCGGCGGCCGCAGCGGCACTCGGAGACGAGCCGCTGCACGGCCTTGTCAACAACGCCGGGACGGCGCTCGCGATGCCACTCGAGTTTCTCCCGCTCGAGCAGCTTCGCCGTCAGCTCGAGGTGAACCTCGTCGGCCACGTCGCGGTCACGCAGGCCCTGCTGCCGAACCTGCGCTCGGTGCGGGGACGGGTCGTGAACGTCGGCTCGATCGCGGGCCGCAGCGCGCTGCCGTTCCTCGGCGCCTACGCAGCGTCGAAGCATGCGCTGGAAGCAGTCACAGATGTTCTGCGTGTCGAGCTCCGGCCGTTCGGAATAGCCGTGACCGTGATCGAGCCGGGGACGATCGCAACGCCGATCTGGCGCAAGGGCGGCGAGCGGTTTCAGGAGCTCGCTGCGGAACTGCCGCCCGAACTCGGTGAGCTCTACGGGAAGCGCATGGCCGCGTTCCGAGAGGCGGCGGCGGCCGCGGGGCGGCGGGCCGAGCCGGCGGACGTCGTCGCGATCGTCGTCGAGCGCGCGCTGACGACCGAGCGGCCGAAGGCGCGCTACGTCGTCGGCCGCGACGCGCGGCGGCGTGCCCGCGTCGAGCGGCTCCCGGCCGGCCTGCGCGACCGCGTCTACGAACGGTTCCTGCTGCGCGGGTAGGCGGGAGCCCGCTCGCGTCCGGCCGCGAGCCGCAACGCCGGGATTGGGGATAGCCCCAGGGTCGAATGCCAGGCCCCGCCATGGTGCGGGGCGGGCGGCGCGAGCAGCCTGGAGTCGTGATCTCGAACACGACCCAGGAGGGCAAGATGAACCTCGCAGCACGCGCGGGCCGGTGGAGCGCCGCGCACTGGAAGACCGCCACTTTCGGCTGGCTCGCATTCGTCGCCGCGGCGGTGGTGCTCGGCGGGATCCACCGGACGGTTTCGCAGACGGACGCCGAGCAGACGAACGGCCAGGCGGCACGCGCTGAGCAGATGCTCGCCGCGGCTCACGTCAAGAACGTCGCGAGCGAGAACGTGCTCGTGCGATCGCGAACGCTCACCGCCTCGTCGCCGGCGTTCCGGCGCACACTCGACGAGGCGCGCGCGACGCTCGCACGCACCGAGCACGTGCGGAACGTCCACTTCGGCTCCGTCTCTAAGGACGGCCACCTCGCGCTGATCGGTTTCGACATCCGAGGCGATGCCGATACGGCCGACGCGCGAGTGCAGCCGGCGCTCGACGCGACGACCAAGCTTGCGGCCGCGCACCCCGGCTTCACGATCGCCGAGGTCGGCGACGCGAGCATCTCGCAGGCGATGAACGGAGTCGTCTCGAGCGGGCTCTCGCACGCCGAGAAGCTCTCGCTGCCCATCACGTTCGCGATCCTGCTGCTCGCGTTCGGAGCATTCCTCGCGGCCGGGATCCCGGTGCTGCTGGCGTTCACCGCGGTGCTCGCAGCGCTCGGGCTCACGCACCTCTCGAGCTCGTTCATCCACGAGGCCAGCCCGACCGCGAGCGTGATCCTGCTCATGGGGATGGCGGTCGGCGTCGACTACTCGCTCTTCTACTTGAAGCGCGAGCGCGAGGAGCGCCTCCGCGGCGCGAGCCGCGAGGAAGCGCTGCAGCGGGCGGCGGCCACCTCGGGCCGGGCCGTGCTCGTCTCGGGCCTCACCGTGATGACGGCGGCGGGCGGACTGATGCTCTCCGGCAACAGCGTCTTCACCTCGCTCGGGATCGGGACGATCCTCGTCGTGCTCGTCGCGGTCATCGGCTCGCTCACGGTCCTTCCCGCGCTGCTCGCGAGGCTCGGCGACCGCGTCGAGTGGGGACGGCTGCGGTTCCTCAACACGAACCGCGAGTCGCGGATCTCGCGAGCCGTTCTGCGTCCGGCTCTGCGCTATCCCAAGATCACCGTCGTCGGCGCCGTCGCGCTTCTGCTCGCGATCGCATCACCTGCGCTGCACATGCACACGCGGGACGACGGCGTCTCGGACGCTCCGCAGAACCTCCCGGTCGCGAAGGCCTACAAGCAGGAGACGAAGGCGTTCGGCACGACGAGCGCACCGGCCGTCGTCGTCGTGCATGCGCCGAGTCTCGATGCGCCGCGGGTCCGGCGCGAGATCGCCGCGTTCCGTAAGGACGTGCCCCGGCCGGTGAAGACGATCCGCCACGCGGACAACACGGTCGAGCTCGACGTCCCGCTCGCCGGCGACGGAGCCGATGCCGCGTCGATGCGCGCGTTGCACACGCTTCGCTCGCAGACGATTCCGTCGACGATCGGCTCGGTGCCGGGAGTGCAGGTCGCGGTGACGGGCGAGACGGCCGGCAGCGCCGACTTCACGTCCACCATCGACCACCACATGCCGCTCATCCTCGGCTTCGTGTTCCTCCTCACGCTGACGTTGATGGTGCTCTGCTTCCGCTCGCTCACCGTCGGGCTGACCGCTATCGCGCTCAACACGCTTTCGGTCGCGGCCGCCTATGGCGCGATGACCTGGGTCTTCCAGGACGGGCATGGGCACACCTACATCGGTTTCCACTCGAGCGGCGCGATCGTGCCGTGGGTGCCGCTCTTCCTCTTCGCGGTGCTGTTCGGGCTCTCGATGGACTACCACGTGTTCATCGTCAGCCGGATCCGGGAGCTCGTGGATCGCGGTTACTCGACGCGCGAAGCTGTCGATCGCGGCATCCGCTCGACCGCTGCGACCGTGACGAGCGCGGCGCTGGTGATGGTCGGCGTGTTCGCGGTCTTCGCCACGCTCGGCCTGCTGTCGCTCAAGCAGATGGGCTT
>DASXKE010000030.1:0-8074 GCA_036496985.1 Gaiellaceae bacterium | reverse complement strand
AGGTACCCGAAGCTCAGAAGCGCTGATCCCCCTTGTATCAGCACTCGTCCGCGTTCGTTGACATAGAGGCCGTACGCGGGTTGGAGAGCTCGAATATCAACATCTGGAGATCTGTGAGATCGTGGTTCTGGATCGTGCCCTGGGAGGCCAGTCTCCGGATGAGAGTCAGTAGTGGCTCCAGTGCCTTCTCCTCGCCCGGCCCGCGCCTCCGACCCGTTGTAATAGGGATACTTAGGGCAGCTACCTCGCGCTCGAGTTTCTCGAGCGGCATGTTCATGAGTTCGTCGAAAAACTCGCGGTTGTAGTCGCTCGGTGCCGCCTGTTCATCCAACAGATTCAACATTTCGATTGCCTTGATGCTTGCCGCCGGGGCACTGACGGTGTTGTGTGCGATGTTTCGAAGGAGACGGCGACCTTCGTCCTGACTCCAGGGTTCGGCGTGCCTGGCCTCAGCCGCGGAAACGGCTAGTCCGGCCTCGATCTCCCGGCCGAGGTCGAGGCGCAGTTTGAGGCCGCGGGCGTGGGCGCCAACAACGCGCCGAAGCTTCCCCTTCCCATCGGTGACACCCTGCTCCGCGATGTCCTGGGCCATAAGCTCCGACGCTGCTACGGCCTGCGCGAGTGCGTCCAGGGCATCCTGAGCGAGAAATCCCTTGAGATCCTTGTCCATCGCCTGCCGCACCTCGCCGGCCTTCTCGGCCCTTCGGCGCTCTGAGTACACGCCCGTTTTCTGGGCGTGGCGATTCTCTGGATGGGACGCCTGAAGGTTGCTCGGCTTGCCTTTGGGGTTCATGAAGATTCGTCCTCCCTAGTAGTGCTCTCTGCGGGTGAGACTGGTACAGGAAGGATCGGACGAACCAGCAAGGGCGGTGTGATCCAGCTTCCCTCGACACCGCGGTCAGACGCCGAGGCAGCTTGATCAAAGGTCAAACCCGTGCGACGATCACTCCCTCGGTGTCGATGACGACTCAGCAACTGCCGCCGCTCTCGATCTCGCAGGTGAGCACGCTCGCCGCGAGCTTCGCCGACGACCTGCGCGCCTATGCGGTTGCCGGGTTCGACGGGATCGGGATCTGGGAGCTGAAGCTCGGCGAGGGATCGGACCAGGAGGCGCGCGCACAGCTCGCCGCGAGCGGCCTCGGGTCGGCGACCGCCGTCCCCGCCGTCCCGTCGATCCTGCCGCTGCCGCTCCTGCCCGGCCCGGACGATCCCCAGCAGCGGATCGCTTCGCTCTGTGCCTCGGTGCACCGGCTCGCGCGGTTCGAGCCGAGCGCGGTGCTCTGCTTCACCGGTCCCGCAGGAGACCTCAGCCCCGACGAGGCTCGTGCGATCGCCGTCGACGGGCTGCGCACGGTCGCCCGCGAGGCGGAGAGCGCTGGCGTGCGGCTCGCGCTCGAGCCGTTCCAGCGCGATGGCCTCGAGGAGTGGTCGCTGATCTCCACCCTCGGCGAGGCGGCCGAGCTGATCGCCGAGGTTGGCAGCGCGGCGATCGGAATCCAGTTCGACGTCTGGCACCTATGGAACTCCGACGTGCTGGACGAGCTCCCCCGCTACGCGCACCTGCTCGCCGGCGTGCACGTGAACGACTGGCGGGAGCCGACGCGTGGCTGGGCGGATCGTGTCCTGCCGGGTGACGGAGTTGCTGACCTACCCGCGATTCTGGGCGTCTTAGAAGAGGTGGGCTGGGAGGGCTTCTACGACCTCGAGATCTTTTCCGACAACGGTGCCTTCGGCAACGCGTATCCCGACTCGCTCTGGGATCTCGACGCCGCCGAGCTCGCGCGCCGCGGTCGGGAGGCATTCACCCAGTGCTGGCTGAACAGGAGGGTCACGGCTGCGGTCGTGGGCCAGAGAGGAGAAACATGAGGGTAAGCAAGCGTGCGCGGTGGGCGCTCGTGATCGTCGCCGCCTTGGCGCTCGTCCTCGCCGCGACCGCTGCGGCCAGGACACATTCGGCGGCAGGCAAGAAGCCGATCGTCATCGGCTGGGCGTACGACGGGGCGAACGGCGGGCCGATGAACCCGTTCGACGCGCCGGCGCTCGCCGCGGCGAAGCTCGAGATCGCCAAGGTCGACAAGAAGGGCGTCGACGGCCGCAAGATCGTCCTCAAGACGTGTAACACGCAGGGCGACCAGACGGCGGACTCGAGCGCGTGCGCGTCGAAGCTGATCAGCGAAGGCGTGAACATCATGTTCACGACCTGCGACGTCGATCTCGCCGCTCCGGTCGTGCAGCCGGCGATCAACAAGGGCCTGCTCACGATCGCGCCGTGCATCGGCACCGACCAGATGGGCCCGAAACGGTTCGGCTCGAAGGGAAAGCTCGCCTTCAGCTTCGGCAACGTCGCGCAGGACGAAGGCTCGGCCATGGCCCAGGTCGCCTGGGATCACGGCTGGAAGACGGCGGATCTCGCCACCGACACCGTCATCGTCTACTTCAAGGCCGTCGTCACCGCGTTCAAGGCGCGCTTCGAGCAGCTCGGCGGCAAGATCAACTACGAGACGACGTACCAGGACTCAGCCTTCCATGGCAACAACGTCGGCAACGCCGTGACCGGCGTCAACGGCCACAAGTCCGACGTCGTCGTCACGGTCACCGCCGGCGCATACGGCTCGCTCGGGCCGTTCCTCACCGGCATGCGGACGGCGGGGAACAAGACGCCGGTGCTCAACTCGTGGGCCGGTGACGGTACGTACTGGGTCGGGGGCCTCAATCCGAAGGTCACGAACTACTGGTACGTGACGTACGCGAACGCGTTCGGCAAAGACCCGAACCCGGCCGTGAACAAGCTCGCGTCCCAGATCAAGGCCGCGACCGGTGGCTTCATCACCGGCCCGGCCGCGATCGACGGCGTCGTCACGGCGATCAAGCGGGCCCACGGCTCCCTCGTCGGCTCGAAGCTCGCCGCGGTGATGCAGAAGTTCCACAACGTCCCGACAATCTCGGGCAAGGTCAGCTTCTCGAAGAAGCTGCACTCGGTCTTCGGTCGCCAGTACCGCGTGATCGAGATCAACAACAACGTGCCGATCGAGAAGGGCTTGATCCGCGCCAAGAAGGTCCCGAACAGCCCGGACTCGTAGGGCTTGACGGAGGCAGCACAGCAGCAGACGGAGAGGCCTGGAGCATCGCTCCGGGCCTCCTCCGTGTCCCGTTCGTTCGCCGGCATCGAAGCGCTGCGGGACGTCTCGCTCGAACTGCGCCAGGGCGAGGTGGTCGGGCTGATCGGGCCGAACGGGGCCGGCAAGTCGACGCTCGTCAACGTCCTCAGCGGATTCGACCGGCCGAGCAGCGGGCGCGTCATGCTCGAGGACCGCGACGTGACGCGCTGGTCGGCGCACCGGCGTGGACGTCACGGGCTGGCGCGGACCTTCCAGCACAGCCATGCGTTCCGCGGCCTGACGGTGCGCGAGAACGTCGAGGTCTCGGCGCTCGGCGCCGGCGCCTCCGGACGCGAGGCGCAACGCCGAGCCGGCGAGCTGCTCGGATTGCTCGGCCTCGCGCACTACGCGGATCGTCCGGCGTCGGACCTGTCCCACGGCGACGAGCGCCGGCTCGGCGTTGCGCGGGCGCTCGCCATGGATCCGCGCTACGTGCTGATGGACGAGCCGGCGGCCGGACTGTCGGAGGCCGAGGTGCCGGACTTCGCGACCGCCGTCAACACGGTGCGCGACCGCGGTGCCGGCGTGCTGCTCGTCGATCACAACGTCGCGCTCGTGCTCGACGTCTGCGAGCGGGTCCACGTGCTCGACCAGGGGACCACGCTCGCCGAGGGCACGCCGCAGGAGATCCGCAATCATCTGGGAGTCGCCGCCGCCTATCTCGGCGAGAGCGCGGCTGCCGAGGAGGTCGAATGACCACCCCCACCCTTGCGGTCGAGAACCTCTCGGTCCGCTACGGAGCGGTCGAGGCCGTGCGTGGGTTGTCGCTCGAGGTGAAGCCCGGCCAGATCGTCGGTCTAATCGGCCCGAACGGGGCCGGCAAGTCGTCGACGCTGCACGCGATCATGGGCTCGGCGCCGATCAGCGGCGGCGACGTGCGGCTCGGCGACCGCTCGCTCGTCGGACGCCGGCCCGAAGACGTCGCGCGCGGGGGTGTCGCGCTGGTGCCCGAGGGGCGGCGCATCTTCGGCGAGCTGACAGTGGAGGAAAATCTTCGCCTCGGGCTGGCCGCCCGGAGCAAGCAGAGCAACGGCGGCGGCCTCGCTCGCGCCTACGACCTGTTTCCGATGCTGCGCGAGTTCCGCGCGCGCCATGCAGGCGCGCTGTCGGGCGGGCAACAGCAGCAGCTCGCGATCGGCCGCGCGCTCGCCTCCGACCCCGCTGTTCTCTTGCTCGACGAGCCCTCGCTCGGGCTCGCCCCGAAGATCGTCGACGTCGTCTTCGAGGCCCTGACCCAGATCAGGGACGCCGGGCTCGCCGTCCTCCTGGTCGAGCAGCGCGCCCAACGGACTGTCGCGCTCGCCGACGAATCACATGTCCTCGCGAACGGCGAGCTTCGCCTGACTCTCGGCCCGAAGGACGCGGGCGACACCGAACGGCTCGTGGCGGCCTATCTCGCATGATCGTCGCCTTCGCCAATCTCTCGTGGCCGGTCTTCGCCGACGCGCTCGCGCTCGGTGGGATCTACGCGCTGATGGCGGTCGGAATCGGCCTCGTCTTCGGCGTCCTGCGCCTCGTCAACTTCGCCTACGGCCAGCTGATGATGGCCGGCGCCTTCGCGCTCGCGTACGGCGACCAGTGGGGCCTGCCGAACTGGCTCTCGATCCTCTTCTGCTTCGGCGTCGTGCTTGCGCTCTCGGTGCTGATGGATCATCTCGTCTTCCGGCCGCTGCGGACGCACTCGCCCGCGGTGATGCTGGTTGCGACCTTCGCCGTCGCGTTCGTCCTGCAGAACATCGCCCTCATCGCCTTCGGCTCATTCGGCAAGACCGCCGGATCGCTCGCGGTGCTGCAGGCGCCGTGGGACATCCACGGCGTCTTCATCCGCAAGATCGCCATCATCGCGATCGCGACGGCCGCGGGCTGCCTGGTGCTGCTCCAGCTCCTGCTCACGCGCACGCCCGTCGGTCTGCACATGCGGGCCGCTTCGATGGACTTCCGGACGGCGCGGATGCTCGGCGTCCGCGCGAACCGAGTGATCGGCGGCGCCGTCATTCTCTCCGGCTTGCTCGCCGCGACCGCCGCCGTGATGCTCAGCGTCGAGCAGCCGCAGATCACGAGCACGTTCGCCTTGCCGGAGACGATCTACGTGTTGATGGGCGTCGTGCTGGGCGGCCTCAACAGGCCCATCCCCGCCACGCTCGGCGGCTTCTCGATCGGGTTCGCCTTCGGATTGCTGGGCGGGATCCTCCCGTCGAACCAGAGCCAGTACCTGCCGAGCTTCATCTTCGCGGCAGTGATCGTCGTGCTGCTCGTCCGGCCGAACGGGCTCTTCACGCGCGGCGGTGCCGTGGTGGAGCGCGTATGACCCAGGCCCGCCGGCTCCCGGAGCTGCTCGCGCCCGCCGTGCTCGTGCTCGCGACAGCGCTCCTCGGCCTCGTGGTCTCGAGCTACCTCCAGGCCTACTTCCTCGACACGCTGATCAAGGTCGCGATCGTGATCGCGCTCTACGTCTTCATCGGCAACTCGGGCGTCCTCTCGTTCGGGACGATCAGCTTCGTCGCGGTCGGCGCCTGGACGGCCGGGGTACTCACCGTTCCCGAGGGTCAGAAGAAGGTCACAATGCCAGGCCTTTCGCACTTCCTGCTCACCCACAACGTCGGCAACGTCGCGTCGCTCGCGTTTGCGGCCGGGGCCGGCGCCATCTTCGCGCTCGCCGTCGGGTTGGCGCTGATGCGCCTGTCGGGCCTGGCTGCCGGCATCGCGACCTTCGCCGTACTCGGAATCACCTACAACGTGCTCACGTACGAGCAGTCGATCGGCCCCGGCCTGAACGCGTTCTCGTCGGTGCCGCAGACGACCGGGATCTGGCAGGCGGCGATCGCCGCCCTCATCTGCGTCGTCGTTGCGTACGCCTACCAGCGCACACGCTTCGGTCGCATGCTCCGCGCGACCCGCGAGGATCACGCGGCGGCCGCTGCCGCAGGGATCTCGACGTACCGGCAGCGTCTGCTCGCCTTCGCGCTCTCGGGTGCGCTCGCGGGCTTCGCCGGCGGCGTGTACGTGCATCTCTTGCCACTCCAGGTCGGGAACCTCTATCTCGATCTGACGTTCATCACGCTCGCGATGCTCGTCGTGGGCGGCGCCGGGAGCCTGCTCGGCGCGGTCGTCGGCACGCTCGCGCTGAACGGGATCTACTCCTTCTTCTCAGCCGCGACGAACACCGTCGACGTGCTCGGCTGGCACCTGACGGTCCCGTCGGGGACGGCCGAGATCGTGCTCGGCGCCTTGATGGCGGTGGTGCTCATCCTGCGTCCCGCCGGCATCACCGGCGGCCGCGAGTTCTCCCTGCCACGGCGGCGGCGCCCCGTGGCCGATCTCGAGAAAGCGAGGGCGACGACATGAGGTTCAGCATCTACACCGAAGTCCAGAGCTGGCCGGGCAAGTCGTACGACCGGCTCTACGGCGAGGTGCTCGAGCAGATCGAGAACGCCGACCGGCTCGGCTACGACGCGTACGCCGCGATCGAGCACTTCTTCTTCCCGAAGTTCTCGGCCTCGGCAAATCCGTTCGGGCTGTTCGGGATGGCGGCCGCGCGGACGAAGCGGATCAATTTCCGCACGATGCTCCACGTCCTGCCGTACCACAATCCGCTCGTCCTAGCGGCCCAGATCCACGAGTTCTCGCTCCTCACCGGCGGCCGCTACGAGTTCGGCGTCGGCCGCGGCCACGGCTGGATCCCGCTCCCATCCGGGCTGCCGCTCGACGAGACCTCGCGGCCACGCTACGAGGAGGCTCTCGACCTCTTCGTCGAGGCGCTGCACTCCGACGTCGTCAGCCAAGAGGGCGAGTACTGGAACGTGAAGGACAGCCAGGTGATCCCGTTCAGCGGGCACAAGTTCCGCGTCGTGCTCGGCGGCACCTCCGACCGCACCTACGACCTGGCGGCGAAGCACGGCTGGGCGGTCGCGGTGCCGCCGCTCCTGCCATACGCCGCGCTCTCCGAGCAGCTCGACCTCTACCGCGCGAAGTGCGCCGAGTACGGCACCACGCCCGACATCATCTGGATCCACGCCTGCTACATCGACGACGACCGCAAGCTCGCGCTGCGCGAGGCGGAAACGCACATGCCGGGCTTCCTCAAGGGCAACGCCTCCCCGCTGACGGACCACCCGGTGCCGCCTGCCGACGCGCTCAACGCCGCCGGCTACGGCTTCTACGCCGCCGGGATCATGGAGAAGCTCGCCGCGACGCCGTACGACGACATGGTCGCCGGCGACATCGTCTGGGTCGGCACGCCGGAGGACGTGATCCAGCGGATCCGTGAGACGATCGAGGTCTGCGAAGGCCTGACCGAGATCGCGATCACGACAAATCCCGGCGGCGTCGAGCACTGGAAGGCGATCAAGGCGCAGGAGCTCTTCGCCGAGCACGTCATCCCCGTGATCCAGCGCGAGACCGGCGCAGTCGCAGTCGAAGCGTGACGAAGGTCGTCGTTGCCGGGGCGGGCTCGATCGGCTCGCTCCTCGCCGCGCATCTCGCGCGGGTCGCCAACGTGACGGTGCTCACGCGGCGCGACGAGCACGCTGCCGTGCTGCGTGAGCGGGGCCTTCGCGTGTCCGGGCGCAGCGACTTCACCGCGCGACTCGACGCGACGGCGGATCCTGCCGCGCTGCCCACGGACGGCGACCTCGCGATCCTCGCCTGCAAGAGCACCGACCTCGACCCGCTGGCCGCGCGGCTGGAAGGGACGCTGGCGGACGCGACCGTGATGACGATCCAGAACGGGCTCGGAGCCGAGGAGATCGTGGCGGCGCACGGCGACTGGCCGCTCCTCTCCGCCGTCACGTTCATGAGCGGCACGCGTCACGGCGACGCGCACGTCGAGTACGTCCTCGACACCGCGACCTGGATCGGCCCGTATCGCGACACGACCGAGGCCGACGCCGGCAGGGTTGCGAAGCTGATCGAGGCAG
>DASXKE010000029.1:0-1773 GCA_036496985.1 Gaiellaceae bacterium | reverse complement strand
CGCGACGCAGTGCGAAGGGTTGTCGAAGCCCAGGAGGTCGAGCGCCGGCGGCTCGCGCGCGAACTCCACGACGAGACCGGTCAGGCGCTGACGTCGATCCTGCTCGGACTGAAGCCCCTCGAGGAGGCGCTCGCCGGGCAGTCCGGCGCACGAGCGCTGGCCGAGCTGAGACAGCTCGTCGTGGACGCACTGCAGGACGTGCGGAGGCTCGCCGTCGAACTTCGTCCCGCGGTGCTCGACGACTTCGGCCTGGTCCCCGCTCTCGAGCGGCTGACCGAGTCGGTCGCCGAGCAGTCGAGCATCCGCGTCGACTTCCACTCCTCGCTCGGCGAGACACGGCTGCCGAGCGACGTAGAGTCATCGCTCTACCGCGTCGTGCAGGAGTCGCTAACGAACATCGTCAAGCACGCCGGCGCCGAGAACGTCAGCGTCTCGGTCGTCCGTCGGACCTCGACCGTGGCTGCGGTGATCGAGGACGACGGCGCGGGCTTCGACCAAAGAAACGTGCGCGAGGAGAGTGTCGGGATCCTCGGGATGCGCGAGCGGCTCGCCCTGCTCGACGGCCGCTTGGAGGTCGAGTCGCGGAAGGGAGCCGGGACGACGGTTGTAGCCGAGGTGCCTCTGCCGTGAGCATCCGGGTGCTCATCGTCGACGACCACGCGGTCGTGCGCAGCGGCCTGCGGCTCCTGCTCGCGGCGGAGGCGGACGTCGAACCGGTCGGTGAGGCCGGGAGCGCCCGCGATGCCGTCTTCCAGGCCCGGGCGCTCAAGCCCGATGTGATCCTGCTCGACATCGTCATGCCCGAGCAGACCGGCCTCGAAGTGCTGCCGCAGCTGAAGCACGAGAGCCCTGACGTGAAAGTGCTCGTCCTGTCGATGCAGGACGAGCCCCGCTACGTGCGGGAGGCGTTCGCCGCGGGCGCGAGCGGCTACGTCCTCAAAGAGGCGGCCGACACCGAGGTCGTGGCGGCGGTGCGCGAGGTGGCGGCCGGCGGCCGCTACGTCAACCCCGAGCTCGGCGCGCGGCTGGTGGCCGCCGACGCCGAGGCGGCGAAACGGGCAGAGGAGGATCCGCTCTCGGATCGCGAACGGGAAGTGCTGCGACTGCTCGCGCTCGGTCACACGAATCAGGAGATCGCGAAGCAGCTCTACATCTCCGTGCGCACGGCCGAGACGCACCGCGCGCACATCATGCAGAAGCTCGGCCTGCAGACCCGGGCCGACCTGGTCGCCTACGCGCTCGAGCGCGGGCTCCTCGAGGCCGACTAACCGGGGCCGGCGCTACTCGGGCGAATCGTTGAGCAGGTGATGGAAGGTGGCGCGCATCGCCTGCTCTTCCTCAGCCGAGCTCGCGTCCTCGAGCCGTCCGCGGATCTCGAGCAGCCAGGTCGCGAGCGTGGCATCGGGCACGACGCCGACTTCCTCGAATGCGCACCGTCCTCCGAGTACCGCGCCGCCAGGCTCCCAGAACGGGCAGGCGTCTTCGGGGCAGGTCTCGTGCTTGCCGACGGCCGCTTCCAGCGAACAGAGCCGAGGTGTCTGCTGGGTGGTCATGCCATCATCGTCGCCCTTCGTCGCTCTGGGCGCGTCGGGCCGGGCGCGGATCCTGGGTGCGGCTTTTCCGAAAACGAGCGAGACCGCCTTGCGGCGGCCTCACTGTCCTGCGGCGGAGTCGGGCGCTTATGCCACGGGCACCGCGGGAACCTTGGTCTTCGACTTCGACCGGTGCACGAACCCGAGAGCGGTCTCCGGATTGCGCAGCGCCCCGCCGATC
>DASXKE010000028.1:0-2604 GCA_036496985.1 Gaiellaceae bacterium | reverse complement strand
GGCTGCACGCCCTTGTTCTTGAACGCCGAGCCGAGCAGGACGGGTGTGATCTCGTCCGTCAGCGTGCCCGCGCGCAGCGCGCGTTTGATCTGGTCGGAGGTGACCGAGCCCTCGTCTTCGATGTAGGCCTCGAGCACCTCGTCGTCAAAGTGCGAGATCGCGTCGATCAGCTGGTGGTGGTACTCCTGCGCCTGCTCGAGCAACTCCGCGGGGATCTCCACCGTCTCGAACTCCTTGCCGAGGTCATCCTTGTAGATCACGGCCTGCATGTCGACGAGGTCGACGACGCCGATGAAGTTCTCCTCGGAGCCGATCGGGATCTGCACCGGCACCGGGTTGGCGCCGAGACGGTCGCGCATCGACTGCACGGCGGCGAAGAAGTTCGCGCCGGTGCGGTCCATCTTGTTGATGAAGGCGATGCGCGGAACCTTGTACTTGTCGGCCTGCCGCCAGACCGTCTCGGACTGCGGCTGGACGCCCGCTACCGAGTCGAAGACGGCGACCGCGCCGTCGAGGACGCGCAGGCTGCGCTCGACCTCGACCGTAAAGTCCACGTGGCCGGGCGTATCGATGATGTTGATCCGATGGTCGCGCCAGAACGCCGTCGTGGCAGCCGACGTGATCGTGATGCCCCGCTCCTGCTCCTGGGCCATCCAGTCCATCGTGGCGGCGCCCTCGTGAACCTCGCCCATCTTGTGGGTGCGGCCGGTGTAGTAGAGGATCCGCTCGGTCGTCGTCGTCTTGCCCGCGTCGATGTGGGCCATGATCCCGATGTTCCGGACATGGTCGAGCGCGACGGCCTGTTCTGTCAGCTTGGTGCTCAAGTTCTTCTCTCCCCCTCCGTCTACCAGCGGTAGTGCGCGAAGGCCTTGTTCGCCTGCGCCATCCGGTAGACGTCGTCCTTTCGCTTGAACGCGCCGCCCTGCTGGTTCAACGCGTCGAGAATCTCGTTGGCGAGCTTTTCCGGCATGCCCTTTTCGCGCCGCTCGCGCGCGAAGTTGACGATCCAGCGCACCGCGAGCGTGCGGGCGCGCCGTTGCGGCACCTCGACCGGAACCTGGTAGTTCGCGCCGCCGACGCGGCGGCTGCGTACCTCCAGCACCGGCGTGACCGTCTTCACGGCCTGCTCGAGCACCTCGACCGGCGGACGGCCGGTCTTCGTCCCGACGGTCTCGAGCGCGCCGTACACGATCTGCTCGGCTGTCGACTTCTTGCCGTCGAGCATGATCTTGTTGATCACCTGCGTCACGAGCGCCGAGCCGTAAACGGAATCGGGCTGGACCTCGCGGACCTGAACCTCACCACGACGCGGCATCACGAGCCTCGCTTGGCGCCGTACTTCGAGCGGCCTTGCTTGCGATCGGCGACGCCGCCCGTGTCGAGGGCCGCGCGGATGATCTTGTAGCGGTAGCCGGCGAGGTCTTTCGTCGAGCCGCCACGGACGAGCACGACGGAGTGCTCCTGCAGATTGTGGCCCTCACCCGGGATATAGGCGCCGACCTCCGCGCCGTTCGTGAGACGGACGCGAGCGACCTTGCGCAGAGCCGAATTCGGCTTTCTCGGTGTCTGCGTCATGACGCGCGTACACACGCCGCGCTTCTGCGGCGCACCGGCGAGCGCAGGCGTCTTGGTCTTCGCCTTCGCAGCCTTCCGGCCTTTGCGCACAAGTTGATTGACGGTCGGCAAACGAGTCCTTTCGTGAAGAGACGGTCGGCGGGGGCAAAACGCCCCGGCCAACCGGCCTGCGGCATGGTAGCGAAGACGCGCGAACCCCGCCAATCAGCGAGAAACCCACCGATTCGGCTAGTAGCTCGCATCCCGGCCCGAACCTAGAGTACGCCAACCAAAATTCGGCACTGCGGCGTGGGGACTGCGATGGATTGGCTACTCATAGGGCTGGTTGTGGCGCTTGGCGTCTGCGTCGTCGCGGTCGTGGAGCTCGTGCGTCGTCTGCGCGGCCGGAAGGCGCGTGATGCCGAGGCCCAGGTGACCGCGACGGTCGAGACACTCGAGGCGAGGCTCGACGAGCTCGCGCGCGAGCTGTCGAGCGCGGTCAGGCGGGCGGAGGAGGAGTCCCAGCGCAGCCGCTTCCTCGGGCAGATAGCCACGACGATCGATCTCGACGACGCGATCGGCTCCACGCTCCAGGCCGTCGCCGCGCTCCCGAAGGTGGATGCGGCAGTGGTCGAGCTCGATCCGAACGGCGACGGTGACCAGCGCCTGCTCGGCTCGATCGGGCTCGACCGGGACGCCGACGGCGACGACGAAGAAGAGACGGGAATCCGCATCTTCACCGGAGCTCCGGACCGGCGGGAGGCGCGCGCGATCGAGCTCTCGTACCTCTACGCGGAGGAGCAGGCCGCCGGAGCGGTTCACGAGGCTCTCGGCGTTCCACTGATCGGCAGGGCCGGCCGGATCGGGTGGCTCGGCGTCTTCTCGCGCGACCCCGACGTGCGGTTCGGCGACGAGGACGTCCGCCGGCTCGAGGAGCTCGCCGAGCGGGTCGCTCCCGCGATCGAGAACGCACGCCGCTTTCGCGAAGCGCGGCAGCTCGCCGACCTCGACTCGCTGACCGGCCTCCACAACCGCCGCTACTTCTACGAG
>DASXKE010000027.1:0-3450 GCA_036496985.1 Gaiellaceae bacterium | reverse complement strand
TCGTCCTCCCACGTCGGGATCCACTCGAGGATCGCGTCGAGCACCTCGCGCGCGCGCAGGATCGAGTTGCGGTCGCGCCGGCCCTCGCTGAACGCCGTGTGGATGAAGTCGCCGTGGACGCGGATACGGAGCCAGAGCGCGCCGAAGTGGCCGAGCACGACCTTGCCCTCGGTCGGCTCGCCGAGCAGGCACATGTCGGCGACGCCTCCGTGCGACACGAGGTAGCGCGTTCCGGCCGCGTAGCCGCGGTACTGGGCGCCCTGCGCCTCGCCCTGCTGCGTCTTCTCGATCTCGCCGCAGACGGCCGCGATCAGGACGTCGCCGCGCAGGCGGACGCCCGCGTCCTGCAGCGCGCGAACCGCCTCGACGTAGCACGCGACCGCGCCCTTCATGTTCGAGATCCCGAGGCCGTAGAGCCGGCCGTCGCGCTCGAACGCCTCTGGCTGGAAGCCGGGCACGCCGCGCAGCCACGGCTCGCGGCCGGAGTACGACGTGTCGAGATGGCCGTTGAACATCAGCGACTTGCCGCCGCCGGCGCCGGGCCAGATCCCGAGCGCGTTCGCGCGTCCGTCCTCGACCTGTTGCCACTGCACCTGCAGGCCGATCGCTTCGTACAGCTCGACCATCAGGCGCGCCGCAGCCTCCTCGTCGCCGGTGAAGCTCGGCACGTCAACGAGCCGCGACGCGGTCTCGACGAGCCGCTCGCGGTCGACGCTCACCATGCCGCGTAGCCGCCGATCAGGTCACCGGCGTCGACGCCGAGCTCGACGAGCTGTGCAGCGGCCAGCGACGAGGACTCGCCGTGCGCGCAGACGAGACAGATGCGCCGGCCGGCGAGCTCCTCGTCTCGCCATTCCGAGGTCTGATCGGCGCGCCACGGCAGCACCGAGTACGGGATGTACTTCGAGCCGGGGATGTCGCCGCTGCGCTCCCGCTCGTCCGGCGGGCGCGTGTCTATGACGAGCAGGTCCGCGTCGGCGCGCACCTCGTCGGGCGTGTAGCGCCGGATCCGCGAGCGCGCGTCCGCGACCAAAGTGTCTATCCGCGACGGAATTGCGGCAGCACCTTCTCGCCGAAGAGACGGATCTGCTCGTGGCGGTCGGCGCCCCAGAGCTCGAGCATCACGTGGGTGCAGCCGGCGTCGCGGTACTCCTCGATCGCCTCGATGCAGTCGGACGGCGTGCCCGCGATCGGCCGGCACTTGTCGAGCAGCGCGTCCGAGACCTCGGCCTTGGCCGCGAGGCGACCGCCGCGTTCCATCGCCTCGGCGACCGGCCGGATCTCGTCCTGCTCGATCCCGGCGAGCTCGAGCAGCGTGTCGGCCGCGCCCTGGATGTTCTGCACCTTGTTCGCGAGGTACATCCCCGCGATCTCGCGCGCACCGTCGCGACCGGCATCGCGATCGTCGGCGTGAATCGAGGCGACGACGGTGCAGCCGACGTCGATCTCGCCGCCGACGTTGTCGCGCGTGTAGCGGACGAAATCCGGCGTGGTGATCGAAGGCGTGAGGCAGCCGTCGGCGATCTCGCCCGAGAGCTGCTGCATCTTCGGCGCAGTCGCGGCGACGTAGACGGGCGGCACCTCGCGGGGCGCGTGCGCGTCGGGCGCCATCGCCGGCACGTCGGCACTCCAGGTGTCGCCGTCGTAGTCGAAGCGCTCGCCCGAGAGAACGCCGCGCGCGATCGTGACCGCGTCGCGCATCGGCCCGAGCGTCTTCTTCGTCTGCGACTTCGTGTTGTTGAGGAAGATCTTCGACGTCCCGAAGCCGAGGATGAAGCGTCCCGGCCCGGCCGCCTCCTGCACGACGCGAGCGTCCATCGCGGCCTGCACGGGATGACGGGTCGACGCCGCGATGATCCCCCACCCGATCGTCAGGCGCCCCGTCTGGTGCGCCATGAGCGCGGCGACGCCGGTGGAGGAGCGCGCCTCCATGCCATGCTTGCGCCACCACGGATAGGCCTCGGCGAGCCAGATCGTGTCCATGCCCGCCTCTTCCATCGCACGCGCCGAGGCGAGCATCTCCTCGAGCGGCTCCATCGTGAGCTGCATGACGCCGAACCTGAGCGGAGGCGCCATCAGGACTCCTTCCCCATCGCCTCCTGAACCTGGCCGTCCAATGCGGCGAGCACATGCTGCACCTGCTGGTTCACGATCGGCTGCAGGACGCGCTGGCCCATCGAGCCGACCGGCCCGAGGATCTTCACCTCGGCGCTCCACGCCATCGAGGTCGCGCCGGCGTCTGCCTCCGAGAGCGTGAACGACGTCTCCATGTTCATGATCGCGCCGACGCCGTTGCCCTTGATCGCCATCTTGGCGAAGTCGGGCTCCCGCTCCTCGATCTTCTGCATGTCGACCGTCATCTTCATGCCGCCGAGGCCGAGCGGGATCTTCACGTTCGCCGTCCAGTGACGGTCGTCGTGGACGTCGAAGCTCTCGACGCCCGGCATCGTCTTCGCCATGGCCGCGGGGTCGTTCATCACCCGCCAGACGACTTCGCGTGGCGCGTGGAAGTCGCGCTCGCCCGAGACGTTCACGCCTGGGCCTCCTGGAGCAGCCGCCAGACGCGCTGGTACGGGTTGTGGCTGTCGGTCACGACCTGCCCGGTCGCGTCCTGAATCGCCGCGCAGACGGCGTGGATGCCCGCGCCGCCGCCCTCGCCCATGCCCTTCGTCCCGAGCGGCGTGAACGGCGACGGACTCTCGGTCGCGCCGGTCGCGAGCGGCGGCATGTCGAGCGAATGCGGTACGTGGTAGTCGTAGAAGTTGGGCGTCAACAGGTTTCCGTCCTCGTCGTATTCGAAGGTCTCGTGCACCGCTGCGCCGATCGCCTGCGCGGTCGCACCCATCACCTGGCCCTCGACGATCTGCGGGTTGATCCGCTTGCCGCAGTCGTCGACGGCGGCGTAGTCGACGATCTCGTACGCGCCGGTCTCGGGGTCGATCTCGACGACCGCGACGTGGATCTGGGTGGCGTACGTGAGCGTGAGGTTGCCGGTCTTCGTCTCGACGTCCGGCACCTCGAACGGCGGCCGGTAGACGTAGCGGCAGTTGAGCGTGACGCCCAGGTCTTCCGGCAGGCCGGCGTTGTTCGCGTTGATGATCGCGCCGCAGGCCATGAAGGGAAGGAAGGCGTCGGGGCTCTCCTTGATCCGGACGCCGCCGTCGGCTAGCTCGAGCGCCTCCGGTGGCACGCCGCCGAAGACCGCGCCCGCGAGCTTCTTGATCTCCGTAGCGAGCATGTCCGTTGCGCCCTTGACCGCACTGAGCCCCGTGACGGCGAACTGGCTCGCATACGTGCCCGAGAAGCCGGCGTGCGAGTTCCAGTAGCTGTCGTGCCCGGCGCGCACATGCACGTCGTCGACCGAGCAGTTGAGGATGTCGGCCACGACCTGCGCGGCGGTCGTCTCGTGTCCCTGGCCCTGCGGGGTCGTGCCGAGCGTGACGACGATCT
>DASXKE010000026.1:0-7964 GCA_036496985.1 Gaiellaceae bacterium | reverse complement strand
ATGAAAGCCACGACTTCGCCGCCGATGCCGCGCTCCTGCGCGGTGCGGTTCGTGACGAGTCCGGACGAGGTCGAGAGGATCGCGACGCCCATCCCACCGAGCACGCGCGGAAGACGGTCCTTCCGGGCGTAGACCCTGCGGCCCGGCTTCGACACGCGCTTCAGGCCCGAGATGACCCGCTCGCGGTTGCGGCCGAACTTGAGGTCGACGACCAGGGTATCGAAGGAATCGCCCTTCTCCACGTGGTAGTCGCGGATGTAGCCCTCCTCCTTGAGGAGGCGCGCGATCTCGACCTTCATCCTCGAGCTCGGCATGGTTGCGTGCTCGTGCAGCGCCTTGTTGGCGTTGCGGATGCGGGTAAGCATGTCTGCGATCGGATCGGTCAGCACCGTTTCTCTCCTACCAGCTCGACTTCGTCATGCCGGGAATCGCGCCCTGGTGCGCCAGCTCGCGGAGGCAGATCCGGCAGAGGCCGAACTTGCGGAAGACCGCACGCGGGCGGCCGCACCGGTTGCAGCGCGTGTAGTTGCGCGTCTTGAACTTCTGGGGTCGCCGCTGCTTCACGACGAGCGACGTCTTCGCCATTACTGCTCCCTCCTGTCGCCGTCCGCGAAGGGCAGGCCGAGGGCCCGCAACAGCGCGAGGGCTTGCTCGTCCGTCTGGGCGCTCGTCGTGATCGTCACGTCGAGACCGCGGACCTGCTGGATGTCGTCGTAGTTGATCTCCGGGAAGATGAGCTGCTCACGGATGCCGAGCGAGAAGTTGCCGCGCCCGTCCATCGAGCGCGGGTTGAGGCCGCGGAAGTCGCGGATCCGGGGCAGCGCGATCGAGACGAGCCGGTCGAGGAACTCGTACATCCGTGCGCCGCGCAACGTGACGCGCGCGCCGACGGCCATTCCCTCGCGCAACTTGAACTGCGCGACCGACTTGCGGGCGCGCCGGATCTGGGCGCGCTGGCCGGCGATCGTCGTCAGCTCCTCGATCGCGGAGTCGAGCAGCTTCGACTCGGTCTTCGCCTCGCCGACGCCCATGTTGAGCGTGATCTTCTCGAGCCGAGGCGCCTGCATGATCGAATCGAGCCCGAGCTCCTCCTTCAGCTGCGCACGGATCTCGTTCTCGTACTGCTCCTTCAGGCGCGGCGTGTACATGTCGGCTACGGCGCTCATGTGCGATCGATGTCCTCTCCGCACTGCTTGCAGACGCGGACCCGCACGATCTTGTCCTTGACCGTCCGCTCGACCGTCCCGACGCGGGTCGGCTTACCGCACATCGGGCAGACGACCATCACGTTCGAGACAGGCAGCGGCGCCGGCAGATCGATGATCCCGCCGGGAACCATCGCGGCTCCGCCGATGGCGCTCGCGTTCTGGATCGGGCGTGGCCGGCGATGGCGCTTGACGACGTTGATGTTCTCGACAACGACGCACCCGGCCTTGGGCAGCGCTTCGACCACGCGACCCTCCTTGCCGGCGTCTTTGCCGCGGAGGACGCGCACGGTGTCGCCCTTCTTCACTTTCATCGTTTGGGCCACTGTCAAAGCACCTCCGGGGCGAGCGAGACGATCTTCATGAAGTTCTTCTCGCGCAACTCGCGGGCGACAGGCCCGAAGATGCGCGTCCCGCGCGGGTTGCGCGCCTGGTCGATGATCACGGCGGCGTTCTCGTCGAAGGCGATCGTCGTGCCGTCGTCGCGGCCGAACGGCTTCTTCGTGCGGACGACGACCGCCTGGACGACCTCGCCCTTCTTGACCGCGCCCTGCGGCGTGGCCGTCTTGACCGTAGCGACGATGATGTCGCCGACCCGCGCGTAGCGCCGGTGGTGGCCGCCTTTCACGCGGATGCAGAGGATTTCGCGGGCGCCGGTGTTGTCGGCCACCCTGAGACGGGACTCCTGCTGGATCACTTCGCCGCCTCCACCACTTCGGCGAGGCGCCAACGTTTGGTGGCACTGAGCGGGCGGGTCTCGACGATGCGAACGACGTCGCCGACGCTGGCGGCGTTCTGCTCGTCGTGCGCGTGGAACTTGACGCTCCGCCGGATGACCTTCTTGTAGCGCTGGTGCGAGCTGATCAGGTCGACCTTGACGACGATCGTCTTGTCCATCGCGCTCGAGACGACGATGCCGCGTCGCTCCTGGCGCGGACCGCGATCGTGCTCGGGCTTCGGCTCGCGGACGATCGGCTTGCGCTCGGTGCTCGCAGGCGTGCGGCGCCGTGTCTTCTGGGGGCGGAGATGCCGCGGCACCCTCTTGCGCTTCTTCTTCGGCTCGGATTGCGGCGCGGGAGCTGCTGCTTCCTCGGCCGCAGGCGCCTTTTCGGCAGCGGGTGCCTCTTCAGCAGCGGGTGCCTCTTCAGCCGCGGGCTCCGCCTCGGCGGCGGGCTCTTCGGCGGCCGGCTCGTCAGCGACAGGCTCTTCGGCAGCGGACTCCTCCGCAGCAGGCTCCTCAGCGGCAGGCTCCTCGGCAGCCGGCGCTTCGGCGGCCGGCTCCTCTGCGGCAGCCTCCGGCTTATCAGCCGGAGCTTCAGTCTCCACCGGGGTCTCCACCTCCGGCTCCGGCGCCGCCGGAGCCTCCGAGGTCTCGTCGGCCTGGCCCGAAACCGGCTCTTCGGTGTTCTCTACGTTCTCGTTCTCTTCAGCCATCTACCTAACTCGCCTTTGCTTTCTCTGCTTCGCGTTCGTTTACGACCGTCAGGATGCGCGCGATCTCGCGCTTGGCGACCCGCAGGCGCGCGTGGTTCTCGAGCGCGCCGGTGACCGACTGGAAGCGGAGGTTGAACAGCTCCTGCCGCCGCTCCGCGAGCCGATGCTCGAGGTCGTCGTCAGTCAGATCCCGCAGCTCGGATGCCCTGGTCAAAAGAGGTCTTCCTCTCTCTTCACGACTTTCGTCCTCACCGAGAGCTTCTGGCCCGCGAGGCGCAGCGCCTCCTTGGCGAGCGGCTCGGGGACGCCGGCGAGCTCGAACATCACGCGGCCGGGCTTGATGACGCAGACCCAGCCCTCGGGCGAGCCCTTGCCGGAGCCCATGCGCGTCTCGGCTGGCTTCTTGGTGAAGCTCTTGTCGGGGAACACGTTGATCCAGACCTTGCCGCCGCGCTTGATCTTGCGCGTCATCGCGATTCGAGCCGCCTCGATCTGGCGGTTCGTGATCCAGCCGGCGTCGAGGGCCTTGAGCCCGTAGTCGCCGAACTGGACGGCCGTCTGGCCGCTCGAGTAGCCGGCGCGGCGACCGCGATGCACCTTGCGGTACTTGGTCTTCTTCGGCATCAACATCAGGCGTCACCCTTCGGCTTGTCTGCCTTCGGCTTGTCTGCCTTCGGCTTCTCGGCCTCTGTGGGAGTCGTCACCTCGGGAGCCGGGGTCTCGGCAACCGGCGGCGTCTCGACGACCTGCTCGGGCGCGGGCGTCTCGACCTTAGGCGTCTCGGCCTGAGGTTCCGTGGTGCGCGGCTGGTCGGGCTGCCTGTCGCGGCGAGGACGTCCCGAGCCCGGGCCGCGCCGCTGTCCGGGACGACCCTGGCCGCCGCCGCCGCCCTGACCGCCCTGGCCGCGCCGGCGCTGCCGCACCGGGCCGAGGCCTTCGCGGTCGGGCCCGCGTCCGCGCCCGCTCTCACGGGACGCGCCTAGGCCCTCGAGCGCTCCGCCGCGCCGGCGCCGTGTGTCCTGGTCGCCCAGCCGCGTGTCGGCGTCGCCGAAGCCCTCCGGCATGATCTCGCCCTTGTTGATCCAAACCTTGACGCCGATCCGGCCGGACGCCGTCTTCGCCTCGACGAAGCCGTAGTCGATGTCTGCGCGAATCGTGTGCAGCGGGACGCGTCCCTCGCTGTACATCTCGCGCCGGCTCATCTCGCCGCCACCGAGGCGGCCCGAGCACTGGATCTTCACACCGGCCGCGCCGGAGCGAATCGCCGATGCGAGCGCGCGCTTCATCGCGCGCCGGAAGGCAACGCGGTTGGAGAGCTGCTCGGCGATCGACTGCGCGACGAGCTTCGCGTCGAGCTCTGGCCGCTTGATCTCGTTGATGTTGATGTGGACGTTCTTTTGCGTCAGCGCATGCAGGTCGCGACGCAGAGCGTCGACCTCGACACCGGACTTGCCGATCACGATGCCCGGCCGCGCGGTGTAGATGTCGACCGTGATCCGCTGCTTGTCCTTGCGGATCAGGATGTCCGACAGGCCCGCGTGCGAGAGCTTGTTGTAAATGTGCTCGCGGATGCGGACGTCCTCGAGGATGTAGGCCGCGAACTCCTTCTTGCCGGTGTACCAGTTGGACTTCCAGTCGTGGATGACACCCACGCGGAGGCCACCAGGGTGGATCTTCTGTCCCACTACTGATCAGTCTCCTTTGTCGAAGCCTCGGCGTCCGCCTCGGCCGACGGTTCCTCGGGGGTCTCGGTCTCTTCGTCCTGCTCGTCTGTCTCGGGCTCGTCCGTGGCCTCGGCCTCGGGCTCTTCCACCGCCTCGGCTTCGGGCTCCTCGACCGTCTCCTCGGCCTCGTCGGTCGTCTCGGGCTCTTCGGCGGCCTCCGGCTCCTCGACGACTTCCGGCTCTTCGATCGGTTCCGGAGCCGCCATCGCAGGCATGGACGTCAGAGCCGTGTCCGGCGTGCCGGGCGCGAGCTCGATCGTGATGTGGCAGGTGCGCTTGCGGATGCGGGCGACGCGGCCGCGGGCACGGGCGCGCCAGCGCTTCAGCGTCGGGCCTTCGTCGGCGTAGGCGGCGGTGATGACGAGCTCGTCGCCGTGCCAGTGGAGGTCGGAGCGCGACTCGGCGTTGGCGACGGCCGAGCGCAGCACCTTGTCGATGTCCTTGGCGACGGCACGAGTCGAGAACGCGAGGATCGTCCGCGCCTCCGGCACAGAGCGGCCGCGGATGAGGTCGGTGACGAGCCGCGCCTTCCGCGCGCTCGAGTGCACCCAACGCGCCTGCGCGCGCACCGTCTGCTCCTGTTCGGCCACTGCCATCAGCGCTTCACCTTCGCCGTGCGGTCGCCGGCATGGCCGCGGAAGGTCCGAGTCGGCGCGAACTCGCCGAGCTTGTGTCCGACCATCTGCTCGGAGATGAAGACCGGCACGTGCTTGCGGCCGTCGTGGACGGCAATCGTGTGCCCGACCATCTCCGGGAAGATCGTCGAGGCGCGCGACCAGGTGCGGATCATGTTCTTGTTGCCGGACTCGTTCATGGCCTCGATCCGGCTCATCAGCCGGTCCTCCACGAATGGCCCCTTCTTCGACGATCTGCTCACTAGCGACGACCCTCCTTGCCGCGGCGACGGCCGCGGACGATCAGCTTGTTCGAGTCCTTGTGCTTGCGCCGGGTGCGCTTGCCGAGCGTCGGCACGCCCCACGGCGTGACCGGGTGGCGTCCGCCCTTCGACTTGCCCTCGCCGCCGCCGTGCGGATGGTCGACGGGGTTCATCGCGGAGCCGCGAACCGACGGGCGCTTTCCGCGCCAGCGGCTGCGACCAGCCTTGCCGACCGTGATGTTCTGGTGGTCGACGTTCCCGACCTGGCCGATCGTCGCGCGGCAGGTGAGCGGCACGCGGCGCATCTCTCCGGACGGGAGGCGCAGGACCGCGAAAGCGCCGTCCTTCGCCACGAGCTGGATTCCCGAGCCGGCCGAGCGTGCCATCTTCGCGCCCTGGCCCGGCTTGAGCTCGACGGCGTGGACGAGCGTGCCCGTCGGGATGTTCTCGAGCGGCAACGCGTTGCCGACGCGGATGTCCGCGCCAGGCCCCGACTCGACGTTGGCTCCGACCCGGAGCTGCGCCGGCGCGAGGATGTAGCTCTTGGCGCCGTCGGCGTAATGGAGCAGCGCGATGCGGGCCGACCGGTTCGGGTCGTACTCGATCGACGCGACCTTCGCCGGTACGCCGTCCTTCAGGCGTTTGAAGTCGATGATGCGATAGCGGCGCTTGTGGCCGCCGCCCTGGTGGCGCGTCGTGATCCGGCCGTTCGCGTTGCGCCCACCCTTCTTCGAGAGCGGCGCGAGCAGGCTCTTCTCCGGCTCCGACTTCGTGACCTCCTCGAACGTGGAGACGGACATGAAGCGCCGGCCGGCGCTCGTCGGCTTGTAACGGCGAATCGGCATTACAACTGTGCTCCTTCGAAGATCTCGATCTTGTCGCCGGGCCTGAGCTCGACGATGGCCTTCTTCCAGCCCGGCTTCTCGCCCTTGATCACTCCGCGGCGCTTCGGCTTCGGCGGCATCTTGACGATGTTGACCGAGAGAACCTTGACCTCGAAAAGCTCCTCGACGGCCTGGCGGACCTGCGTCTTGTGCGCGTCGGAGTGGACCCGGAACGTGTACCGGTTCTCCGTGATCTGGTGGTAGCTCTTCTCGCTGACGACGGGGCGAATCAGGATCTGCCCGGGATGAAGGCTCACGAAGCCCTCCCCTCGACCAGCGGCAGCGCGGCTTCGCTCACCACGAGCGAGCGCGCCCACACGACGTGCGCGACCTCGAGCTCGGCCGGCACCGTCACGAGCACACGGGGCAGGTTGCGGAACGACTTGATGAGCAGCTCCTCGTCCTCGCTCGCGACGACCACGGTGGGCGTCGCCTGGCCCCAGCCCTCGAGAAGCTCGACGGCCCGCTTCGTGGACGGCGCCTCGAACGAGTCGGCGGCCACGAGACCGAGCGTGCCGGCCTGGGCGTGGTCGGAGAGTGCGGCGCGCAACGCGGCGCGCGCAGCCTTCTTGTTGACCTTGAGCGAAAACTCGCGCGGAGTCGGCGGGAAGGCAACACCGCCGCCCGTGAACTGTGGGGCGCGGATCGTGCCCTGGCGCGCGCGACCGGTGCCCTTCTGGCGCCACGGCTTCGCGCGGCCGCCGGCCACGAGGCCGCGGCTCTTCGCAGCACGCGTGCCCTGGCGGCGGGCGTTCATCTCGGCCCGAACCGCCTCGTGCACGAGGTGCGGCCTGATCTCGGCAGCGAAGACGGTCTCGTCGAGCGAGACCTCCTTCTTCGCGTCTCCGCCAAGCACGGGTGCCTTCGGCGCAGCCATCAGCGAACGTCCTCTCTGATCTCGACGAAGCCGTTCTTCGGACCGGGCACGGCGCCCTTGACGAGCAGGAGGTTCCGCTCCGGATCGACGGAGTGGACGGTGAGCCCGACCTGGGTCGCACGCTTGCCACCCATCCGCCCCGCCATCTTGATGCCCTTGAAGACCCGCGACGGAGTCGCCGACGCGCCGATCGAGCCCGGCTTGCGGACGTTGTGCGACCCGTGCGTGACCGGTCCGCGGCTGAAATTGTGCCGCTTGATCGTGCCCTGGAAGCCCTTGCCGATGCCGGTGCCCGAGACCTTCACCTTGTCTCCGGGCTGGAAGATCTCGACGGTGACGTTCTCGCCCTGAACCGCGTCCGCGAAGTGGCCGCGGAACTCGACGAGATGGCGATAGGCGCCGTCGACGCCGGCCTTAGCCAGGTGCCCGAGCTCGCCCTTCGAGATCTTGCGCTCGGCGACCGGCTCCCACGCGAGCTGGACGGCCTCGTAGCCGTCGGCGTCCGGCGTGCGGACGGCGACGACGGGGCACGGGCCTGCCTCGATCACGGTGACCGGAGTCACGGAGCCGCTCTCCTCGTCGAAGAGCTGCGTCATGCCGAGCTTCTTGCCGAGAATCCCGCGCATCTACAGCTTGATCTCGATGTCGACGCCGGCCGGGAGGTCGAGCCGCATCAGCGAGTCGACCGTCTTCGGTGTCGGCGAGTGAATGTCGATCAGACGCTTGTGCGTGCGCACCTCGAAGTGCTCCCGCGAGTCCTTGTCCTTGAATGGAGAGCGGATCACGCAGTAGACGTTCTTCTCGGTGGGCAGGGGCACAGGACCGGTGATGGTGGCGCCGGTGCGCTGGGCTGTGTCCACGATGTCGCGCGCAGACTTGTCCACCTGCTGGTGGTCGTAGCCCTTCAGACGGATACGGATCTTCTGTTGCGGCACCGGCGCCTCCTCGACCTTCCTACTTGAT
>DASXKE010000025.1:0-5169 GCA_036496985.1 Gaiellaceae bacterium | reverse complement strand
AGGCCACGGGCGCAAGATCCAGGATTTGATCTCACGCGGCCAGACGATCCTCGTCCAGGCCGTCAAGGATCCGATGAAGACGAAGGGTGCGCGGCTGACGACGCAGATCTCGCTACCCGGCCGGTTCGTCGTGCTCGTCCCGCAAGGCGAAGGCCTCGGCGTCTCGCGCCGGCTCGACGACGACGAGCGCAACCGGCTCAAGGACATCCTCAAACGCCTCGACGTGAAAGAAGGCGGCGTGATCGTCCGCACGGCCGCCGAGGGCGCGTCCGAAGAGGACATCGAGCGCGACCTCGTGTTTCTGCAGCGGCTCTGGCGCTCGATCCAGGCGAAGGCCAAGACCGGGAAGGCGCCCGAGCTTCTCTACCAGGAGGCCGAGCTGCCGCTTCGTGTCGTGCGCGATCTCTTCACCGGCGACTTCGAGAAGGCGTACGTCGACGACGAGCGCACGCACCGGCGCCTCGTCGGCTACCTGAAGAAGACGTCGCCGCACATGGCCGAGCGGGTCGTCCGCTACAAGGAGAAGACGCCGCTCATGGAGGCGTTCGGGGTCGAGCAGGAGATCCGCTCGACGATCGGACGTCGGGTCGATCTTCCCTCCGGCGGCTACCTCATCTTCGACTACGCCGAGGCGTTCACGGTGATCGACGTCAACACCGGCCGGTTCGTCGGCGGCCGCGGCAAGAACTCGGGCGGTCGGCTCGAGGACACGATCACGAAGAACAACCTCGAGGCCGTCAAAGAGGTCGTGCGTCAGCTCCGGCTGCGCGACATCGGCGGGATCATCGTCATCGACTTCATCGACATGGCCAACCCGAAGAACCGGGCGACCGTCGAGGAAGCGCTGCGCTCGGAGCTCGAGCGCGACCGGACGAAGACGTACGTCGTCGAGATCTCGCCGCTCGGTCTCGTCGAGATGACACGCCAGAACGTGACGGACGGGCCGCGCGAGGTGATGACGCGCAAGTGTCCGACCTGCGGCGGCGACGGGATCGTCTACTCCGAGGCGTCGGCGGCGATCGACGTCGAGCGCCGGTTGCGCGCACTCGCCGCCGGGTCGCGCGCCCAGGCATTCCGCGTCGAGCTCGCCGACACGATCGCGAGCGCACTCGTCGGGCCGGGCGCGCGGCGGCTGGTCGAGCTCGAGTCGCTGACCAAGAAGCGCTTCTTCCTCGAGGGCAAGCCCGAGACCCACCTCGACCACTTCGTCGTGGTCAGCGAGGGCAAGCTCACCGACCTGGCTCCGGCTGCACCGGTGGCCGAGAGCGCCGAGACCACGCTGCAGCTCGTCGAGGTCGACCGGTACGACAGCTCCGCGGCGGTCGGCAAGCTCGACGGCCTCGACGTCGTCGTCGCCGACGCGGCTTCGCTCGTCGGCAAGCGCGTCAAGGTGCGCGTCGAGCGCGTGCTCGACGGTCGCGCCTACGGCATCCTCATGCGGAAGACGAAGGACGTTCCGGAGCCTTTGACTGCCGAGGGCGAGGCCGAGAAGCCGACGCGCAAGCCGCCGGTCCGGAAAGGTTCGACCACCGCGAAGGAACCGGAAGCCGCCGAGGCTGCGGAGGAGCCCATCGCGGAGGACGAGCCCGAGGCCGAAGTCGCCGTCGCTGATGCTGAGGCCGGCTCCGAGGAGACGGCAGAGGCCGTCGAGACGCCGGCGCCGAAGAAAAAGACTCGGCGCGGCTCGCGCGGCGGGCGCAATCGCAAGAAGAAGCCGGCGAGCGCCGAGGCAACGGCTGCGGCCGAGGCGGAGGCTGACGGTGCCGAGACGTCCAATGACACCTCCGAGCAGGCCCGCGCGGTCACGATCCACGTGCCCGGCGACGGCTTCGGCCGCGAGGGCGAGCCCGCGCCGGCCGCCGAGACGCAGGAACAGCCGGCGCAAGAGTCGGAGCCCGAGGCCGCCGACGAGCCCACGGCGGAGGGCGAGCAGGAGGGTTCAGAGGTTCTGGACGGGCCCGACGGAGCGCCGGCGGTTTCGCCGACGGCGCCTGCAGCCAAGAAGAAGACGCGCCGTGGCTCACGTGGCGGCCGCAACCGGAAGAAGAAGCCTGCCGCCGCGACGAACGGCAACGAGCCGCCGGCGACCGAAGAACCCAAGCAAGCGCCGGCAGAACCCGAGCAGGCATCGGCAGAACCCGAGCCGACGCCGCGGGCAGAAGAGCCGGCGACAAACGGGGACTTCGAGTACGTCCCGATGTCCGAGTGGGGCGACGAAATCGAGTCGAATCGTTAGCTACACTGCCGACTCGCGGGCGTCAGGCCCGCGTTTCCACGCCATGAGCTCCTACGCGATCATCAGTCTCGGCGGCAAGCAATACCGCGTCCACGAGGGCGAGCGGCTGCTCGTCGACCGCCTGCGCGTTGACGAAGGCGCCACCGTCGAGCCGCGCGTGCTGCTCGTCGGCGGCAACGGAGCGCCCGATCTCACGCCGTCCGCGACCGTCACCGCGCGCGTCGTCGGGCACGAGCTCGGCGAGAAGATTCGGATCGGCAAGTACCGCCGCCGCACCGGCTACAAGAAGCACGCAGGTCATCGCAGCAAGCTCACGCGGATCGAGATCGAGTCGATCGGCGCCGCGAAGCAGCGCGCGAAGGCGGCGGCCAAGCCGAGGGCCGAGCAGAAGTCCAAGCCCGAGGAAAAGCCTGCGGCGGCAAAGACCGAGCAGGCAGTGACCGCCGGCCCGGACGTCGAGGCGATGACGATTCCGCAGCTCACCAAGGCGGCAGCCGGTTGGAGCCGCGAAGAGGTCGAAGCGGCGCTCGAGGCCGAGCGCTCCGGCAAGGCGCGCAAGGGCGCGTTGGCAGCGCTCGAATCGGCTCTGGAGGAGAAGTAATGGCGCATAAGAAGGGACTCGGCTCGTCGCGGAACGGCCGCGACTCGAATCCGAAGATGCTCGGCGTGAAGCTCTTCGCCGGCCAGGACGTGACTGCGGGGATGATCCTCGTCCGGCAGCGCGGCACGCGCTTCCGCCCCGGCCCAGGCACCGGGATCGGCAAGGACGACACGATCTTCGCGATGCGCGCCGGCAAGGTCGCGTTCCGTACGAGCGGCGAGCGCCGCTTCGTGTCCGTCGAGCAGGCCTAGGCTTCGAGCAGCTCTCGCGCGCGCTCGGCGTCTGCGGTGCGGACGACGATCTCACGCGGCGAGAACTTCGACGCGAGGCCGTCTCCGACGCCGGCCGCGAAGCTCGTCGGGCGGTAGTAGCACGGGATGCTCTCCGTGCGAAGCAGATCGCAGACGAGCTCGGCCTCGGGCTCGCTGCCGACGATCGTCACAGGCACCTCGTCGTCCACACGCCGACTCTACGCTTCCAGCAGATGTTTCACGACCGAGCTCGCCTGACGGTCGTCGCCGGACGCGGCGGTGACGGTTCCATCCACTTCCGGCGGGAGAAGTACGTCCCGCGAGGCGGTCCCGACGGCGGCGACGGTGGCGCAGGCGGCGACGTCGTGTTCGTCGCCGATTTGCGCCGGCGCGATCTCTCGGGCTTTCGTCCGAACCAGAAGCTGCGCGCCGGCAACGGCGGTGGCGGCGGCGGTCGCGGCTCGAACGGCGCCCGCGGCGAGGACGCCGTGCTCAGCCTTCCGGTGGGGACACAGGTGTTCGAGAACGACGAGCTCGTCGCCGACCTCGCGCGTCCCGATGCGCGGGTCGTCCTCGCGGAAGGCGGCAGCGGCGGTCGCGGCAACAAGCACTTCGCCGGCCCGAGCCGCCAGACCCCGCGCTTCGCCGAAGTCGGCCTGCCCGGCGAGGAACGGGAGATCGAGCTTCGGCTGAAGCTCCTCGCCGATGCCGCGCTCGTCGGCCTGCCGAATGCCGGCAAGTCGTCGCTCCTGACGCGGATCTCGAACGCACGTCCGAAGGTCGCGGAGTACCCGTTCACCACGCTCTCGCCGGTGCTCGGCACGGTAGAGGCCTCCGACGGGCGGCAACTCGTGGTCGCCGACGTGCCGGGGTTGATCGAGGGAGCGAGCGAGGGCGTGGGGCTCGGGCACGAGTTCCTCGCTCACCTCGAGCGCGCGCGAGTGCTCGTGCACGTCGTCGATTCCTCCGAAGGCGATGCCGACGACCGGTGGCAAACGATCGACGCCGAGCTCGCCGCCTACGGCGCAGGGCTCGACGAGCGTCCGCAGATCGTCGTCCTGAACAAGATCGACCTCAGCCCGGAGCCGCCGACCTTCGACATCGCCGACGAGCGGATCCTGCACGTTTTTCGCGTCTCGGCGGCAACCGGAGCGGGTCTCGACGAGCTTCGCTCGGCGCTCTTCGAGCTCCTGCCGCAGGAGGTCGAAGAGGAGGCCGAGCCGGTGGACGAGATGGTCGACTTCCTCGTCTACCGGCCACAGCCGTCGCGGCGGGCGTTCCGCGTCTTCCGCACCGAGCGCGGCTTCCGCGTCACCGGCACGCCGCCGGCGGGGGGCGAGCTCGAGGCGATCCTGCGTGCCGCGGGTGCGCGTATGGGCGACGAGGTCGAGGTGGGGGAGGAGGTGCTCGAATGGGAGTGACGGTTCTCTACGGCGGTGCGTTCGATCCGCCGCATCTCGGCCACGTCGCGGTCGCCGACGCCGCGAGGAAGCAGTTCGCCGTCGAGCGGATCCTCGTCCTGGTCAGCGAGCGCCCGGCGCATCGCGAGGTGCACAGCTCCGCCGAGGATCGCCTCGCGCTCGCACGCGCCGCCTTTCCGGCCGACGACGTGCAGCTCGACCCGTATCCGCGCACCGTGGAGCTGCTGCGGGCCGAGCGCTTCGAAGATCCGGTCTTCGTCGTCGGCGCCGATCAGTTCGGAGGCTTCCTCGACTGGGCCGAACCGTCGGAGGTGCTCGAGCTCACGCGGCTCGCGGTCGCCACCCGCCCCGGCTTCCCGCGATCCGAGCTCAACGGTGTTCTCGAGCAGCTCGACCGGCCCGAACGCGTGCTCTTCTTCGAGATCGAGCCGAACCGGGCCACCTCGACGGACGTCAGGGCCCGGGCTGCTGCCGGAGAGTCGCTCGACGGTTTCGTCCCGGTCGCCGTCGCGCAGCTCGTCGCGGAGCGCGGCCTCTACCGTCCGTGAGCCGGGGCTACACTGCCGAAAGAGCGATCCAAGGATACGAAGAGACTCTGACTCCCCTCGAACAGGCCCGCCGCATCGCCGCTCTCGCCCGCGAGAAGCTGGCGGAGGACGT
>DASXKE010000024.1:0-5021 GCA_036496985.1 Gaiellaceae bacterium | reverse complement strand
ACCGCCGCCGAGGATCCGGTTCCGCCGGACGCGAAGAAGGAGCGGAGCGCGCGCCTCCGGGCCGCGTCCCACGAGGCCTGCCTTGCCCACTGGCGATCCAAGGTCGGTCGCGACGACGTCGTGCTCGTCGACCGCGCGGGTCGCGGCTACGGCGACGACTACTCGCCGTGGCTCGTCCCGGAGTCGGCGCCCGTCGGTGAGCTCGTCCGCGTTCGAGGCGGTGGGGTCTCGGAGGAAGGGATCCTCGCCGCGTGAACGACGACTGCCTCTTCTGCACGCTCTACCGCGACGGTGATCACGTCGCAGCGACCGACGGCTTCGTCGCGATCCGCGACATCAACCCGCAGGCGCCCGTGCATCTGCTCGTCCTGCCCGAACGTCACATCGACTCGTTCCGCGAAATCTCGGAGTTTCCGGCCGAGGAGGCGAAGCGGATGCTCGAGTTCGTCGCCGAAGTCGCAGCGCGCGAGGGGTTGACGGATTACCGTGTCGAGGTCAATGTCGGCCCGAGCGCGGGTCAGACGGTTTTCCATCTGCACTGGCACATCAAAGGCGGCTGGACTTGAGCTTGATCGAGGAGATCGACGGCGAGCTGAAGGATGCGATGCGCGCCCGCGACGCGGAGCGCCGCGACACGCTGCGCCTGATCCTCGACGCGCTCAGGAAGTCGGAGAAGGAGCTCCAGCGCCCGCTCAGCGAGGGTGAGGAGCTGCAGGTTCTCCAGCGCGAGCGGAAGCGGCGGCTCGAGGCGGCGGAGGCGTTCCGCAACGGCGGCCGCGAGGAGCAGGCCGCGGCCGAGGAGCGCGAGCTCGAGGTGCTCGAGGAGTTCATGCCCGAGCCGCTCTCCGAAGACGAGGTCGAGGAGATCGTCGACGATGTCATCGCCGAGGTGGGGGCGACGAGCATGGCCGACCTCGGCCGGGTGATGGCCGACGTGATGCCGCAAATTGCGGGGCGCGCCGACGGCTCCCAGGTGAGCCAGATCGTTCGCGAAAAGCTCGCGTAGCGAGCGGCCGGGCTAGGGAACGCGGCGGGCGCCGTCGTAGCCGCCGAAGCCCGACATGCTGTCGATGCGAACGACGGAGCCGGTGTGCGGCGCATCGACGAACTGGCCGCCGCCGATGTAGATCCCGACGTGGCCGAGGCCGTTGAAGAAGACGAGGTCGCCGGGCGCCGGCGACGAGACCGGCTCGGTCGCGTTCCACTGGGCGACGGTGTAGTGCGGGAGCGAGATTCCGAGCTGCGCGTACACGTACATCACGAGGCCCGAGCAGTCGAAGCCGCTCGGGCTCGCCCCGCCCCAGACGTACGGGACGCCGAGATACCGCAGCGCGATCGAGGCTGCCGCTGAATGTCCCGTCCCTCCGTTGCCGACCGGCACGCTGATCGGCGGCGGGACGACCGAGGTCGTGGCGGCCTGGGCCGGCGGTGTCTGCGCTGCCCGGGCGGCCGCGGCGCGTACTCGCGCTGCCCGCGCAGCCTCTTCGGCGCGCAGCCGGGCCTCGGCCGCGAGCCGGGCGGCCTGCTCACGCGCTGCCTCCTGCGCCTGCAGCTGTGAGATCGTCGTGTGGATCGATGCGAGCAGCCCTCTCTCGCGTCCGAGCTCCGACGCCTTTGCCTGCTTCTCGGCCTCGAGCTCTCTCGCCGCTGCTGCGCGCTTCGCCTCGAGATTCTTGAGCTGCCGCTCGCGCGCCTGCACCGAGTGCTCGAACCGCAGCGCCTGCTCTCCGAGCGCGGCGTCCTGGTTCGAGAGAACATGGGCCACCTCGAAGCGGTCGATTATCTGCCCGAAGGTCTTGGCGCCTGCAATTGCCTCGATGGCGCTCGGCGATCCGTCCACGTAGAGCGAGTAGAGGCGCGCCATGAGCCGCTTCTGCGAGGAGTGGAGATTGCCCCGCGCCACGTGCAGGCGGTACTCGTTCTCCCGCAGGCTCTGCTTGACCTGATTGAGCTGCTGCTGGGCGTTCCAGGCCCTGTCCTCGACGGCTGTGAGCTCGTTGCCGATCTGGTTGACCTCGGCGAGGACCTCCCGCTCGTGAGCCTGCTGGGCGCGAATCTCAGGCGTCGAGTGGGCGCGCGCAACGGTCGCAGCAACAGACGCCGCGAGTGCGGCGAGGCCAAGCGTGCAGAGGAGTACGAGACCGTGACGTCGCATAGGAACGGCGCTGCAAAGGGGAACCCGAGTCCCGGACGGTAGCGCATGGAGAGGACAGAGTCATGTTCGTGATCCCCGCAACGAACCCTTGTTCGCTCCTTCTCGGGGGACGAAGAGCCCCCGCAGAGCCACCTACACTGCCGCTTGTGCAAACGGTTCTCGACGTCTCGAACGAGGTCGCGGCAGAGCTCGCGGGCATCGGTGACCCGGTGCTCGAGGCGCTCCGCGATCGGCTCGGCTGCACGGTCAACCTGCGCGGGAACCGGCTCACGCTGGCCGGCGACGACGCGAGGGTCGCCGAGGCGCAGGCCGTCGTGGAAGAGCTCGTGGAGCTGGTCCAAGGCGGCCAGGAGGTCAGCGCGGGAACCGTCGACGGCATCCTCGGCGCCATCGACCAGGCGGAGGACGTGCGCGAGATCTTCTCCGACGTCGTCTGGTCGCACCGCGGTAAGCGGATCACGCCGAAGACCGTCACGCAGAAGCGCTACGTCGACGCGATCCGCGGGTGCACCGTCACCTTCGGCATCGGCCCTGCGGGCACGGGCAAGACGTACCTCGCCATCGCGCTTGCGGTCGCCGCGCTCTCGGAACGGCAGGTCGGCCGGATCATCCTCACGCGTCCCGCCGTCGAGGCGGGCGAGCGGCTCGGCTTCCTACCGGGCGACGTGCTCGCGAAGGTCGACCCCTACATGCGGCCGTTGTTCGACGCGCTCTACGACACGATGGATCCGGAGAAGCTGAACGCGTACATGGAGCGCGGCACGATCGAGGTTGCGCCGCTCGCATTCATGCGCGGCCGGACGCTCAACGACAGCTTCGTGATCCTCGACGAGGCGCAGAACACGACTCCCGAGCAGATGCAGATGTTCCTCACGCGGCTCGGCTTCGGCTCGAAGATGGTCGTGACCGGCGACGTGACCCAGGTCGACCTGCCCCGCGATCAGGCGTCCGGCTTGATCCAGGTTCGCGAGATCCTGAGCTCGGTCGACGGGATCGCGTTCGTCGAGTTCAGCCACCAGGACGTCGTCCGCCACAAGCTCGTACAGCGGATCGTCGAGGCGTACAAGGCGCACGCCGAGCAGACCGGAACCCAGCGGAGCCGGTGATCGAGATCGAGGTCGCCAACCGCTCGGGTGAGGAGGTGGACGAAGCGGCCGCTGTCGAGCTCGCGCGCGTCGTCCTCGCCGGCGAAGGCGTCGGAGCCGCAGAGCTCGGGCTCGCGTTCGTGAAGCCTGACGAGAGCCGCGCCTTGAAGAGGGAGCACCTGGGCATCGACGAGGCGACGGACGCGCTTGCCTTCCCGATCGACGGTCTCGCGGCGCTGCCCGACGGCGTGCCGCGACAGCTCGGCGACGTCGTGCTGTGTCCCGACGTGGTGGGCGAGGAGTGGCGTGGGCCGCTCGTCCACGCGTTGCTGCACCTCGTCGGTTACGGCCACGGGCCCGAGATGGAGGCGCGCGAGGCGGTGTACGCAGCGTGAGCGTCACGCCGCTGCCGCGCGGCCCCGAGGACGACGAGCGCGAGCGGCCGTCGCGTCGGGCCGCGCAGCCGGCTCCAGGTCGCGCCCCGTCTCTGCTCGACAGCTTCAACTACGCGCTCGAAGGAATCATCCACGTCCTCCGTACGCAGCGAAACCTCCGCATCCACTTCGTCGCGGCGGTGCTCGTCTTTGCGGCCGCGGTTGCCGTGGGCGTCACCAGGCTGCAGCTGATCGCGCTCGTGCTCGCGATCGCTTTCGTCCTCGTCGCCGAGATGCTGAACACCGCGCTCGAAGGCGTGATCGACCTCTCGACGACGTCATTCGATCCGAACGCGAAGCTCGCGAAGGACATTGCGGCCGGCGCGGTGCTGATCGCGTCGATCACGGCGGTCGCCGTCGGTTTTCTCGTCTTCCAGAACGCGATCGGACAGCGCGGGACGCACGTGCTCAACCGGGTTCGCGACGCGCCGGCCGATCTCACGCTCGTCGCGCTCGTCCTCGTCGTCCTCGTCGTGATCGCGACGAAGGCGTGGACTGGGCGCGGCACACCGCTGCGCGGCGGCTTGCCGTCGGGTCACGCCGCGATCGCCTTTGCCGCCTGGGTCGCGGTGACCTACCTCGTCGGCGACGAGCACCGGTTCGTCGTCTCGGCACTGACGCTGATCATGGCGGTGCTCGTGGCGCAGACCCGGGTCGAGTCGGGCGTCCACTCGACGCTCGAGGTCGTCTACGGAGGCGCCCTGGGCGCGCTCGTCACCCTCGTCCTCTTCCAGCTGATCGGGTGAGCGTGACCGCTATGCCCCTCGCGATCTGGGACTTCGACGGAACGCTCGCGCACCGGCGCGGCGAGACCGGCTGGAGCATCCTGCTCGCCGAGACTCTCGACGCCGAGGAGCCCGGGCACGCGCAGTCGGCCGAGAGCTTCCGGCCGCACCTTCGCGACGGCTTTCCCTGGCACAGCCCCGACATCGCGCACCCGGAGCTGTGCGAGCCCGACGCGCGGTGGGCATCGGTGCGTCCCGTGCTCGGCCGGGCGTACGAGGCCGCCGGCTACCCGCCCGCGCGGGCGCTCGAGCTCGCGGATGCGGCACGCCGGCTCTACGTCGACCCGACCGTGGGCTGGGAGCTGTTCGAGGACACGCTCCCGACGCTCACGCGGCTGACGCAGGCGGATTGGACGCACGCGATCCTCTCGAACCATGTCCCCGAGCTGCGGCAGATCGTCACGGCGCTCGGTCTCGACAGGCACCTGGAGCTCCTCTCGTGCTCTGCGGAGACCGGCTACGAGAAGCCGCACGCGCAGGCGTACGCCTCGGTGCTCGACCCCCTCCGCCCGGCCGAGGCCTGGATGATCGGCGACAACGTCGTCGCCGACGTGCTGGGCGC
>DASXKE010000023.1:0-38954 GCA_036496985.1 Gaiellaceae bacterium | reverse complement strand
TCGACCGGCGCTCGGTTGTCGGGGTCGACGAGGCTGAGGCTCCAGAGCTCGTCGCCCTGGTAGATGTCCGGGACGCCCGGACAAGTGAGCTTGAGCAGCGTCTGGCTGAGCGCGATCTGTTCGCCGAGCGAGGCGAGACGTTCCGCAAACGGCTCGACGTGAGGAGTCGCGGCGTGCGCGAACGCCTTGACGGCCGCCTCCCAGCGCCCGTCGGGCTCGAGCCAGTTCGTGTTGACCTTCGCCTCACGAAGTGCTTTCTCGAGGTAGGCGTCTAGCCGCTCGCCGGCGATCGGGGCCACAGCCGCGATCGCCTGATAGATGAAGTACTCCTCGTTCGCGTCCGGTGCGCCGTCGCGACCGAAGGTGGCGTGCCAGCGCGCCACCTGCTCCGCCCACTCGTCGGGTATCCACGAGAGCGCGATCAGGCGCGCTCGCGCATCGCCGCTGCGCTTGGTGTCGTGCGTCTGGGTCGCGAGCAACTGAAGAGGGAAGCGCCGTGCCCGCTCGAGATTCCGGTCGTGGAAGTCGTCCACCGAGACGGACCAGCGAGCGGGGTCGCTGCCGACTTCGTTCAGGCAGAGCAGGCGGTTGTAGCGGTAGAACGCGGTGTCCTCGACGCCCTTCGCCGTCACCGGCGGGGTGGTCTGCTGGAAACGGATGACGAATGCGTCCTTGCCGCGTTCCTCGAGAGTGAGGAGCGCCGCAAGCTCTGCCGGAAAGCGCGCGTCGGCGATTGCCTGGCGGTCGGGACCGTCGACGTCGCCGGTGTCGGGGTCCACGTACGTGCGGTAGACGTGGAGCGAGGCGAGAGCACGCGGGAGATCGAGGTCGCGACCTCGATCGCCGAGCTCGGCACGCAGCCAGTCGACCTCCGGCTCGAACGTCGTGAGCGCCTGCTCCACCTTCGCCTCGTGCGCGATCTCCGCGAAATCGCGGCGCTCTCCGGTAAACGATCGGTAGAGCTCGGTGAGCTTCTCCTCGGCCGCGGGGTCGACGAACAGTCCGGTCAGGTCGTTCGCGAACTCGTAGCCCGTGGTCCCGCACACCGGCCAATCGCGCATCTGCTCGCCCGGTTCGAGGATCTTCTCCACCCAGACCCGCTCGATGCCCGCTTCGCGAAGACGATGGAGGTAGCGCGTCGGGTTCGCCAGTCCGTCGGGGTGGTCGACCCGCACGCCGTCGACCACACCGTCGCGCGCGAGCTCGACGATCTTCCTGTGCGTCGCCTCGAAGACCTCCGGATCCTCGACCCGCACGCCGGCGAGGTCGCTGACGTCGAAGAAGCGGCGAACGGCTCCGGTGCGCCATTCGACGTCGAAGAACTTGGCCCGTCGGAGCGGATCGCGCCAGAACGGGTTCTCGTCCTCGCTGGCCGCCATGTGATTCGGGACGATGTCGAGGATGACTCCGAGCTTGTCCTCGCAGAGCGCACGGAACTCCTCCTCGCCGCCGAGCTCCTCGGAGATGTGCGTCGGGTCGACCACGTCGTAGCCGTGCGTCGAGCTCGACCGCGCCTGGAGGGAGGGCGAGAGATAGAGATGGCTGACGCCGAGGTCGCTGAGGTACGGGACGAGCTCCCGGGCGGCTCGGAAGTCGAGGTGCGGCAGGAGCTGTAGTCGATAGGTGCAGCGGAAGGCGTCGTCGGTCATAGATTCCTGGATGGCATCTTGGCCGCAACTCAGCGCCCTCACACGCGGGGAAGGGGCGGTGTTCCGCGTCTGGGCGCCGGCGGCCCGTGAGGTAGCTGTCCGGATCCGCGGCCGCGAGCACCCGCTCCGGCCCGAGGGAGACGGCCTCTGGTCGGCGGAAGTCGTCGAGGCAAGACCGCACGACGACTATCTCTACGTGGTCGACGGGCGCGCGCTGCCCGATCCCTGCTCTCGCTTCCAGCCCCGGGGAGTACGCGGGCCTTCTCGGATCGTCGAGCCTGCGCGCAGCTCGCTGCTCGGTGTTTCGCTGGAGGAGCTCGTCGTCTACGAGCTGCATGTCGGCGCGTTCTCCCCCTCGGGCACGTTCGACGGGGTTGCGGAGCGGCTGCGCGACCTCCGGGAGCTGGGCGTGACGGCCATCGAGTTGTTGCCTGTCGCGACGTTCCCCGGCCGCCGGAACTGGGGCTACGACGGGGTCTACAACTATGCGCCACATCCGGCCTACGGCGGCCCGGCCGGCCTGACGCGGCTCGTCGAAGCCGCTCACGCCGTACGCGTGGCCGTGATCCTCGACGTCGTCTACAACCACATCGGGCCGGGTTCGGAGGCGGTCGCGGCCTTCGGGCCGTACTTCACCGACCGCCACTCGACCCCCTGGGGCGACGCGATCGACTACTCGCAGCGAGGGGTACGCGAATGGGCGATCCAGAACGCCGAGATGTGGGTGCGCGACTACGGCATCGACGGGCTGCGTCTCGACGCGACCCACGCGATCATCGACGACTCGGAGCAGCACGTACTCGCCGAGCTCGCCGATCGTGTCCGGGCGATCGACGACCGCGTGCTCGTCATCGCAGAGATGGAGACCGGAGACCTGCGCCCGATCGAGGAGTGGGGTCTCGATGCCCAGTGGGCGGATGAGTTTCATCACGTCCTGCACGTCCTGCTCACGAACGAGGACGAGGGCTACTACGGCGGCTACCAGCCCTCGGTCAGCGCGCTCGGACGACAGCTCGAGCGCGTCCCACCTGAAAGGCTCGTCTTCGCTTCCCAGAACCACGACCAGGTCGGGAACCGTGCCCTCGGCGACCGGCCGGCCGTGGACGAGCTGCGAATCCGCGCCGCTACTCTTCTGCTCGCGCCGCAGACACCGTTGCTGTTCATGGGCGAGGAGTACGGGGAGCGGCGGCCGTTTCAGTACTTCACCGACCATCACGACCCGGCCATCGCCGAAGCAACGCGCGAAGGGAGGCGGCGGGAGTTCGCGCATTTCACGGCCTTCAGCGGCGAGGAGGTGCCTGACCCACAGGATCCCGCGACCTTCGAACGCTCGAGGCTCGAGCCCGGAAACGGGGACGACCAGCTGCGCGCGTTCTACAAGCAGCTCCTCGCTCTGCGGCGCGAGCTGCCCAGAGCCGTCGAGATCGACGTCGATGAAGGCGCCGAGACGCTCAGGCTGCGCCGCGGCCGGGTCGAGCTCCAGCTCGACTTCGGCCGGTTGAAGTGCTGCCTGAGAAATTGCAGCGCCAGAACGGCGTCTTAATTTCTTCCTTAACTCGGGCTGGTCGACTGGAGAGCATGAGGAACCTCTCGCTAACCACGAGGCGCTGAGGCCGTCAGTACGCTTGGCGACGGAAAGGGGCCGAAAATGTTGACGAAGAGGTTTGCCCGCCGCTCGGCGATCCGGAGCGGATCGCTCGTGCTCGCAGTGCTGGTCGCAGTGGGACTCGCAGCGGGTGGCGCGTCAGCCACGGTCTCGGCGGGTGCGAGCACCGCAACCGTCGCAGGCATCCCGAATGCCAGCGGCGCCCTGAAGAAAGTGATCGTGCTGATGCGCGATCGTTCCGCCGGTCTGCCCGCGCGCTCCTCGGCCCGATCTCGCGTCGTTCGCGACGAGGTGCGGCCGCTGGCTCAGGCTCTTCGTTCCCAGGGTGCGAAGCACCTCACGGCCGGCAAGACGCTTCCGTTCGTCCTGGCGTCGGTGAGCTCCGCGCAGAAGGCCGCTCTCGAGGCAAATCCGGACGTCCGGGCGGTGTTGCCTGACGCAGTCATCCGACTTCCGACCGCTCCGATTCCGACTGAGGCCACCGCGCCGCTCACCACGCGCCGCTCCACAGCGTCCGCCGGACCGTGCGGAACCGCAAGCAACCCCGAGGCCGATCCCGAGGCGCTCGGAGTGATCAATGCGCCGGAGGCCATGAAGCTCGGCTTCGACGGGGCCGGAGTCTCGGTCGCCTACATCGCGGGGCCGATCGACACGACGATCCCGGACTTCAAGCGCAACGCGAAGTACGCCTCGGCGGGCTCGCCTGCCGGTTCGTCCGTCTTGACGAACGTGAATTTCTCGGGCGACCCCGCCGACACGCCGAGCGGAGACGACGCCGGCGAGTCGTTCCTGGACGCGAGCTCGATCGGGGCGCAGGGCGACACGGTGTTCGACCTCAACGCCTTCGTCGGCTCGACGCATCCGCTGCCGCATCCCTGTGACATCACGGTCACGGGAACCGCTCCCGGCGCGAACGTCATGGGCCTCGACGTGTTCTCGGACAAGAACTCGACGACCGAGTCGAACTTCATCCAGGCGATCCAGTACGCCGTCTCGCATGGCGTCAAGGTGCTGAACGAGTCGTTCGGAGGGAACCCGTTCCCGGACACCGCGCTCGACGCCACCCGGATCGCCGACGACCAAGCGGTCGCTGCGGGAGTCACCGTCGTCACGAGCACCGGCGACTCGGGAGTGACGAGCACGGTCGGCTCCCCCGCGACGGATCCGAAGCTGATCAATGCCGGAGCCTCGACGACGTTCCGCGCCTACAAGCAGCTGACCTTCGGCGGGATCAACGCCCCCGCGCCGAAGTCCCGCAAAGGGAATTGGCTCGACAACAACATCGCGACGATCTCGTCCTCGGGCTTCTCGCAGAACGGCGACAACAGCGTCGACCTCGTGGCTCCGGGCGACTCGAACTGGGCGCTCTGCAGCCCGAACATCAGCGTGTACACCGCGTGCACGACGTTCTCCGGCAAGCCCGCCAGCCTTCAGTTCACAGGCGGCACGAGCGAGTCGGCTCCGCTGACGGCGGGCGCGGCCGCCGACGTGATCCAGGCCTACCAGTCGGCGCACGGTGGAGCGAGCCCGTCGCCTGCCCTCGTCAAGCAGATCCTCATGAGCACGGCCAAGGACATCAATGCGCCGGCCGAGCAGCAGGGCGCCGGCCTCCTCAACATCGGCGCGGCCGTGAAGGAAGCCGAGTCGGCGACGCAGCGAACCGGCTCGCTGCTGCTCAGTCCGAACCAGATCAACATCACCCACCTCTCCGGTTCCGCCACGAGCAGGCAGGTCAGCATCACCAACACGGGCAGCCAGACGGTTACCGTCCATCTCTCGACCCGGACGCTGACCAAGAAGGCGGCGAGCCACAGCGGATCCCTCTGTCTCGATCCCTCGTCGAAGAAGATCTCGTGCGGGCCGCCTACGAAGCGCCGCATCAAGATCTGGAGCGGAGTGACGGAGGTCTATGTCGAGAAGACGTTCGCCGTGCCGCACACCGGCAAGAAGCAGTCGCGCCTCAACTTCTCGGCCAACTACCCGTTCACGAACCAGGCCTCGTTGCTGCACGTCGCGCTCTACGACCCGAGCGGCGCGTACGCCGGATATTCCGACCCACAGGGTGATGCCAACTACGCCAACGTCCAGGTAACCGACCCGAAGCCCGGCACCTGGACCGCGGTCTTCTTCACCCAGAAGGGAAACCGGACGAGCAAGGGCACGACAGGTACGACCGGGAAGATCAAGTGGCGGGCCGATACGTGGGTCTACGGCACCGGCGGGACGATCAAGCCTGCGTCACTCACGATTCCCTCGGGCGGTTCGCAGACAGCGACGCTGCGCGTGAAGGGCCCGAAGCAGGCCGGCGACGTTGCCCAGTCGATCGTCCTCAAGAGCACCTACGGCACGAACACCATTCCGGTCACGGTCCGCGCGCTCGTCAAGATGGGAGCGAAGGGCGGCGACTTCCGCGGTCTCCTCAGCGGCGGCAACGGCCGCGGCAACCCCGCTCAGATGAACACCTATGCGTTCTACATTCCGAGCGGCAAGCACGACCTCGACGTGAGCGCCACCCTCGGGGACATCAAGGACGCGGCCGTCGCGTATCTCCAGGATCCAGAGGGAGAGACCGTCGCATCGTCGTCCAACGTCACCCTGGGCAAGCCGAGCCTGCTTGGGCCTAAGCTCGTGCGCACCCACACCCTCGAGGTCTACAAGGACAATCCGCAGGCCGGCCCCTGGACGTTCGTGATCGACTGGCTCCCGCCCGTCGTGTCGGGCAAGGCGTTCGCGGAGCTGTCGGAGCCGTTCGCGGGCAAGGTGCAGTTCAACCAGGTGAGAGCCAGCTCGAGCCTCCCCAAGAACAAGACGCTTCACCAGGGCCAGAGGTACTCGTTCAACGTGAAGGTCAAGAACACGGCGGCAACGCCGGAGGCATTCTTCCTCGATCCCAGGGCGCCGGGCACGACCACGGTTGCGCTCGTCCAGGAGAACACGGCCCTGAAGAGCGACCAGAACATGAAGCTGCCCCTCGGCTCGGGCATCAGCTACCCGTTCTATCTCGTTCCGCCCGAGACGACCGCGGTCGAGACCAGCATCACCGGCTCGGCGCCGGTGACCTACGACATCGACCCGCTCGCCGGGGATCCAGACGTGTCGCCGGCGCTGTCGGCGCCGGGAGTGACCGCGTCGCAGTCGGGCAACACGGCTTCGCTCAGCCTCACCGCAGCCAACGAGCTTGCGCCCGGGCTCTGGGCCCTGTTCCCGAGCGAGGTGGGACCGTATTCCACCTCGGGCGCCGCCTCGGTCACCGCGAGCGCGAGCTTCAATGCGGTCACGCAGTCCTTCGACTCCACCGTTCGCTCGAAGACCGGAGACATGTGGAGCCTGTTCAACGACGTCGGCTCCGGCAACTTCAACCCGGTCTACCTGAAGCCGGGGAAGAGCGCGACGATCTCGGTCACGATCACGCCGACCGCGGCGCCCGGGACGCAGGTGTCCGGCATCGTCAACCTCGACGACGCCTTCCAGGTCAACGCCGTGACGGGCTACGAGTTCGGCGGCGGCGACGAGCTCGCCTCGCTGCCCTTCAACTACACGGTGGGCTGACGCACCCGCCGCCTCAGCGCGACCACTGTGTGACCGGACGCTCCAGAGTCTGCCCGTCCACCTCGAGGTCGACGCGCTCGTTGAAGAAGCAGATCAGGCCGCGGATCGGGCCGCCGTCGAGTTCGGGCTCGGGGTACGTCCAGGCGAGATCCTCGTAAAGCGTGTCGCCCGCGCGGAGGTGCCAGTACGACGCGACGCCTTTGTAGGCGCAGCGGGTGCGCTTCTCGGAAGGTTCGAGCAAGGCCATGCGCACGTCCTCGCCCGGCAGATAGAAGCGCGGCGGAAGGCCGGACTCGCAGAGGGCGACCGCTCGCGTGCTCTCCGCGACGAGCTCGCCGTCGACCGAGACATGCACCGGACGGGTCGTGCGGTACGTGTCGATGCGGTGGTACGGGTCGCGGGGGTGCCCGAACACCTGCTCGTCCTCGACGAACCACTCGTCGAGCTTCCCCCAGTAGAACGCAGCGTGTCCCCTGAGAAAGGAGGCTGGACTGATCGGCTCCTGGTACGCCCAGACCGCGTCCGCCTCGATGCGATCCCCGACCCGAATCGAGCGGTACGACGCCAAGCCCTTGTGCGGGCAGCGTGTCTGCGAGTCGCTCGGATCGAGGAGGTCGTGCCGCAGGTCGTCCTCCGGTACGTAGTACACAGGCAGGTGCGCCGTCTCGTACAGGAGCTTGGCGCCAACTGTGTCGAAGACGGTCTCCCCGGCGAAGAAGCCCCGCAGCCGGTACGGAACGGGGTCGAGATAGAGCACGGAACCCGTCGGTAGGTCGGGCTCGAAGTTGAACCGGCCCGCCGGCCGCTCGCCGAACGGTCCGGTGCCGGATGTGAGTCCCATCACGCAAGCCTGCCAGCGCTCGCGCGGTCTACGCCGCGCTGCGGGTGGGCTGGGCCGAGAGCGGCGCGCTCCCTCGAGTTGGGTCGCCTGGTGTAAAACTGTGTGCTGGGTAGGCGCTCTGCGCCTGCGTCTAGTGCTCGCCGAAACCAGGGAGGGGTGAGGGAGGCCGTCTCCTTGACCGGATCTGCCGTCGGCCGCGACTTCGACTTCGACTCCCTGGACCTTGAGGGCGGGCCTCGCGACCCCGCGTTCGGGACGCCGCTGCGAAGGTCCGACTTCCTCGCGGTCGCGCTCGGCCTGGCGGGCCTCTCGATCGCAGTCGCACTCGTCCTGACCGGGGGGGTCGCGACCGACACCACCGAGTTCGCCGCCGTGCTCGTCGGGAACATCGCGACCCTGCTGGTCGGCGGCCTGCTCTGGCGGCACGCGCGCCCCTCCAGCCCCTTCGGGAACCTGCTGCTCGGCGAGGCCGTCCTCGTCTTTCTCTCCTCGTTCGCCGGATCGTCCGTTCCGACGCTCTATCTGCTCGGGGTGCTCGGTGCGTGGACGGCCGCCCTTGGCCTGACCTGGCTGCTGCTCGTCTTCCCCGGCGTGCGGCCGGACCGGGCGGGTTGGATCGTGATCGGCGCCGCGCTCTCCGCCTTCGTCTTGGGCGCGGTGCCGCGGCTGCTTCTCTCGAGCTCGCTGCCGAGCATGCCCATCCTCGGCGAGTGCGTCCACGCCTGCCCGGCGAATCCGGCGCTCGTCACCGACGCCCCGGCCGGAGCCCACGCGCTTCGCGACGTGCAGAGCGCATTTCAGACGATCTGGGGAATCGGATTGCTCGTCTTCATGGCGTCTGCGGTCGCGCGGGCGAGCTATCCGCGCCGGCGGTTGCTGGCGCCGGCCTTCGCGCTCGCCGTCCCGTTCGTCGCGGTCTTCACGTATCAGGCTGTTGCCTCGGGGCTGGTCGGTCTCGAGGTCGGCTCCTCCGGCCGTGCGGTCCTCGCCGGCACGCGAATCGTCCTCCCGCTGGGTTTCATCGTCGCGTTGCTCTTCGCCCGCGCCTACGCCGGAGAGGCGCTCACCCTCATGGCGAGCCGACTGGTCGGGCGACCGTCGGCTGCCGCGGTCGAACAGATGGTGCGGCAGGTGCTCGACGATCCGCTGGCCCGGCTCGCGTTCTGGCTGCCCCGCCGCGAACGCTTCGTCGACCGCCACGGCAACACGGTCGTCCTGGACGCGGCGGAGGAGGGAAAGACGTGGCGTGCATTCGGCCACGGGGAGAGCCATGGCCTCGCAATCCTCCACGAGCCCATCCTCGGCGAGGATCCGGAGCTCGTCGGTGCCGTTGGTGCCACCGCCTTGCTGATCCTCGAGAACCGGCGTCTCGAGCAGGATCTCCTCGACTCCGTCGGCGCGCTGCGCGCGTCGCAGCGGCGGCTGGTGGCAGCGTCGTCGTCCGAGCGGCGAAAGATCGAACGTGACCTGCACGACGGTGTGCAGCAGAAGCTCGTCGCTCTGAGGATCCATCTCGAGCTCGCGCGCGAGCTCGCCGAGGAAGAGAGTCGTCTCTCCAGAAGTCTCGCGAGCCTCGGGACGGAGTTCGACGAAGCGCTCGACGAGCTCCGGTCGGTCGCTCACGGGATCTATCCGCCGCTGCTGGCCGATGCCGGTCTCGCCGCCGCTCTCCTCGACGCCGTCCGGCGCTCGATCGTGCCGGTGACCGCCGAGATCGGGAACGTCGGCCGGCTCTCCGAGGATGCCGAGGCGGCGATCTACTACTCCTGCCTGGAGGCCCTGCAGAACGTGGCCAAACACGCCGGCCACGATGCGTCCGCGACGCTGCAGCTCTGGCAGGATCGCAGCGTCGTGCATTTCCGCGTCCGTGACGACGGAGAGGGCTTCAGCGAACAGTCGGCACCGCGGGGAGCCGGGCTCACGAACATGGCGGACCGCATCGGGGCCGTCGGCGGAACCATTGCGGTGACGTCGGAGCCCGGCGCCGGGACGACCATCGAGATCCGGATCAGAGTCAGCGCGGGAACTCCCACGCCCAGCGATGCCATCCACGCCTGAGACGCAGGAGCGCGACGGGGTCTATCGCCTCGTCGTCGCCGAGGACGCGTATCTCATCCGGGAGGGGATCCGCAGCGCGCTCGAGCGCGAGGAGGAAGAGGTCGACGTTCTGGCGTACTGCTCCGATCTCCCCTCGCTGCTCGAGGCAGTCGAGGAGCATCGGCCCGATGTGGTGATCACGGACATCCGGATGCCGCCGACCAGCACGGACGAAGGCATCCGGGCGGCCGCGAGCCTGCGCGAAAGCCACCCCGAGATCGGCGTCCTCGTCATCAGCCAGTACGTGAGCCCCTATTACGCACTCAAGCTTTTCGAGCACGGCTCGGCGGGACGGGCCTATCTCCTCAAGGAGCGGGTCGGGCATCGCATCCAGCTGATGGAGGGGATACGCGAGGTCGCCGCCGGCGGCTCGGTGGTCGACCCGAAGGTCGTCGACGTGCTGGTCGAGGCGCGAATGCGGGCCCGGAACTCGCCACTGACGCAGCTCACAAAGCGCGAACGCGAGGTGCTCGCCGGCGTCGCCTCGGGGAAGTCCAACGCGGCAATCGCCGACTCCCTGTTCCTGACGAAGCGTGCGGTCGAGAAGAACATCAACTCGCTGTTTTCCAAGCTCGGCTTCACGGACGACAAGGCGGTCAGCAGACGCGTCCAGGCGGCGCTGCTGTTCCTCGCAGAGTCCCAGATCGAGCCCGAGCCCGAGTACGACTGAGCTCGACCGACACCGGAATGTCACAAGTGTGGTGCGTGCACCCCGCTGAGGGCCCGTGCGACGGGGAAGTCTCCTGCGAGGAGACGCAACTGCGGATGAGGCGGATCACAGCAAGCGATCGGGTACGCGTGGTCGTCGTCGACGACTCGGCGGCGGCTCGCGCCGCGATCGAAGACGCAGTGGTCGAGAGGAGCGAGTTCGAGCTTGTCGCGTCGGCGGCGTCCGGCGAAGAGGCGCTGGCAGTCGTGCCTCGAATCGATCCGGATCTGATCCTCCTGGACGTCCGTATGACCGGGCTCGACGGGCTCGAGACCACGCGCATTCTCCGCGCGCGGGGCGCGCGTTCTCGCATCGTCCTGGTGTCTGCGCTTGCCCCGACCGAGCTGCCCCTCGGCATCGAGACGTGTGGAGCGAACGCAACGCTTCCCAAAGGCGAGGTCTCGCCGAACCGGCTCAGCGAGCTCTGGCGCGACCTGCAGCGTGCGCCTGCCCCGCAGGGAGGTGCGAGCCTCCTGGTAGGCCGCAGCCGGGATTGATGCGATCCGGTGCATATGTCCCTTTCGCTCGCTGACGTCGGTACCGACCCGATCCCGGACTTCATCGAGCCTTTCGAGGCCTGGCGCGTGTGGCGGGTCGGCACGTGGCAAGGCCGGCTCGTCCTCAAGAGTCTTTTCTCCGGCACGGTGTGGGAGCCGACCGTTCCGCTCACGGCGTCCTGCACCGGTGTCCAGAGAGTTCCGTGGCGGCCTTGGCGGCTCCAGTCGACCGGCCACGAGGCACCGGCGCTCGGTTGTCAGTGCGGGATCTACGGCGTCCGCACGGTCGCTGCGGCCAGACCGTATATCGATTGCACGCCGCTCCCATACCGGGACGACCGCGTTATCGGACGCGTCGCGCTGTGGGGCGACGTCGTCGAGGGAAAGCGCGGCTGGCGGGCATCGCACGCGTATCCCGTCGAGCTGTTCCTGCGCGACCCGGCGACCGAGAGGTTCGGCTTTCACCGGCGCGCCCACGTCGAGCAGGTCCTGCAGGCGCTCGACGAGTACCGGGTTCCGGTCGATGTCGCGGCGCCCGCGGCGCTCGCGGCTTCCTGAGGGCTCTTTCAGTCGAGCGGGCAGGACTGGCCCGGCCGCAAGACGCGAACGTCGACTGCCGGTGTGATCCGCGCCGCGATCTCGGCGAAGGACTTCGCCGCGGCGTCCTGGCCGCGCGGCGGTCGCCACGGCGCATACGTCCCCCAGTGGATCGGGACGGCGACGCGCGGCTTGATCAGCTCGAGGGCCTGAGCCGCGCGCCCCGGGTCGAGATGTCCGGCAGGGAGCCTCGGTCCCCAGCCGGCGACCGGCAGGAGCGCGACGTCGATTCGGCCCAGCTCGTCCATCTCCGGGAACAGGTCGGTGTCGCCCGCGAAGTACACGGTCCGGGTACCGGTGACGACGTAGCCGACGGGCTGCGTCCTACTCGTGCCGAGGCGGCGGCTCGCGGCGTGCTCGGCGTGCGTCGCTCGCACCCGCAGAGCGCCGAGGTCCACCTCCTGCCCGGCGTGGAGTTCCCGCACGACCCGGAATCCGCGCCTGCGCAGGAGCGCGCCCGCGCCGGCGGGCACGAGCACCTGCGCGTCCTTGTCGAGCCGACCAAGCGACGCAAGGTCGAGGTGGTCGTGATGGACATGCGAGATGAGGATCACGTCGACCCCGTCGAGTGCGCCCGGGTCGACGGAGCCCTTCCGACGAAGGTGAAAGATCCGCGCACGGAGCACCGGGTCGGTAACGAGCAGCAGATTGTCGAGCCGGATCTCGACGCAGCTGTGTCCCAGCCACGTCAGCCCTGCGGGAACCGGCGCGCCCACGTCAGGCCGTGGCGTCGGCCGAGCCCGACACGGTGACGCAGTCCGTCTCGATCGCGACGACCGAGCCGATCGGAATCGGGATCGTGTCCGGGTGCCCGCGACCCGTCCGGTGCAGGAGGACGTGCGTGAGCCGTGTTCCCTCGAGCACCAGCCCGCCGACGTTGCCGATCAGCTCCTGGCTCTCGGAGACGACGATGCTGTCGCGGCGGAGCTCGGCCGAGCCGGTCGGGATCGAGTCGTACGTCATGCCGTACGCGCCGCCCAGGTCACCCGCGTAGTCGGCGAATGCGAGCGCGCCGAACGCCGGCATGGCGACGACGTCCTCGACGCCGACGGTGGTCCCGTCGCCCTTGCTCTCGGGCTCAGCCGCCCCGAAGCCGACGTACGAGAACGACCGGATCGAGTCGCACTCCGCGAGGTCGCTGCTACTGCACGAGAGGACGACCGAGCCGTCCGGTTCCTGCACCTCGACGAGACGCTCCGCGGGCACGAGGCGCGCTTTGCCCCCGGAGTCCTCCACGACGAGGTGCGTGAGGCGCCGCTCGGTCCGCTCGACGACGACGTCGGTAAGCCGTCCGAGCGGACCGTCGCTGCCTTTGGCAGGCCGACCGAAGTGGAGGGAGGTCATGTCCGGTGTCGCCTTCCCTCCGTCAGTTAGCGCACCAGAGCCCTGCCTGCGGTCCGGTTGCGGCCTCCTCGATCAGCCCCAGCTCGATGGCGCGCTCGATCGCCGCGCTTCGGCTCGTGACGCCGAACTTGCGGTAGACGGCGATCGCCTGGGTCTTCACGGTGTTGCGCGAGACGTAGAGGCGCTCGCCGATCTCCCGGAACGAGAGATGAGTTGCCAGAAGCGGTAGAAGGCGTCGCTCAGCGGGCGTCAGGCTCGACGCCCAGCGACCTCCGGGCTCGGCGAGCGCGCGCGTGCGCCGATCGAGCTCCGCACTGCGCTGCACCACCACGCCCAGACGCGGTCTGACGCGAAGGACGTCGGCGACACGCCGCAGCAGCGCGCGGGCCTCGTCCGCATCCGCGAGGGCGAGGCGCACCTGGACGAGCTCGAGGAGCGCGACTGTTCCGAGCCACGGCACCGCGGGAGTCACGAGGTCGAGCATCGGCTCCGCCCGCTCGAGCGCGCTCGCCGCTTCGGTGAGGTCGTCGCTCCGGGCGGAGTTGCGCGCTTCGACGGCGGCGAGCAAGAGGGCGGCGACCGATGGGGCAGGTGGCTCGGCGGACGCGATCGCGACCGCCTCCTGCGTGAAGGCCACGGCGTCGGCGCGTTCGTTCTCCGTAACCGCGAGCAGCGCGCGAAGACAGAGCCCCACGATTGCGAGCTCGGTGGCTCCGGCCGCCGTGGCGAGCTCGATCGCCTCGACGAGCTCAGTCTCCGCCTTGTCGGTGACGTCGGCGAGGAGGAGTGCAGTGCCTCGCGCGAGGACCGCTGCGGGCCGCCAGGCGTGACCGGCCGGCAGCTTCTGGCATGCGGCGTTCGCGTCGTCGAGCATCTGGTCCGCGCCGTCGCGGCAGCGCAGTGCCCGCAGGACGTGGAGCCGCGGATCGCTGCCCTTGAGGCCGCGCGTCGCCGCGTCGGACCAGTGTTGTGCGTCGGCGGTGCGCGCCCGCAGCGCGTATAGCCACGACGCCGCGATACAGAGGTCGGGGTGGGACTCGACGACGACATCGTCGCGCAGCAGGTCGAGCCACGGCTCGAGCAGGTCGAGCCTGCCGCGACCGCAAGCCGACACGGCGAGCAAGTCGGCGAACGCCGCGACGTTCGCAGGCTCGCCGGCGGCCGCCGCGTGCTCGATCGCCTCTTCGATCGCTCCTCCCTCCGCGGCTCGCGCAGCCGCGACCCGGTGCAGCTCGCGCGCCCGGTCGGGCTGGGACCGCTCGAGCTCGGCGCGCAGGTAGTCGCGGACCACGCGGGGATAGCGGTAGCGCCTCCGCAGGTTGTCGAGCGGAACGACCACACCCACGCTCTCGAACGTCTCGAGCACCCGACGCGAGTCGGATCGTTCGAGAAGCGAGTCGCACGTTTCTGCAGTCAGCTGCTCCAAAACGCACGTCTGGGCCGCGAATTGCCGCTGCGCCGAGGAGAGGCTCGAGAGATGCTCGGACTCGAGGAAGTCGGCGAGGAAGCGGTCGTCCCCGCCGATGGCCGAGGGGTGGGTTCCAGCCCGCAGGGACAGCGCGGCGAGGAAGAGCGCGGCCGGCCAACCCTCGAAGCGCTCGACGAGAGCGGCGGCTGCGGGGCGCGGCAACAGCACGCCGGCGCGGCGAATCAGAGTCTCGCCGTCGCGACCTTTGAGCGCCAGGTCGTCGGAGCCGAGCTCGAGCAGGCGGCCCTGGGCGCGCACGCGGGCCAGGGGGAGCTGCGGTGGTCTGCGGCTCGCGAGGCCCACGGTCGCCCCGGGGGCGGCGGAGCCCAGGATCCGCGCGAAAGCGTCCACGGCCGCCCGGGAGCGGAGGACGTGGACATCGTCCAGCAGCACGAGCAGCCCGGGCTCATGGGCAAGAGGCTCGAGCAGCGCGCCCAGCAGCTCCGCGTTGTCGTCCTCGGGGAGGAGGTCGATCCGCAGAACCGGGCGGCTGTCGCGTTCGGCCCACTGAGACAGCAGCGTTGTCTTGCCGTAGCCGGCGGGCGCGACGATGGTGACGATCGTCCCGTCGCTCGCGGCGCAGAGCCGATTGAGAATGGCCGTGCGAACCACGGCCCGCTCGTCCGAGGGCGCGACTGGGCGCTTCGGCGCAGCCGGGGACGTGCGGACAAGCGGCTCGACAACGGCCACGTCTCAAGCCTGCGCACGGGAGAGCTGCCGGCCAAGGGCGCACGCCGGTCGTGAGGAAGAAGGTGGGCTACCCACCGTGTGAGCCACGCACCCCTGCCGGGCGGCGGCTCAGTGAGGTATCAGGGGGCGCCCGTTACCGGTCGCCCCCTCCAATCTGGTCAGGAAATGGCGATCGTCCTGGCCTTGAGGCTCTGGAACTCCGCGTCGCTGATCGCACCGTCGGTGCGAAGCTGGTTCAGGCGTGTGAGCTCTTCAGCCGGCGAGTTGCTGGTGGAGTAACCGGCTCCCGAGTCCGCGTATGCGGCGTCCGCCGTGCCCCGCACGATCGTGTAGGTGAACGCGCCGATGATCGGCAGGAAGATGATGAAGAGTGCCCATCCCGCCTTCGCCCAGCCGGAGTGGTCGGTGCGGCGGAAGTTGTCGATCATCAGCATGATCACCCAGGTGATGAACATCACCCAGATGAAGAAGACGATCATCGTCCACATCACGTCCCAGAAGGTGTACGTCGCGAGCATCTCGTAGTTCCTTTCGTCGATTGAGTTCCGCGGGCTACGAGGCGTGTCGCGGACGGATGCGGAAGGCCGTTACCAACTGCACGATCCCGTGCACGAGCGCCGAGGCGCCCACCCAGACGACGAGCAGGAACGCCTTGTGGCCGAAGTCGCCGGCCGCCCAGAAGGCGAGCAGGACCTGCACCACCCCAGAGACGAGGCCGACCCACCAGAGGTCGGCGGGGCGCACGAGGAAGGAGACGATGATCTCGAAGGTGCCGCGGATGAGCAGGAAGAACGCGAAGATCGAGGCGAGGATGTTGAACGTGTTCTCGGGGTGCGCGTAGGCGAGGACGCCGATCACGACGAATGCGAGCGCCAGTACGAGATGGGCGACTCGCCACCAGCCGTGGGCAACGAAACCCGCCACCAACTCGAAGAAGCCCGCGCAGATGCAGACCGTGCCCAAGAGGATCGAAAGCGCCGACACGGTGGTGTAGTCGAAGCGGAAGACGATGAGGGCGAAGATCGACCACAGCGAGCCGGTGACGAGCAGGATCCACCAGAGCGGATCGCCGTCGGTCTCGGCCGCGGCCGGCGCAAACGTGCCTGCGACGGTTGCCTCTGTCATTGCGTGTCCCCTTTAGGTGAGAGCGATCTTCTTGGCTCGCTCGAACTCGTCGTCGTCGATCGCGCCCGCTTGATGCAGCTCATGTAGCCGTGAGAGCTCAACGGCCGCCCCGCCCGAGCCCGCGACAGCGGCATGGGCGAGCACCGCGTCGTCGTCGTTCGTCGCTCCCGGGGGGAACTCCTGCAAGGTCTGCCGCCGCAGGGCCACGACGCCGAGCGCGGCCAACCCCGCGAGCAGCAGGATGCCCCACCACGTGCGGAGGGCGTGCGTGCCACCCCAGAGGATGGCGAGCAAGTAGACGAAGCCGACGACCGCCCAGACGATCTCCTGGTGCTCGTTGAGGGTGGGAGCCAGGCTCCGGCGCATCCGGATCGCCAGCGTCGACGGCCCAGCGAACAGGGCGGCGAGCGTGATGATCACGCCGTACAGGACGACCGCACCCCCGATCTGGCCGAGGATCGCCGTCCCGATCAGCCAGAGGTGATGGGTCGCCACCTGGTACCCGGGGGCCGCGAGCGAGTTGACGATGTAGTTGCCGAGCAACCGCCGCACGATGAGCGTGATGAGGCCGACCACGACGAACGTGATGCCGACGTTGCGGAGCGTGACGCGCCTTCTCCCGCGGGCGAGGTAGATCGCGAGCCCGTAGAGGAAGAGCACGGCGACGAGCAGCCACGCGCTCAGGGCGTGGATCGCCTGGACGCCCTTCTGGGCCGCCGAAAGCTGATCCGACTTCAGCAGCGTGATCGTCCCGGTGTTGCTGGGCAGGTTCGCGAGCGCGCTCGCGGGAAGGCCGAGCGCCTGGCCGACCTCCGTGATGAGCTCGTGCAGATTCAGCGTGACGACACCGTTGCCGGTCGAGATCCCGTGGCCGGTCTTGTTCTCGAGCACGTTGACGAGCTTCTCGTGCGCGACGGCGCTGGCCGTGATGAAGGCCTGCTGCACGCGAGGCCGCCCGAGGAGGAGCTTCACGCTCTGCGTCGCGGGCTCCTGGAGCGCGCCGGCGAGCGGCGCCCCGAGGCGCTTGAGGTTCCCCGGCAGCCGCTGCTGGAGGGCCTGAGCGACGTTCACGTGCTCGTACAGCTGGTTGACCGTGTACGTGGCGAGCGCGCCTTGCACCTTCGGGTCCTGAATGACCTCGGTCGTCGCGTTGTTCCAGGACGTGTTGTCGAACATCTGGCGGTTCACCCATGTCGTCAGGATCGAGACGAGCATGAGGATGGAGGCCAGGACGACGAGCACCCAGACCGTGATGCGGCGCCGGCGGCTCAGCGACGCGGGTGCCGAGCTCTTTGCTGCCGGCTTCTTCGGTTCGCTCGCTGCGGGATGTGCCGTTGTATCTGCCACTGACAGAAGCGTCCCGCCGACCTCGGCGAGAAGCATCGTCCCATCCGGATGAAGCCCGGTTCTAGGCCGCTGTGGCCTGCGACGCAGGAGCGTCCGCCCGGCGGCGCAGCACCAGCTTGCGGATCTCGGTCACGACCGGGACTGCGAGCGCCGAGACGATGCAGATCAACCACTGATGCAGCGTCAGCGGCGTCGTATGGAGGATCTGGTTGAGGAGGTTCAGCTGCGGAGCGAGGATGATCGCGAGCACAGAAGCCGCCGAGAACATCAGGAACTTCCGGTCGCGCAACACGTCGAGGCTGAAGACGGACAGCAGCTCGTCGCGCTCGCAGAACGAGTAGAGGAGATTCGCGATCCCGAAGGACGTCATCCCCATCGTGCGCGCGATGTCGGTCGTGTAGTTGTCGGCGCTCCAGGCGAGAACGCCGATCGTGGCGGCGCCCATGACCGCCCCGACGAGCGCGAGCCAGAGGAGCTTCGAGCGGGGCAGGATCTGCGCGTCCGGGTCGCGCGGCTTCCGGTCCATCAAATGCTCGGCAGGCTCGCCGTACCCGAGCCCGATCGCCTGGAAGACCTGGGTCGTGAAGTTGATCCACAGGGTCTGGAGCGGGATGAAGGCGACGCCGCCGACGATGTTGCCGATCGCCACGCCGAGGAACGTGAAGACGAGGCCGAACAGGACGCCCATCTGGAAGCGGATGTACTTCGTCAGGTTGTCGTAGAGCCCGCGGCCCAGCTCGACGGCCCGCACGATCGTGGCGAAATTGTCGTCGGTGAGGATCATCGAGGCGGCCTCCTTCGACACCTCGGTGCCGGTGATGCCCATCGCGATCCCGATGTCGGATCGCTTCAGCGCCGGGGCGTCGTTCACGCCGTCGCCGGTCATCGCGACGATGTGGCCCTTCCGCTTCAGCGTGTCGACGAGCCGGACCTTGTGCTCCGGCGTGACCCGCGCGATCACGCCGATGTCGTCGATCTGCGCGAGTAGCTCGTCGTCGCTCATCGCGCCGAACTCGGCGCCCGTGATCGCGCGGCCGGTGATGCCGAGCTCCGTGGCGATCGCTGCGGCGGTGACGGCGTGGTCGCCCGTGATCATCCGAACCTGGATCCCGGCTGCGTGCGCCGTCGCGATCGCGTCCTTCGCCGTCGGCCGCGGCGGGTCGACGATCCCCACGAGCGAGAGTGACGTTAGGCCGTCGAGCAGCGGCAGGAGGTCCGCGTTCGGGTCGAACGACGTCGGGTCGAAGTCCTTGCGGCCCGTCGCCAGGACGCGCAGCCCCTGCTCGCCGAGCCTCGCGTTCTCGTCCTCGTAGCGCTTGCGCATCTCGTCGTCGACCGGGACCGGGTGCAGGTCGTCGGCGGCAAGCGTCGTCGCAGCCCGCGCCAGCAGCTGGTCGGGCGCGCCCTTGATGAAGCAGCGGACGACATCCGTGCCCGACTCGTCCTTCATCCGGTGGAAGGTCGCCATCATCTTGTACGCGGCGTCGAACGGGAGCTCCGCGACTCGTGGATAGGTCTCGCGCGTCGTGGCTGTGTCGAGTCCGCCCTTCTCGCCGAGCACGACGAGCGCGCCCTCGGTCGGGTCGCCGATCAGCTCGCCGTCGTGGACCACGGCGTCGCAGGCAAGGATCAACGGCTGCATGAACTGGTCGAGATCGACGTCCGGCTGCCCCGCGACCTTCTTGATCAACCCTTCCGTCGAGTAGCCGTTGCCGTCGATCGAGTAGCGCCGGCCCGGGATGGCGAGCTCGACCGCCGTCATCTGGTTCAGCGTCAGCGTGCCGGTCTTGTCGGAGTTGATCGCGGAGGTGGCCCCGAGCGTCTCGGTCGAGCGCAGGCGCTTCATGATCGCGTTGGCCTTGGCCAGCGTCTGCGTCCCCATCGAAAGGATCGCGGTCACGACCGCAGGCAGACCCGTCGGGATGGCCGCGATGGCGAACGCGATGGCGGCGAGGAAGACCTCTTTGAACGCATGGCCGCGCGACAGGTTGAGGACGATCGAGATGACGAGCGCCGTTCCCGAGATGACGAGGATCTGCGTCGTCAGCTTGTTGAGCTGCCTCGTCAGCGGCGAAGCCGATTCGGTCTCCTGCGCGAGCATCCCGGAGATGTGGCCGACCTCGGTTGCCATCCCCGTCGTGGTCACCACGAAGTCGCCCGCGCCACGCGTCACGTTCGTGTTCATGTAGACCATGTCGGTCCGGTCGCCGAGCGGCGCGTCCGGCTGCGTCACGGTCTCGATGCCCTTCGACACCGGCATGCTCTCGCCCGTCAGCGCCGACTCGGCCACCTCGAGCGTCGCCGCCTTCAACAGCCGCCCGTCGGCGGGCACGACGTCACCGGCCTCGAGCGAGACGACGTCGCCCGGCACGAGCTCCTCCGCGGGAATCTGGGCGAGTTCTCCGCCGCGGAGCACCTTCGCCTTGACGATCATCATCTTCTGGAGAGCGGCGACGGCCGCGGCGGCCTTCCCCTCCTGGTTCAGGCCCAGCACCGCGTTGAACAGCGTCAGGAAGAGCAGGACGAGGCCGGTACCGAGCTCGTGGAGCGGCCAGATGCTGCCGAGCCCGGCGATGAGCAGCACGATCTGCATCGGGTCGCGGTACTGGCGCACGAACGCCTGCCAGCGCGGCTCGGTCTCGGCGGCCACGAATGCGTTCGGGCCATACTGCTCGAGTCGCTTCGCGGCCTCGCCCGGTGAGAGCCCGGCATGTTCGTCGACGCCGAGCTCTGCGGCGACGGCGTCACCTTCGAGCGCGAACCAGTGCTTCTCCTCGGTCGGCGAAGCCGTCGTAGCCATCGTCTCTCCTCTCAAGCGTCGCGCGCGATTGGGCAGGTCATCGAGTGGCTGCCGCCGCGCCCGCGGGCGAGCTCCTGGCCGGCGATCGCATGCACGTCGACCCCGGCTCTCAGCAGCTTCGTGTTCGTGGCTTCGTTCCGCTCGTACGCGACGATCACGCCGGGTGCGAGCGCGACGACGTTGTTGCCGTCGTCCCACTGATTCCGCTCAGCCTCGAACTCGTCGCCACCTGTCGTGACGACTCTGAGGCGCTCGAGCCCGAGAGCGTCCTGCACCTCTTCCAGGAAGGCTCGGTCGGAGAGCTCGGCGTGCACGCCGCCGTATCCGTCAGGCGTGTAGAGGATCGGCTGAATCCGCGAGACGACCTGTTCGTAGATCGTCACGAGGTCACGGTTGCAGAACGTGAGCACCGTGTCGAGGTGCATCGCGGCGGCCTCGCGCGGCATCTGCGCTCCGATCACGAGTCTCGCCGCTCCGGCCGCGAACAGGTTCTGGGCCAGGATGCTCGCGGCGCGGGCGTTCGAGCGCTCACCCTGGCCGACGAGCACGACGCCCTCCCCGACAGGCATCACGTCTCCGCCCTCGAGCGTCGCGCCGCCCCAGTGGTGGTCGACGCCGCCGAACCAGATCGGGAACTCGGCCCCGCGGAACCGTGGGTGGAAGCGGTACACGGCCTCGAGGTTGAGCGACTCGTGCTGGCGCGCCGGCCGCGACATGGGGTTGATCGACAGACCGCCGTAGATCCACGCGCTCGTATCACGCGTGAAGAGGTGGTTCGGCAGCGGCGCGATGACGAAGTCGGTCGGTCGCATCGCGCGTTGCGCGAGCGCTCCGATCTCGCCGGGCAGCTCGCCGGCTGTGACGCCGCCGGTGAGCCGATCCGCGAGCTCGGCGCCGGGCATCTCCGCCATCCACGCGACCAGCTGACGCGAGTAGATGGTGGTCACCTCTTCCGGTCGCAACCGTCGCGACAGCACCCATTCGCGCGCGCCGGCGTCGTCCAACGACTCGGCCAGCAGCTCGTGTAGGAGCAGCACCTCGACCCCGGCCGCCCTCATGACCTCGACGAACGCGTCGAACTCCTCCTGCGCACGACGCACCCACATCACGTCGTCGAACAGAAGCTCGCGGCAGTTCGACGGAGACAGGCGCTCGTGGGCGAGGTCGGGCCGGTGGACGAGGACGGTCCGCAAGGAGCCCACCTCGGACTGCGCTCCCGGGCTTGGCGCGGTCACGATGCTCACGCAGCGATCCTTCGCCGAGGTGTGTGCGGCAGCATCACCCGTAGCGGACGATGTTCAGGAGGCTCGGGGCGGAGATGGTTCGCCGCAGATGGCGGAGACGCGCTCGGGACTCTCGCGTTCGGCTGTGCACCTCGTCGGCGTCGAGGGACGGATTGCGAGCACCGTCTTCGGAACGGTCACCGCGATGGCCACAGTGGCGGCGTACGGACGGGCGTTCCCGGACAGCCCGTGGACCGTCGAGGAGCTCGTCCTCTCGACGGCCCTCGTCCTCTTCCTCGCGCACGTCTACACCCACGGGCTCTCGGAGAGCCTTTCGGGGGGCGGTCGTCTGCGTTTCGCCGACCTTCGGCGACTCGCAGGCCGCGAGCTGGGGATCCTGCTCGCGGTCATCCCGCCGACGCTCGCCTTGCTCCTCGGCGCCTTCGGTGTTCTCGATGAGACCGCCTCGATCTGGCTGGCGCTCGCGGCGGGTCTTGTGATCCTCACCCTCGAGGGCGTGCGCTACTCGCGGATCGAACGACTCGGCCTCGGCGGCACCCTGCTGGCGGTCGGCCTGAACGCGGGGCTGGGATTGCTCGTCGTCTTGCTCAAGGCCGAAGTCCTGCACTGAACCGTTCGATGATCAGCCCGTGGCGCAGGCCGCGGTCGCTGACGGTCAGCTCGTCGCAGTGGAGCTTGTCGAGCACGGTGCGGACGATGCAGGCACCGGCGAGGATCACCTCCGCTCTGCCCGGCTGCAGGCCGACGATCTCGCGTCGCTGCTCCGCCGTGCGCGCGCGGTAGAGCGCGATCTGACGTTCGACTTCGGCTCGGTCGAGAACCGTCCCCTGGATCACGTCGGAGTCGTAGGTCTCGAGGCCGTGCTGCACGGAGGCGAGGTTCGTGAGCGCTCCGCCCAGGCCGACGAGCCTGTCGGACTGCGGGCGGCCGTCGAGCCGCGAGAGCTGGTCGGCGATCGAGCCGAGCGCAGCCTCGAGCTGCTCGTCCGAGACCGGGCCGTCGAGGCCGAACTCGTCGGTGAGCGGTGCCGCGCCGACATCGATGCTGAACCGCTCCTCGACACGGCCCGGCCGCCCGAACGTGAACTCCGTGCTGCCGCCGCCCGTGTCGAACACCGCGAGCGTCCCGTTCCCGAGCTCGAGCTCTGCGGTCGCTGCGAGGTAGGCGAGCCGGGCCTCCTCCTCGCCCGGGATGACCTCGATGCCCACCCCGCAACGCTCCCGCACCGCGTCGACCAGCTCCTCGGGATTGCTCGCGATGCGCATCCCTGCGGTCGCGACCGCCGCGATCTCGGCAGCTCCGGAGCGGCGCGCCTCGCCGACCATCCCGACGATCGCATCGGCGGTTCTCCGCACCGGTTCCGCCTGGAGCGCTCCCGATTCGCGCAGGCCTTCTCCGAGCCTCGTGACCTCCGCCCGGTCGACGATCGCGCGCCAGCCGTCGCCCGCGCGCCGCTCGCCGACGTGCAGCTTGACCGAGTTCGTTCCGATGTCGATCACGGCGAATCGGACCGGGTCGAAGCCGACGAGGGTCTTCAACCCGCGCGCGGCGCAGACGTTCGGCAGGTCTGCGAGGGCCAACTCCTGCAACGTCGCGGAGACGAGCGCCGGGTCCTCGTCCTCGACCGCGACGGTTCGCGCCGACCGGCCTCCGACGGACATCTCCGAGACCTCGGTCCTGCAGCCGCCGACGTGGAAGTGGGAGCGACGCTTGTGCACCTGGACGGCGGTGAGGCTCGGGTTCGGCTGGACGAGCTCGCTCAGGAGCTCGTCGAGCGGGTACAAGTCCGAGCCGAGCTCGGCGGAAGCCGCGCCGAGCGCGGAGAGCACGGTCGAGACGTCCTCGGCGCGTAACGGGAAGCGCTTCTTCAAGACGGGCCGCCACTGCTCGAGCCCGTCGCCGTTGACGCCCTCGAGCAGTTTCACGTCCATCAAGCCGTCGCGGATCTTCACCGACGCGTCGCTGTCCTCGGAGAGGAGATAGAGCTCGTCGCTCTCTTCGACACTCTCGGGATCGCGGAGATCTTCGGCGCGGCCGAGCTTCTCGCCGAACGTGCGCCACTCCCAACGCGGGACGATCCCTGACGGAAGGCCGCCGGCTCCGGCCGCCTCCGTCTCCGGGCTCACTTCTTCGCCTTTGTCTTCAGCTCCCGCGAGAAGTATTCGAGCGCCTTACGAGTTTTCGTCTCCTGTTCGCCCGACAGATCGACGCCGTGCGCGACGAGGAAGGCGCGGACCTCGGCGGCGACCTGAAACGCCTCGTTCGTCTCGCAACGGGTCGACAGCTCGAGGATGCGGGAGCCGTCGGGATAGATCCACATCTCCGCCACGACCCGCCGGCCGAGCTCGGGCGGTGTGAAGCGGAGCTTGAGGACGAAGATCGGCCCGAGCACGACGAGATCGTCGAGGGCGACTCCTTCCGGCGCGTGCGCGGAGAAGAGCTGCCGCTGCTCCTTCGAGAAGAGCTTGCTCAGCGGCAGCGCGCCGTTCGCCGCCTGCAGCACGTCGGCCGGATCCGGTGTGCCCTTCAGGGTGGCGGAGCAGACGAAGCCGCCGGGCAGGGCGTCCACCTCGACGCGAAACGCCTTCGAGAGCCGCAGATCGGCGGGAAGATCGTTCGGGACGACCGGACGCAACTTGACGATCGAGTCGCCTCCCTTGCCCTGGATCCGCCGCGCGCGGGCGACGACGCCGTGCGCGTCGAGCGCAAGGTCGGGCGTGTCGAAGAAGAAGACCTGTCGGATCTGCGCGTCGAGTGGATCGAGCTCGAGCGCGGTTGTCGCAGAGCGCTGTTGCGGCTCCGGCACGGTCAGCTTCAACTCGACGCTGTCAGCTCCCTTCAGCGTCTCGAGCACCCTCACGATCTCGGCGTCCGAGAGCGTTGTCATCGTTGTCGTCACGGAAGACATCTTCTCCTTTTCGTCCAGCCGCAGAGTCGCAAGACCTCTGTCGTCGGTCGTCGTCACAACCGGGTGAAACGGCCGGGGAGGCGTGTGCGTACCCGTCGCCGCGTCGCACCGACCTCCTGGGCGGGTTGCAGGGGGGATGCCAACGTCTCGCTACCTGTCCAAGGAGGAACTGCATTGGCTACACCTAGCAATCGAGAGGCGGCGTTCGGGGACGAGAAGGGCTTCGGTTGGCTGCTCTTCGCAGCGACCATGCTCGGGCTCGCCGGTGTCCTCAGCGTCATCGACGGGATCGTGGCGCTGTCGAGGTCGAAGTTGTACACCCCGAACTCCAGCTATGTGTTCACCGACCTCCGCTCGTGGGGCTGGATCACGCTCATCATCGGCGCGCTCCTCATCATCGCCGCCATGGGCGTGTTCAGCGGGTCGGGGTTCGCACGCTGGTTCGGGATCGCCGCGGCCGGCCTGAACGCGATCGCGCTCTTCGGGTCACCGACCGCAGCGGCATATCCGTTCTGGGCGCTGATCATCTTTGCGCTCGACGTGCTCGTGATCTATGCGCTTGCGGTCTACGGCGGGAAGCGGATGGACTGAGCTCCGCGCCTGATCGTTCGTCATGGAGCCCCGGACGCCGTCGCGTCTGGGGCTCTTTGCGTTTCCTCGGCGGCGTGGCTCGCACGTCGGTTCGCGGATAGGGTCGACGCGTGGCGGATCAGACACGGCTCGTCGTCGTCTCCTGCGCGTCACCCGGTGCCGCGGACGAAGCGCTGTCGGAGTTGCGGAAGCTCGAGATCAAGGACCATGACGCGGTTGTCGTCGCCTGCACCGAGAACGGCCGGATCGAGCTGAGGCAGACGCACCAGGTCACGGCGGGCGAGGGCGTCGTTGCCGGCGGGACGGTCGGGTTCATCGCTGGGATGCTTCTGGGCGGCCCGATCGGCGGCGCGTTGCTCGGAATGCTCGGAGGCGGCGCCTGGGGTGCCCGCGACACCGGCGTGCCCGACGCGCGGCTGCGAGAGCTCGGAGCGTCGCTGCAGCCGGGGCAGGCACTGCTCTGCGCGCTCGTCGGTGCCGAGAATGTGGAGGCTGTGCGGGAAGCTCTGAGCGCCTACGGCGAGGTCGCCGACGCTGATGCTCCCACCGTTCCGTAGCGCCGCCGGTAGAGGAGATACGCGATCCCTCCGAGCGGAAGCGGAATCCAGAACGTCAGCAGCCGGTACGCGAGGGTCGCCACGACTGCGTCGTGCGCGCTCACACCGGCCAGCGTCAGCAGGCCCGTCAGCCCCGCCTCCACGAACCCGAGCCCGCCCGGTGTGAACGGGATCAGCGCCAGCAGACAGGCGCCCGCGTAGGCGAGTACGACGAGGGAAGGGTTCGGCCGGGTGCCGACTGCGGCGAGGCAGCAGATCAAGCCGAGGTAGTCGAAGGCGGGCTTGCCCACGATGCCGACGAGCGCGAAGGGCCAGCGGGCGCCGAATGCATGGCGCAGGCCGTCGCGCTGCCGCAGGAGGCGGTCGCCCGTCCCGTGTGCGTCTCGCTTGCTCGGCAGGAGGCGGAGGACCGCGTCGATCGCTCGCCCGGCCTGTTCGAGCGGCCTGTCCCAGAGGAACGCGGCGAGGCCCGCCGCGACTGCGACGGCAAACGCACCGGCGCCGATGTAGGCGGTCGTCAGCAGCCCTCGCGGCGCGGTGAGGCCGCCGAGCATCGCGGGCACTGCAAGCAGCGGAAACGCGAGGATGACCGCGGTGTTCGCGACGGACACGGCGGTCAGTCCGCCCGCGACGTCGTCTCCGCGAACTCCCGCGCGCACGAGCATCCGGTACGAGAAGGCACCTGCAGTCGCCGCCCCGCCCGGAATCACGTTCCCGGCCGCGTTGCCGGCGAGCTGAGCCGTCCCGACCGCGAACCAGCTCGAGGTGCGGAGGGCGATTCGCTGCACCTTCCAGAGCGCCGTCACGCTTGTCGCCTCGAAGACGACGGCCAGCAGGACCCACCAGGGGTCGAGGCCCGCGAGCGCCCGCCACTGGGTAAATGTGTCGACGAGGCTGGGGAACAGGAAGTAGAGCGAGACGGCGGTTGCGAGCAGGAGCAGCACGCGAAAGATCACGCGCCACGGCAGCTTCTTCTTCGGTGTCTGCGTTTCGGCCTCTGTCACCGGGCACACCTACCCGCCACCCACATGGGCGCTCCCTGGCGATCGGCTTCGGCCGATGATGCGATCATGTCCATCAGCGTCCCTGGAAAGGAAGCATCGTGGACATCGGAGAGCCGCAGCGGAAGATCGTCGTCGAGCCGATCCGCGACCCGGTCCCGGAGCGTACGCCGAAGCCGCGCGAGGTACCCGCGACACCGAACACGCCCGAGCCGGTTCCTAGCCGAGCGCACTGATCGCGAACGCGAGCGCGAACCCGCAGGTCGTCACGACGCCGACGAGATTGCCGCCATGCTCGAACGCCTCGGGCATCATCGTGTCGGCGAGCATCGTGAGGATCGCACCGCCGGCGAACGCGAGGACGAAGGCGACGACTCCGTTCGAGGCCGTGTCCAGAAGCGCATAGCCGGCCAGTGCAGCAAGGCCGAGCGTCAGCGCGACACCGAGCCAGAGCTCGAGGATGTGCGCCCGCTTCCAGCCCGCCTTGACGAGGCCGGTCGTGGCGGCGAGCGCCTCAGGGATGTTCGAGAGCGCGACCGCCACGAGGAAGGCGGCGCTGACGGTACCTTCGACGACGAGAGTCAGCCCGAGCACGATCGATTCAGGGACGCCGTCGAGGATGGTGCCGAGCACGATCGCGAGCGGGGAGCCTTCGGCCTGGCGGCCGCCCGAGTGCTTCCGGTGACCGCCGCCCCCTCGAGAGATCAGCAGGTCGCCCGCCCAGAAAGTCAGCGAGCCCGCGAACAGGCCCAGCCCGACTCCGGCGTGCGCGCCCTCTTTGTCCCAGGCCTCCTGGATGAGCTCGAAGGAGACCGCGCTGATGAGGACGCCGCTGCCGAACGCCATGACGAGCCCGAGCGTCCGCTCGCCGACGCGATAACGGAGCGCCACGGCACCGCCGACGATGAGGGGCGCGGCCGCGAGAAAGCCCCAGGCGAAGGAAGCGCCCACTACGAGCCGAGCCTCGCTCCGCGGACCGCTGGTCGCATCCCCCGGTCCGGATGATGCTGCTCAGACGTCCATGTACGGCCAGACGAAGCCGCCGCCGAGCATCCCGCGCTCGAACTGGTCGACGTAGCCCCAGTCGACCGGCGCTTCGGGCTCTTCGTGCGTCGGCGTTGCCTTCACCTCGGCGGCCGTGACGTTCAGCACCACGATCCGGCGCTCGTGATCGACGACCTTCGCGGCACCTGCCGGCACGACGTGATGGACCGCGTTGTGGCCGTGCCCGTAGCTGACGACGAGGTAGCTCTCGCCGGGCTTGTAGCTCGCCCACGAGCACGTGCCGACGGGGCCGTCCGTCGCCTCGACCTCGTAATCCTTGACGCTGTCGTCATGTCCGATCGCGCCCTTGGGGAAGCTCCAGGTCGTCCGCTCCCCGGGCTCGGTCATGCCGGAAATCGTTCCACAGGCGACGCCCACAGCGTTCGTGCGCGCACGAACGCGGGCGTCGGCTGCGCACCCCTGTGCGCGCTCGCGGGCACGGGCAGACTCGCGCCATGTGCCGCTGGCTCGCGTATTACGGCGACAAGCCGATCCGCATGGACAAGATCCTCTACGGGCCGCAGCACTCGCTCATCCAGCAGAGCCTGAGCTCGACGATGGGCGCCGAGCCCACGAACGGCGACGGTTTCGGCATCGGCTGGTACTCCGCCTCGGGCGAGCCGGGCGTGTTCAAGAGCATGGAGCCCGCCTGGAACGACCGTAACCTGCGCGAGCTCGCCGGTCACATCGAGTCGCACCTCTTCATCGCGCACGTCCGGGCGACCACGGGGACGCCGGTGCAGCAGACGAACTGCCATCCATTCCGCTACGGCAAGTGGCTGTGGGTGCACAACGGGCTGATCAACGACTGGCTCACCGTCAAGCGCGACCTCGTGCTCGCTGTTGATCCCGAGCTCTACCCGCTGATCGAGGGAACCACCGACTCGGAGGTGCTCTTCTTCCTCGCCGTGACGCTCGGACTCGAGGACGATCCGGCGGGGGCAGTCGAGCGCGCAATCGGGCTCGTCGAGGAGGTCGGCCGGCGACACGGCGTCAAGTACCCGTTCCAGGGCACGATCGCGACGAGCAACGGCGAGAAGCTCTGGGCGTTCCGCTATTCGAGCGAGGGGAAGTCGCGCTCGCTCTACTTCTCGACGTCCTACGACACGATCAAGGCTCTCTATCCCGACGATCCGCGCCTTGCGGACTTCGACGAGGAGTCGCGGGTCGTCGTCTCGGAACCTCTGGGCGATCTCGTCGGCATGTGGAACCCCGTCCCCGACGCGAGCTGGGGCGTCGTGCAGGCGGGGCCGGACGAACTGAACGTGTTCCGGCCGACTCCACCGGTCGCGGCCTGACCCTGGACGGGACGGACCCGAGCTACCGGGTGGTCGGCCGGGGCGGCTCGAACTAGCTAGGCGCTGTCGGTGTCGCCCGCGTCTTCCACCGCGTAAGCGCGCTGGACGAGCTCGGCGATGCAGGCAGGGCAGTAGTGGATCCGGACCGCGCCGGACGGCGAGAGCACGGTCACCCAACCGCGTTCTTCGGGGCTCTTCTCGACGGCACATTCGACGCAGTGCATGACTTCGAGCAGGGTAGGACTGCGCTCTGGCCGCCCGGGTGGTTCACATTGGTCATCTGGCATGCGTCAGCGAAGAAGACCCTCGCGATGCGCGATCGCGAGCGCCTCGATCCGGGAGTGCGCATCGAGCGCGCGCAGCATCCGCCGTACGTGGTTGCGGACCGTGTCGGTGCTGAGGTGCAGCTCGCGCGCGATCTGCTCGGTGGAGCGGCCGCGCGCAAGCAGGTGCAGGACCTCGTTCTGCCGCGGCGTCAGATGGGGATGCGGGCTCGGCGCAGCCGACTCCTCGCGGTGCGTCACGACACCGAACACTCCGACGATCTTTCCCCCTTCGCGGAGCGGGCACGAGCTGATGTCGACCTGGACGCGCTCTCCGGCGGGATCGACGACGACGACGGTGGCCTCGGTCGATTTCTCCGTCCCCATCATCTTGCGCAGGAACGATTCCTTCGCCGCGCGCGCCTGCTCGGGCACGACGAGCGAGGACTGCTGGCGCCCGCGGATGTCGCCGACGAGCCTGTGGGCCGCCTTGTTGAGCCAGCGGATGACCCCGAACTTGTCCACTGCGTAGGCCGGGACGTCGAGCTCTTCGAGGGCGCCGTGGATGTCGCCCGGGAATGCGCCCCCCTCGGTTGAGGCCTGGCCGGCGGTTTGGCGCAGAGCTGACATCGGGCTCTCCCTACGACGCCACGTCGGCCGTCTTGGCCGGCGTCAGCGCGTCCTGGAGCTTCTTCGTGTCCTCTTCGGACAGTGACGTCTTGATCACCGTGCCGCCGTAGCCCTTGAGCGCGTCGATCGCCTTGTCGGGCGTCGCCTTCTCGATGATCAAGAAGAGCGCCGACGTGCCCGGCTGAACCTTGTCGCGGACCTGGTCCTGGAACTCCTTGTCGATCGCCTTCTCGCCGAAGTGCCCCGAGAGCGCTCCGAACGCGGCGCCGACGGCCAGCCCGAAGAACGGGATGAAGAAGATCAGGCCGAAGAGGAGCCCCCAAAAGCCGCCCCAGACGGCTCCGCCGCTCGCCGACGCGCCACCATGCGTCGTCGTGACGTGGTACTTGCCGTCCTTGTCGCGACGGATGGACGCGACCTGGTCGGCCTGGATGATGAGGTCCGCTTCGAGACCTTCCACCGTGTGGCGTGCCGCCTCGGCGGTGACTTCGTCGGGATACGCGATCGCGACGAGAGTTGCCATGCTCTTTCTCCTCACGCTTGCGGGCTTTCCTGCGCTTTTCACGATCGCAGCAGGGCCCGCTTCGAGCATCACCCCGTTCGGATGAGCGTGTCTCCCGGGGCCGCCGGCGGCCCGCGATCCGGCTCGTTCCGCGCCGCGAGCGGCCGCCTCAGCTCCCCCGCGATCTGGACGGCCGCCGAGACGAGCGGGGCGGCGAGAACGAGTCCGAGCATCCCGAACAGGCAGCCTCCGCCGATAGTGACCACGAGGACCACGAGTGGGTTGAGGTGAAGCGCCGAGCCCATGGCGAACGGCTGCACGAGGTTCTGGAGCAGCCCGTTCGCGAGGATGACGACTACCAGCATCGCGACTGCCACACCCGTCCCCTGTGAGCCGAGCGCGAGCAGAACCGCGAAGGCGCCGGCGACGACTGCGCCGATGTACGGGATGTAGGCCGTGACGAAGGTGACGACCGCGATCGTGCCGGCGAGCGGCACGCCGAGGATGAGGGCCGCGAGGCCTACCACGACGCCGTTGAACCCGGCGACGAGGGTGACGCCGCGGAAGTAGCCCCGGAGCGATCGAATCACTGCGCCGCTGATCACGCTCGCGATCGATTCGGGAAGCCCGACGTGACGGTCGAGCCAGCTGCGCATCTGCGGGCCGTCCTTGAGCAGGAAGAACGTCCCGAGCGCGGCGAACGACAGTCCGAACAGGACGGACGCGAGCCCTCTGATGCCGTGAACGACGCCGTGCACGAGTGTCGAGATGATGTTCGGCGCCGCCGACTTCGCGGTGGCCGACGCTCCCGAGGCACTCGAGGAGCTGACGCCCAGGTCGGTCAGCCAGCCGCGTAGTTTGTCGACCCCGTCCGCGGCCTGGGCGGAGATCTCGGCGCTCTGCCCGGTGAGGCCGGCGATCACGATCACCACGATCGCGACGACGATCGCTGCGATCGCCAGGAGCACGACGGCCGCGGCGAGTGCCCGGGGCATCCGCCGGTCGAGCCGCGAGACGAGCGGCATCGCGACGACGGCGACGATGAGCGCACACACCATCGGCCCGACGATCGTGTACGTCGCGGCGAGCAGCCAGATCAGGCCGCCGAGGAGCGCGAACACGCCCACCAGCAGCCAGGAGGTCTTGCCGATGTCCCGCAACCAGACGGGTGTCCGGAAGGCGCCGCTGAGCTGCGAGCCTTTGGTGCCGCCGGTGTCGTGGGTGGTCGTGTCCACGCCGGGATGAGCTTGACCTACGGGACGGACGGCTTCTGGTCGCGTCGTCGCCGTACGAGCCAGTAGATCCCGACTCCGGCCAGCCCGGCGGCGAGGATCCCGAAGGCGACCCAGCCCCACGGCGTGGACTTCGGCTCCTCGTTCTGCGACGCGGCCGCGGCCGCGGCTCCCGCTGCGATGACGGCCGTCGTGTGCACGCCGCCGGTCGTCGTCGTGGTGGTCGTGGTCACCACGGTGGTCGGTACGACCACCTCCGTCTTGGTCTGGATGTGCAGCGTCTCCGTCGTCGGGATCTGGGTCAGCGTCACCTGGGTGGTCGTGACCCCCGCCGTCTCGGTGATCGCGGTCGACGTCGTCGGGTGCGTCTCCGTCGCCGCGATTGTCGTCGTCGGCAGGGTTGGCTCGGTCGTCGTCGGCTCGGTGCGCGTCCTCGCCGGCAGCGTCGGCGTGGTGCGCGTGAGCGTGCCGATCGTGCCGGTTCTCGTCCTCCCGCCCGCGCCTTGGCCGCAGCCGCTCAGCGCCACGACAGAGGCGATGGCGATGCCTGATGCGAGGAGCATGCGCACCGCAAGACATGGTGGCAGCCGCGCGTGTCGGCGGCCATCCCCCGAACAGGACGATTGGAACGGCCGACAGATGCGGTTTCATCCGTCCGGCATGACGCAGAACGTGGTTCCCGGGCTGAAGCTGTCGGCAATGGGCCAGTGGCGGGCTATCGAACCGACCGCGACCCTGACCGTCGCGTGCGCGCCCGACTTCGGCGAGCCGGCGCGCGCGTGGTGGTCGTGGCAGGTCATGATTGTGGGCAGAGTGGAGGAAGCCGCGTGACCACCGCAGCACACCAGCAAGCCGCACCCGCCGAAAAACGGCGGCGGCCGCTCTGGCTGCGCCTGGTCGTCTACGCGCTGATCGTGGTCGTGTTCGGCGCGGCCGCGAATCTGCTCGGCTGGGATATCAGGGGCTGGTTCCACAGCCTCTGGAACACGATCACGACGATCTCGGTCGGGTCGCTGATCGCCGCGATCCTCCTCATGATCATGCAGACCACCGCGACCGCCTTCGCGTGGTTCTCGATCCTCCACTTCGCGTATCCCGGCCGGGTGAAATGGCGCGACATCCTCGCCGGCTACGCGGTCTCGGTCGCGTTGAACGGAATCCTGCCCGCGAACATCGGCACGCTCGTCTTCCTGATCATGCTCACCGCGCTCATCGGGATCAGCTTCGCGGCGGTCCTCGGCGCGTACGCCGTGGAGAAGATCTTCTTCACGCTCGCCGGCGTGTTCGTCTACCTCTACCTCTTCCTCTCGGTCGGCGGCTCGTTCGACATCTCGTTCAGCTGGGTGCACGAGCACTGGCCGGCGACGATCATCGTCTTCGGCGGAGGAGCGTTGCTGATCGTGCTGCTCGTGCGCCGCTTCTGGCCGCACGTCGTCGCCTGGTGGCAGAACGCCAAGGAGGGCGGCGCGATTCTCGGCAAGCCGAGTCGGTTCATGAGCCGTGTGTTCCTGCCGTCGTTCATCGGCTGGTGCGCGATGCTGGCCACGATCGGCGTGTTCCTGAACGCCTACGGGATCCCGGTCAGCTTCGACACGCTGATGCACGTCGCCGGCGGCAACTCGCTCGCCAACGTCACCTCGTTCACCCCCGGCGGAGTGGGCGTGACCCAGGCGTGGAACGTGGCGTCCCTCAACCATGTCGCCTCTGCCTCGGACGCGACCGCGTACTCGGTCGCCCAGCAGCTCGTCGGGACGGCGTGGAACATCATCTACGCACTGATCCTGATGATCTGGGCCTGGGGCTGGGGCGGCGGTAAGCAGCTCGTCACCGACTCGTACACAGAGGCGAAGCGCCGCCAGGCCGAGGAGCAGGAGAAACGGCGGGCGAAGAAGGAGGCAGCCGCAGCCGCGAAGGCCGATCAGGCCGCATCGTGAGCCCGGCCTACGGCGAGGCCCCCGGCTGGTCTCCCCAGCGGCCTCGCTTCCGAGCCCATCAGCTGCTCCTCACCTGGTTACTGGGCGGAGTCTCGCTCCTCGTCGCCACGAAGCTCGTCCCCGGGGCATCCGGCTCGACCTTCGGCGCGGCGCTCGTCGTCGCGGCGATCCTCGCCGTCCTCAACGCGATCCTGCCGCCGCTTCTGGCCGCGGTCCGCCTCCCGTTCACGGCGCTGCTCGGCTTCTTCGGAGTGCTGGCGCTCGACGCCGGGATGCTGTTGCTCGCGGATCGCTACAGCGACAACCTCAAGATCGACTCGTTCTGGTCGGCCCTCGGCGTCGCGCTCGTGGCGGCTGCCGTTGGCGTCGTCCTCTCGGTCGTCTTCGGGACGAACGACGACGACGTCTACTCGTTGCAGGTCGTGCAACGGATCGCGCGACGCTCGGGCGAGCGGGTCGTAACCGACCGGCCCGGCGTCGTCTTCCTCGAAATCGACGGGCTCGCACTGCCGGTGCTGCAGCGCGCCATGCGCGACGGCCACGCGCCCACGATGGCGCGCTGGCTCGCCGACGGCACGCATCAGCTCGCCGAGTGGGAGCCGGATCTCTCGTCGCAGACCGGCGCGTCGCAAGCCGGGATCCTGCTCGGCTCGAACGACGACATCCCCGCCTTCCGCTGGGTCGAGAAGGAGCGCAAGGTGCTCGTCGCCTGCTCGTCGCCTGAGGACTGCGCCGAACTCGAGCGGCGGCACTCGACAGGAGATGGCCTGCTCGCCAACGGCGGCGCGAGCCGCGGCAACCTCTTCTCGGGCGGCGCCGACCACATGATCCTGACCGTGAGCCGGATGGAGGCCGAGCGCAGCTCCAACCCGGGCTACCGCGCATTCCTCGCGAACGGCTTCAACGTCGCCCGCACTTTCGTTCTCTTCGGTTGGGAGGTGATCCTCGAGTGGAGCGCGGCCGCGCGTGAGCGGCGGCGCGACGTCCGGCCGCGCGGGCATCGGGGCGGCGTCTATCCGTTCCTGCGGGCGACCATGTGCGTGATTGCGCGCGACCTGATCGTCTACGGCGTCCTCACCGACATGATGAAAGGGCGACCCGCCATCTACGCGACCTTCGCGAGTTATGACGAGGTCGCGCATCACTCCGGGCTGGAGCGCGCCGACACGCTCGAGGCGCTGCGGAAGCTCGACCAGCAGTTCGACCGGATCGAGCGCGCGCGTGTCTTCGCGGCCCGGCCGTACGAGCTCGTAATCCTCTCGGATCACGGCCAGACGCAAGGTGCGACGTTCCGGCAGCGCAACGGCTACGGCCTCGACGACCTGGTCGAGCGCAATCTCGCCGACGGCGGTGTCAGCGCGGTCGAGGGCGGCGACGAGCAGGAGTCGATGGTCGGCCATGCCGCCGCCGAGGCGACGGGCCGGAAAGCGAAGCCGAAGAAGAACGACGTCTCGGGCCGGGATGTCGTCGTGCTCGGCTCGGGGAATCTCGGCCTGGTCTACCTGCTGGAGGCGGAAGGACGGATGACGCTCGAGCAGCTGTCTTCGCGGCATCCCGAGCTGCTGCCGGCGGTGAGCGGACATCCGCATGTCGGCTGGGTTCTCGTGCGCTCCGAGGAGCACGGCCCGGTCGTCGTCGGTGCAGCCGGCACTCACTACCTCGCAGACGGCCGGGTCGAGGGTGAGGATCCGCTGCAGCGCTTCGCGGCCACCGCTCCCCACCATCTGAGGCGCACCGACGGCTTCACGCACGCGCCGGACCTGCTGATCGGGAGCTTCTACGACGCCGCGCTCGACGAGGGCTGCGCCTTCGAGGAGCTGATCTCGTTCCACGGCGGGCTCGGCGGACCGCAGACGCGGCCGTTCGTGCTCCATCCGAAGTCGCTCCCACTGCCCGCGGAGCCGATCGTCGGCGCGGAGGAGCTCCATCGCGTGCTGGTCCGCTGGCGCGAGCTGCTCGAGGGAACGAGTGCGTCGCCGGAGGAGCCGGTTGCAGCCGCCGGTCGGCAATGATCGTCCGGCATGGCCAGGCACAAAACAGCGATCGTCGTCCCGGGTCACCGGAGCCTCGGCTCCGACGGGGTTCACCGCATCAGCGTGCGGTGCGAGCGCCTGATCCGGGAGGCGGAGACTCTCGCGAGGGCAGACGGCGCGGACGTCGTCGTCTTCAGCGGCTGGTCGTCCACCGGCGGGCCGTCGGAAGCCGAGCAGATGCGTGATGCGTGGCATGGCCCTCCCGCCGAGCTCGTGATCGAGCCGACCGCGCGAAACACCGCCGAGAACGCGGCGCGGACGTTGCCTCTGTTGCGCGAGCGTGACGTCGGCTACGCGGTCGTCGTCTGCGCCCCGTCGCATCTTCCGCGCACACGCCTGCTGTTCGGTCGCCTCTACCGCAGCGCCGGCGTCGACGTCGCCTTTCGAGCCCCGCGCCTTGCGCTGAGCCTTCGCTCGATCGCATGGGAAATCGCAGCCTTTCCCTTCCTGCCGGTGCAGCTTCGCGCGGCGAGGACGGAGCTCGCCCGGAGGTCGCGATGAGCGAGCTGGTGGTCTTCATTCCGGCGTACAACGAAGCCGAGAACCTGCCGGCGGTGCTCGACGCTCTCCACGAGCGGTTGCCGGATGCGGACGTGCTCGTCGTCGACGACGGCTCGACCGATCGCACGGCCGAGGTTGCGCGTGAGCACGGTGCCGAGGTTCTCTCCCTCGGGAGCAATCAGGGACTGCGCATCGGGATCGCGGCGGGCTACCGCTGGGCGCTCGAGCATGGCTATGCGTTCTGCGGGCGCGTCGACGCCGACGGTCAGCACCCGGCCGGCGAGCTTGCACGGCTGCTCGCCCGCGTCCGGGCGGACGAGTGCGACGTCGCGGTCGGCTCGCGGTTCGTCTCGGGCGACGGCTACGCGCCGTACCGCTACAAGCCGAGCCCCGCGCGGCGCTTCGGCACGGGATTGCTGCGGCGCTCGGTCGGGGTCGTCCTGCGTCGGCCGTTCGGCGACGCGACGAGCGGCCTCTACGCCGTCAACGCGAAGGCGTTGCCGCTTCTCGCCGAGCCGTACACGAGTGGCGCGCCGGAGGTCGAGGCTCTGATCCGCGTCGTCGACGCCGGACTCCGCCTCGAGGAGGTGCCCGTGGACATGGCGCCTCGCGCGGGCGGCGAGTCGAAGCTGAGCGGCAGCAAGGCGGTCAAGCTCGTGCTCACTGTGTCGGCGACGCTCGGCCTCGCGCTCCTCGCCCGCCGCCGGGGCAGCTGAGCTTCAGGATTCCGGCGCTGATCGCTCGAGCAGCTCCGCCAGCCGCTTGAGCTGCTCGTCGACCTGCTCGCTGTGAGCGGTGAGCGTGGCGAGCTGCTCGTCGACCCGGAGGAGGCCGGCCATGACGGGAGCGTTCTGATCTTCGTGGCCGAGGGCACGCTCGCGCTGGGCGCGGGCGACGAAGACCGACGTGATCGCAGCCGTGATGATCGCCAGGAACGCGATTCCCCACAGCATCACCGCCGCGGTGACGAGGTAGCCCAGCAGGTTGCTCGGCGGGAGGTCGCCGAACCCCACCGTGGTGATCGTCTGCAAGACCCACCACATGCCGAACCACACCGACTTGTAGGCGGTGTGGTCGACGAGGCGAATCAACACACCGCCTGCCACGACGATGAGCGATGTGGCCGTGACGATCACGCCCGCTGCAAGCCGGACCGAGGGCGGTTCGCGCAGGAACTTCGACATGCGGCGCTCGACGAGGTTGGACCGGAGGCCCCGAAGCGGGCCGCTGCCGGAAGTTGTCATCGGTCGTACTCGACCACGGTGCCGGCGAGGTAGTCCGGGAGTGCGCGGCGTCGCGCATCGAAGAGCGCGGGGACGAAGCCGAGGAAGCACGGGATGATTGCGAGCGCCAGCCCGAGCGTCCGTACGAGCGCGCGCCGGAAGCCGATCCGTTCGTCAGCGTGGTGCGCCACGACCCGCACGTTCATCAGCCGCATCCCGGGCGTCTGTCCGACCGTGCTCCAGAAGAGGGAGAAGTAGCCGGCCGCCACCGCGATTGCCGCGAGCGCAAGGAGGAGCTGAGCGAGCCACTGCGGATGCAGCCCGCCGACGAGCGCTGCCACCAGGGCGGTGGCTGCGCCGAGAGCCACCGTGGCCGTGACGATCACGAGTGCGTCGACGACGAGCGCCGCACCGCGGCTAGCCACTCCGGCGAACGCCGGAGCCTTGGACGGACGCAGCACCAGTCGGGTGTCGAGATCCGCAGCGGTCGAGCGCATGCCGCCCGCGACTTCGCCGGCAAAGCCGACGGACTGGGTCGCGAGCGCCGACCGGATCTCCGGACCGCCGGCCACGCGTTGAACCACGTCCCGCATCTGGTTGCTCGCCAGCGCCTGGTCGAGCAGCGCGTGCGTGCGCGGGCTCGCGAGCGCCGCGTCGAGCAGGCGCTCGAGCTCGCCGTCCACCGCGAGCTTTCGCACGACTCGCTCGAGAACCTGGTGGCGGGCCATCGAGCGCGCCAGCTCCTCGGGCAACGGCCCGGAGAGCGCCCGATCGAGAATCCGCCCGACTTCCGGCGCAGAGAGGAGATCCTCGACGGCCGCCTCGAGTGGCCCGCGCAGGACGCGCGCGGCAACTCGGGCGGGAAAGACGGTCGCTCCACCGATGGCGTCGGCGACCGACCCTCCGTCGGGCTCGTCTGCAGCGATCGGAGGCTCCATCGCCGTACACCTTGGCGGAGGCGCCGGATGCGGCGCATCATCCGATCTGGAGGGGGCGAGGAACTACTGCTCGGCGGCCAGAGCCCTGCTCGCCACGATCTCGGTCGTGCGAGCCCTCTGCGGCTCGAGCGTGTAGACGCGACCGTCGAGACAGAACCGAATCTCCGGCAACCCGAGCTCCTCGATCAGCTCCTGCGCCTCGCGCAACAGCTCTGCCAGGCCGGCTTCGCCCTCGAGCAGATCGGCCGCGAACAGCCAGCCCGCGTCGTCATGCGCCGACCAGCCCGGCCAGCGCGAGCGGAACCGCAGCGAGAACGCCGCGTTGCAGGCGAGGGTCGGGAGCTCGAAGAGCACCATCTCGTCGAGCTCGCGATCGAGGTCGATTTCGTACATGACGCCAGGGTCGCTGCCCGCACCCGGCCGCCGTTTGACGCGTTCGTGTCAACTTCTTACGGCGAGGTGAAACTTGGATCCGTTCTGAGCCTCGGGCCGTAGTCTGAGCAGAGCCGACGTGGTCCGAAGGCCCAGTTCTGGTAGATCAGGAGTTGCGCGAGCGGGCCGCTCCAGTGGGATAGGTGCAGTTCCTTGTCTCCACCCGTGCCGCCGAAGTTTTGCTCGAGCCGCACCCACGACTGGAGCGCCCAGAAGCTGCCGTCGGGAGCCTTGCAGGCCGCGACGACCCAGGCGAGCGCCGGCCCGTCATAGGGAAGGCAGGTGCCCGATCCGCCCTGTCCGA
>DASXKE010000022.1:0-21489 GCA_036496985.1 Gaiellaceae bacterium | reverse complement strand
ATCCTCGGACGGCTCGGCTTCGAGCAGCTCGAGGGCGGCTTCTGCGTGCCGACGTGGCGCGCGCGCGACGTGACGCGCGAGGTCGACCTGATCGAGGAGGTCGCGCGCTTCAAGCTGCCCGAAGTCCCGTTCACGCTGCCGCGGCGCGAGGCGATGTTCGGACGGCTGACTCCCGAACAGCGCCTGCGGCGACAGGTCGAGGACGTCCTCGTCGGGGCCGGTTACGCCGAGGTCTATACGCCCACGTTTGTCGCCGAAGGCGACCTGCGGCTGCCGGAGCCGTTGTCCGCCGAGGCCGCCGCGCTTCGCACCGTCCTGTACGCCTCGCTCCTCGACCCGGCTCGCCGTAACGCCGACGCTGGCAGCGAGGACGTCGCACTGTTCGAGGTCGCGCGCGTCTACCGCGACGTCGGTGCCGAGCTTCCCGAGGAGCACTGGCACGCCGCCGGGATCGCGGACGGCGGGTTCGCCGAGGCGAAGTGGGCGGTGGAGCAGATCTACTCGGCGCTCGGCATCGAGCCGAGCTACGAGCGCGCGACCGCGCCGCATCTTCATCCCGGGAAGGCAGCACAGACGGCCGAAGGCTGGCTCGGCGAGCTCCACCCGGCGCTGCTCGACGGCGTCTGGGGTGGGTTCGAGCTCGATCTCGACGCGCTGGCTGCGGCGACTCCCCACGCTGCAACCTTCGAGGAGGTGAGCCCGTATCCCGAAGTGAGGCAGGATCTCGCCTTCGTCGTCGCCGACGATGTCCCGGCTGCCGATGTGGTCGCCGCGATCCGCGAGGCGGGCGGCGAGCTGCTTCGCAGGCTGGAGGTCTTCGACGAGTACCGCAACGCGGAGACGATCGGCGAGGGGAAGCGGTCGCTCGCATTCCGCCTCGCCTTCGGCTCGCTCGAAGGGACGTTGACCGACGAGGACGTCGCGCCGGTGCGGGCGGCGATCGTCGACGCGCTCGCGACGCGCTTCGACGCGGAGCTGCGGGCCTAGCTAGTCGCGGAAGTGCCGCCGGATGCGAAGCGCCGTCCGCAGAGCGAGCGCGGCGCCGGCGACGGCACCGACCGCGGCACCCACGTGCTTTGCGCGCTCGGTCGTCTTGCCGACTTCCTCCTTCAAGGAGTCGACAGCGTTGGTGAGCTCCCGCCGCTCGTCGGCGATCTCGCGTCGGAGATCAGGCTCGGTCGCCATTACGCAACGCCTCCCCGGCGAGTCGGGCCTCCTCGACCGCCTGCTCGGGCATCGGCTTCGCGCCCTTCTGCAGCAGCCGGTAGCCGACAAAGACAAGGATCGCGGTGATCAGGACGAGCCCGCCGCACACGATGAGCAGCGACGCCCAGACGGACAGCGTGGTCGCGAGGCCGGCCGCCGCCGCGAGCAGGCCGAAGGTCAGAGCGAGGAAGGCAAGGACGGCGGCACCGGCCATCAGGCCGAGGCCCGTTCCGAGCGCGGCGGCCTTCTTCTTCAGCTCGGCGGTTGCGAGCTCGATCTCGAGCCGGACGAACTCGCGCGCGTGCTCGGCAACGCGCCTGGTGGCGCCCGACAGACCTAGTCCTTCCATCTCCGCCTCCTTTCCGTCCGAGCCCTGACCGTAACCGAACTGATGTCAGGCCGGGCGGCGGCCGACCAGGAAGGTCGCACCCTGCGTGCCGACGGGATGCACATCGCTGAGCGAGCGAGTGATGCGAATCCGGCCGGTGATCCCGGCTTCGTCGAGCCGGGCGAGGCAGCGGCCGGCCATCCCGGCGGAGGCGCCGTAGCCGTGTGCGCTCGCGCAGCGGAAGCGGAAGCCCGCGCGCTCGGTCGTCTGACTCGGGTTGATGGGGGCACAAAGGACGGCGGCGCGGTCGATGTCGGCACTCGAGTCGAGCTCCAGCTCCGCGACGACGTCGCTCCAGTCGGACGGGAGTCCGTCCAACGCCTCCGTCCACTCGACCGCAAGCGCCCTCCGCACCTCGACAGGCTCGGGGGGCTTGCCGCGCGACTCGACGAGCTCGAGGCGCCCGCGAATCCCTTCCGCGTCGATTCGGCGCAGAAGACGTCGTGCAGCTTCGGGTCCGATCCCGTTCCCCCGGGTCGAGACGGTGAAGCGAATCTCGGTGGCCGAGAGCCCCGGACCGGCCGGTCCAAGGAGCGCAGCGGCGCGGGATCGAGCCTTGTCGTCGTGGATCGCGAGGCTCAGGGTCACATCGGTCCACCTTGGATCCAGAGCGCCTTCGACGTGGTTCCAGCGTTCGACGAGTGGCACGGCGCGAACCGTACACTCCGGCCCGTGGCAAAGGTTGAGCAACGGCTTTCGCTGGCCAAAAGCGACCTGCAGGACGTCCTACGCGAGATGCTCCTGATCCGCCGCTTCGAGGAGAAGGTCGAAGAGCGCTTCCGCGCCGGAGAACTGCCCGGCTTCCTCCACGTCGCGATCGGCCAGGAGGCTTGTGCCGTCGGTGTGTGCCGCGCGCTCGAGGACGGCGACGTCATCGCCTCGACGCATCGCGCACACGGGCACACGCTCGCGAAGGGCACGCACCCGAACGAGCTGATGGCCGAGCTGTACGGCAAGCAGGAGGGCTGCTCGCACGGCTACGGCGGCTCGATGCACCTTTACGACATCGAGCGCGGGAACATGGGCGCGAACGCCGTCATCGGCGGCGGGCTGCCGCACATCACCGGCGCCGCGCTCGCCTTCCAGATGCGGGGCGAGCCTCGCGTCGCGCTCGCATTCTTCGGCGACGGAGCGACGAACATCGGAACGTTCCACGAGGCCCTGAACCTTGCGCAGCTCTGGAAGGTGCCCGCCGTGTTCGTGCTCGAGGACAACAAGTGGGCCGAGTCGACGCCCGAGTCGCAGCACTCCCCGATCCGCGACCTCTCGGAGCGCGCGAAGGCGTTCGGGATGAAGGCGATCAAGGCCGACGGGCAGAACGTCGAGGCGGTGTACAAGGCGACGCGGCATGCACTCGACTACGCGCGCTCCGGCAAGGGCCCCGTCTTCCTGCACCTCGACACGGTGCGTTTCAGCGGCCACTACATCGGCGACCCGCAGGTCTACCGCGACCGTGACGAAGCGAAGGAGCTCCGCGCGAAGCGCGACCCGGTCGAGCTGCTGCGCACGAAGCTCGAGGTCTCGGACGAGGACTTCGGCGAGCTCGACACCGAGGTGACCGAGATCGTGGAGGCGGCGGTCGAGTTCGCGAAGAACGGCACCGATCCAGCTCCCGAAGACGCACTGAAGAACGTGTACGCCTGATGCCTGAGCTCACCTACCGTGAAGCAGTCCGCGACGCGCTGTCGACCGCGATGCGCTCCGACGACGACGTCTTCATCATGGGCGAGGACATCGCCGAGATGGGCGGCTCGATGGGCGTGACGGCCGGGATGCTCGACGAGTTCGGCAAGGAGCGCGTCCGCAACACGCCGATCTCAGAGATGGCGCTCGCCGGCGCGGCGATCGGCGCCGCGATGCAGGGCATGCGCCCGGTCGCGGAGATCATGTACGAGGACTTCATGACGCTCGCCGCCGAGCAGGTCGTGAACCAGGCGGCGAAGCTCCGCTACATGTCGGGCGGTCAGCTCACCGTCCCGGTCACCTTCCGCACCCAGGGCGGCGCCGGCTGGTCGCCGGGCGCGCAGCACGCGCAGCAGCTCGAGGCGTGGTTCGTCCACATCCCCGGGCTCAAGGTGGTCTTCGCGTCGACACCGGAGGACGTCCGCGGGCTGCTGTGGTCGGCGATCTACGACGACAACCCCGTCGTCTTCTTCGAGCACCGGACGCTGTACCCGATCAAGGGCGACGTGCCGGAGGAGATCGAGCCGATCCCGATCGGCCGCGCGCGCGTCCACCGCGAGGGCGAGGACGTGACCGTGATCGCGACCGGCCGGCTCGTCCACGAGAGCCTGAAGGCGGCGCAGGAGGCGGAGAGCGAAGGCATCTCGGTCGAGGTCGTCGACCCGCGCACGCTGCAGCCGCTCGACGAGGACACGCTCGTCTCCTCGGTGAAGAAGACGAACCGCGCGGTCGTCGCGCACGAGGCCGTGACGCGGATGGGCTTCGGCGCCGAGGTCGCGGCGGTGCTGCAGTACCAGGCGTTCGACTGGCTCGACGCGCCGATCGAGCGCGTCGGCGCGAAGTTCGCCCCGCTCGCCTTCGCGCCCGTGATGGAGAACTTCGTCGTGCCGCACGCCGAGGACGTGCTCGCCGCGATCAAGCGGACGGTGGGGAAGAGCTAGCGATGGCTACGGAAGTCATCCTCCCGCGGCTGGGCCAGGGGATGGAGTCGGGCACGATCGTCCGCTGGCTCAAGGCGGAGGGCGAGCCGGTCACGAAAGGCGACCCGCTGTTCGAGCTCGACACCGACAAGGTGACACAGGAGGTCGAGGCCGAGGCGGCCGGCGTCCTGCTCAAGATCGCGGTCGCGGAGGGCGAGGTGCCGGTAGGGCAGACCGTGGCCTTCATCGGCGCCGAGGGAGAGGACGTCCCCGAGGTTGAGGCTGCCGCACCCGCCGCAGAGAAGGAAGCGGAGCACAGCGAGCCGGCGCCTGAGCCGGCTGCAGAGGCGTCTCACGAGGCTGCGGTCGCGTCGGACAACGGCCGGATCAAGGCGTCGCCGCTTGCACGTCGCATCGCGCGGGAGCGCGGCATCGAGCTGGCCGCGATCCGCGGCACCGGCCCCGACGGGCGCATCGTTGCCGAGGACGTCGAGCGCGCCGAGGCCGGAGCTCCGAGCGCGCCGCCCCTCGTATCGGCCCCGGCTTCGACCGGCGAAGTCGAGCGCGTCCCGCTTTCGAACGTCCGCAAGACGATCGCGCGACGGCTGACCGAGGCGTGGCAGATCCCGGTCTTCCAGCTTCAGGCGTCGGCCGACATGACGCGCGTGAACGCGCTCGTTGGGAGGCTTCGCGAACGCGACCCCGACCTTCGCGTCACCGTCACCGATGTCCTGACCAAGATCTCGGCGCAGGCGCTCATGCGGCATCGCGAGGTGAACGCGGAGTTCACAGAAGACGCGATCCTGCTCCATCCGAGCGCCAACGTCGGCCTCGCCGTGGCGGCGCCGCAGGGTCTCGTCGTGCCCGTGATCCGCAGCGCGGAACGGCTCGCGCTGACCGAGATCGCCGGCGTGCGGGCCGATCTCGTCGGCCGCGCGCGTGAGGCGAAGCTCCGCGCCGAGGATCTCGAGGGCGGCACGTTCACGATCTCCAACCTCGGCATGTACGCGGTCGAGAGCTTCACGGCCGTGCTCAACCCGCCCCAGGCCGCCATCGTCGCCGTCGGCGCGACGGAGGAGCGGGCAATTCCTGTCGACGGGGAGATCGCTATCCGGCCCATGGTGACCCTGACCGCAACCTTCGACCACCGCGCGGTCGACGGCGCTCCCGCCGCGGCCTTCCTCCAAACCCTGACCGAGAGCCTCGAGGATCCGGGACTCGCGCTGTAGAACTCTGTCGTATGGCACCCACCGTCTGGTACCGGGTCCGCAACCTCGACGAGGGTCGCCGCTTCTACCGTGAGGTGCTCGAGTTCGATGAGCTCGCCGTCGATTTCGAGGAGCGCTGGTCGACGCTGAAGCGCGGCGAGATGGAGGTCGGGCTCGCAGAAGGCGAGCCGGAGGACGGCGGCGTCGCGCACGTCGACGTCGCCGATCTCAAGGCGGAGGCCGACCGACTGCGCGAGGCAGGCGTCGAGGTGGGGATCGTCCTCGAGCTGACGGGCGAGATGCGCCTGCTCGACGTCTACGACCCGGACGGCAACCGGATCCAACTGGCCGAGGAGCTTCGGTAGTGCGTCGCGATGTGGCGTCCTCGGTCGCCCCGATAGCTGCGGCTATCGAGGCTCCCTGCGTCCTTACCTCGCTCGCTTTTCGCGCGCCAGGAACGCGGCAACATTCCCCGAGGAAGCACCGCTGATGCTCCGCCCGGTCGACCAGCAGGACATGCGCTTCCTGCGCGACATGCTCCGCCATGCCTACCACTGGCGCCTCGGAGATCCCGACCTTCCCGCGTTCCGCTATGTCCAGAACTGGGGACGGCGCGGAGACGCAGGCGTGGTCGCCTCCGACGGCCCGAATGAATACGGCGCCGCGTGGTACCGGCTCTTCCCCGCCTCGGCGCCCGGCTTCGGCTTCGTCGACGAGGAGACGCCCGAGGTGACGATCGCGGTCGTCCCGAGCAAGCGCGGCCACGGCACCGGCGCCGAGCTGCTCGAAGCATTACTCGAGCAGGCGCGCGCGGACGGCTTCTCCCGGATCAGCCTCAGCGCCGAGCCGGGCCAGACGGGCTTCTACGAGAAGCACGGCTTCCGCGAGGTCCGCCGCGAGGACGGAACCGTGACGATGGTCGCCGACCTCTGATTAGTGTCAGTTCAGACGATTTAGGGACAAGACAGGGAGATGAGCATGGAAGTTGACGTCGCCGTCCTGGGAGGCGGCCCCGGCGGTTACACCGCCGCCATCCGCGCCGCGCAGCTCGGCGCGAAGGTCGCCTGCATCGAGAAGGAGCCCGAGCTCGGCGGCACCTGCCTGCGCGTGGGCTGCATCCCGACCAAGGCCTGGGTGCAGACCGCGTTCGCGCTCAAGGAGGCGGAGGAGAGCTTCGGCAAGTTCGGGGTCACGGTGGGCGAGGCGAAGCTCGACTTCGCGGCCTCGAACGCGTGGAAAGCGGGTGTCGTCAAGCAGATGACGACGGGCGTCGCAGGTCTCTTCAAGGCGAACGGCGTCGAGTGGGTCAAGGGCGCGGGCGCCTTCAAGGACGCGAACACGATCGCCGTGGAAGGTGGCGAGGACGTCAGCTTCAAGTCCGCGGTCATCGCGACCGGCTCGTTCCCGATGCGCCCACCGATCGAAGGCCTCGACTCGCCCCGCTGCGTCGACTCGACCGGGCTGCTCGCGCAGGAGGAGGTGCCGCGCCGGCTCGTCGTGCTCGGCGGCGGCATCATCGGCAGCGAGTTCGCGTCGATCTTCAACCGCTTCGGCTCGAAGGTCACCATCGTCGAGATGCTGTCGCTCATCCCGCAGGAGGACGAGGACGCGGGCAAGGAGCTGGCGAAGCAGTTCGGCAAGCGCGGCATCACGCTCCATCTCGGCAAGCAGTGCACCCGTGTCGAGGACGACGGCTCGCAGGTCACCGTCCACTTCGGCGACGGCGAGACGGTCCAGGCCGACCTGATGCTCGTCTCCGTCGGCCGCGCGCCGCTCGTCGAAGGGATCGGCCTCGAGGCTGCCGGCGTCGAGTTCGACCGGCGCGGCGGCATCGCGGCCGACGAGCATCGCCGCACGACCGTTCCGCACATCTACGCCGTCGGCGACTGCGCCGGCTACTGGCAGCTCGCCCATACCGCGTTCCGCGAGGGCGAGATCGCGGCCGAGAACGCGTGCGGCCACGACGCGGTCTTCAACAATCGCGCGATCCCGCGGCCGATCTACACCGACCCCGAGATCGCCAGCGTCGGGCTGACCGAAGAGCAGGCGAGGGAGGAGTACGGCGACGACGTCGCGGTCGGCCAGTTCCCGTGGGTCGCGAACGCGCGCGCGGTGATGCAGGACGAGACGGTCGGCTGGGTGAAGACGATCCACGAGACGCGCTACGGCGAGCTGCTCGGCCTCGTCATGGTCGGCCCGCACGTCACCGACATGGTCGAGGCCGGCGTCGTCGCGATCGATGCGGAGTCGACGGTGGAGACGGTCGCCGACGGGATCGCGCCGCATCCGACGCTCTCCGAGGCGATCAAGGAGGCGGGCCTCGTCGCGCTCGGCCGCGCCATCCACATTCCGAACCGCAAGCCGCGAGCGGCCACTCCCGCGTAAGGCCGGATAGGAGGAAACGCATGAGCATCGTGAACCGGAGAAATGCGGTCGTAGGCTGGGTGATGCTGAAGGTCTGGAAGCGCAACGCGCGCCGCAAGGCCAAGACGGCTCGCGGCCACGTCGACTCGATCCGCAAGAAGAGCGCTTGAGTCTCTTTCGGTCCTCGATCGAGGACATCGTCCCGTACGAGCCGGGCAAGCCGGTCGAGGCGGTGCAGCGCGAGCTCGGGCTCGACCGGGTCGTCAAGCTCGCTTCGAACGAGGGGCCGTTCCCGCCGTTCCCCGCGGCGCTCGAGGCGATGGAGCGAGCCGCGCTCGAGCTCAACCGCTATCCCGACGGTGGCGCCTGGTCGCTGCGCACCGAGCTCGCCGAGCGGCATGAGGTGTCGTTCGACGAGGTGATCGTCGGAGCCGGCGCCGACGGGATCATCGACCTGCTGGCGCAGGCCACCCTCGATCCCGGCGACGACGTCGTCTGCGGCTGGCCGTCCTTCCCGAGCTACGTCCTCACCGCGATGAAGCTCGGAGCCGACGCCCGCCGCGTCCCGCTCCGCGACCACACGTTCGACCTCGACGGCTTGCTCGCGGCAATCGGACCGCGGACGAAGCTCGTCTACGTCTGCCACCCGAACAACCCGACCGGGACTGCGAACGGCCGGGATGAGCTGCTCTCGTTCCTCGACCGGCTGCCGGAGCATGTCCTCTGCGTCCTCGACCAGGCGTACTTCGAGTACATCGACGATCCGGACTATGCGAACGGGCTCGATCTCTTCCGCGAGGGCCGCCGCATCGCGGTTCTGCGGACGTTCTCGAAGATCTACGGCCTCGCCGGCCTGCGCGTCGGATGGGCGGTGGCGCCTCCGGATGTGGTCACGGCGACCAGCAAGGTGCGCCGCGCGTTCGACGTGGCTGCAACCGCTCAGGCGGCGGCCCTGGCGAGCCTCGACGACGCCGATGAGCTCGCGCGCAGGCGCGGCCTGAACGCCGTCGGCCGCGACCGGCTGGGCGAGATCCTGCGCGGTCACGGCCTCGAGCCCGCCGGCCCGTCACGCGGCAATTTCCTCTTCGTGGACGTGGGTGGCGGCCGCGCGTTGTACGAGCGGCTGCAGCGCGAAGGCGTCATCGTCAGGCCGCTCGACGGCTTCGGCGCGCCCGAGGCGATCCGGGTCACAGTGGGCACTCCCGAGGAGAACGAGGTCTTCGCGACCGCCTTGGGACACGTCCTTTCTGGCGTCTCGTAACCGGCCTGCAGAGGTGGTACGTTCGAGCGGACTCTCGTGAGACTGCCGTCTTCCGTTCAATTCGCTCCACTCCGTCTGGAGGGGTTCCGCAACCTCTTCTACGCGACGTTCGCGTCGAGCTTCGGAACGCTGCTCGCGGCGGTCGCGCTCACGATCGACGTCAAGGACAGGACCTCTTCGTCGCCGTACTCCGGCCTCTGGGTCGGTGCCGTCCTCATCGTCGAGTTCCTGCCGACGATCTTCGTGGGCCTCCTACTCGGGCCGCTCCTCGATCGCCTGGAGCGGCGCTCGCTGATGATCGCCGCCGACGCGCTGCGGATCGGCGTGTTCGTCGCACTGCCGTTCGCGACGAGCGCCGCGATGATCGTCGCTCTCGCCTTCGTCGCGGGCCTTGCGACCGGTTTTTTCCGTCCGGCGGTGTACGCCGGCGTGCCCAATCTCGTGCCGGAAGCCGATCTGCCGGCTGCGAACGCGCTGCTCCAGGCGATCGAGAACGTGAGCTGGGCGGTCGGGCCGCTCGTCGGCGGTGCGCTCACAGCCGTGGCGGGGCCGTCGGCGGCGTACGCGATCAATGCCGTCTCGTTTGCCGTCTCGATCGTGCTCGTGATCCGGATTCCTGCCCGCATGCTGCAGAGCGAGCGGGCCCTGTCGCGCGGCTACTGGCGCGACCTCGGCGACGGCTTCCGGGCGGCGCTGGGCTCCCCGTCGATGCGAGCCGTGCTCGTCGCCTGGGGAATCGCCTCCCTCGCGGCCGGCCTGGTCAACGTCTCCCAGGTCTTCCTCGCCAAGAACACGTTCTCGGCCGGCGACTTCGGCTTCGGGCTCCTCTTCGGCGCGATGGGCACCGGCCTTGTGGTGGGCAGCCTCGTGGGCTCCACGGTTCTCGCGCGCTCCGGGGTTCCCGCGGTCTACGGAGCGAGCATCGCGGTGATGGCCGTCGGGTATCTCGCGACCTCGGTGAGCCCGAACGTCTGGGTTGCCGCGGTCTGCTGCGTCGTCGCCGGGATCGGGAACGGCATGGCCATCCTCTGCAACGCCCTGCTCGTCCAGCGCGGGACGTTCGACGTGATGCGCGGGCGAGCGCTCACATTCGTGATGAGCGCGACGTACGCGCTCGTCGGGGTCGGCGAAGCGGCCGGCGGGCTCCTGGTCCACCACACCGGGCCGCGCTGGATCTGGGCCGGCGCGGGCTGCGCGCTGCTCGTCGCGGCGCTCGCGGGCTCGCTGATGTCCCGGAATCTCGGCGACGAGACAGCAGCCGAGGCGGAGCACCGCGCGGAGCACGCCACGGTTGCAGCCGCCTGACCAACGAGGCTCTCGCATCGAGCCTCTAGAGTCCTCGCGTGGCCGGGCGCCGCGACTGGACTCGTGAGGATCTGGCGGCCGGCGTCCGCGACGGCGACCGGCGCGCGCTCGCGCGGGCGATCTCGCTCGTGGAGGACGGCGACCCGCTCGCGTACGGCGTCGTCGCCGACCTCTATCCGCAGACCGGCTCGGCGTACTCGGTCGGGGTCACAGGCCCGCCCGGCGTCGGCAAGTCGAGCCTCGTCTCGGCCCTGATCCGGCACGTCCGAGAGCGTGAGGTCACTGTCGGCGTCGTCTCGGTCGATCCGTCGAGCCCGTTCACGCACGGCGCGCTGCTCGGCGACCGGATCCGCCTCAGCGACCACTTCCTCGACCCCGAGGTCTTCATCCGCTCGATGGGGACGCGAGGCCACCTCGGCGGCCTCGCCGAAACCGCGCTGCAGGCGTTGCTCGTGCTCGACGCCTCCGGCAAGGACATCGTGTTCCTCGAGACGGTCGGCGCCGGCCAGAGCGAGGTCGAGGTGATCGGCATCGCCGACACGGTGCTGCTCGTGCTCATGCCCGGCTCCGGCGACTCCGTGCAGGCGTTGAAGGCGGGGATCATGGAGATCCCGGACGTGATCGCGATCAACAAGATGGACAACCCGGCAGCGAAGACGATGCTGAACGAGGTGCGCTCGATCCTGGCGCTCGACCGCAGCCGTGACTGGATCCCGCCGATCGTCCTCACCGAGGCCGTGCGCGGCGAGCACGTGCCCGAGCTGTGGGAGAAGATCGACGAGCATCGCGCGTTCCTCGAGGAGAGCGGGCAGCTCGAGGTGCGGCGGCGCGCGAACCTCGCCCGCGAGGTGTTCGCGGTGGCGTCGAGCCGGGCAAGCCGTCATCTCGAGCACGCGGTCAGAGACGACCCCGAGCTGCGGCGCCTGCTCGCGGAGGTGCAAGCACGGGAGCTCGACCCGCTGACCGCGGTTAGGGAGATACTCGAGAAGGTTTTCCGGATCTACGATGGCGACGCAGGTAACAGCACCCGGCCTGACTGAGATCGAGCGCGCGCGCGAGCGGCTCGACGGAGTCGCGCGTGTCACGCCGGTCTTTCCCTCGGAGACGCTGTCGCGCCTCGCGGGCCGACCGGTGCGCCTCAAGGCCGAGAACTTGCAGCGGACGGGCTCGTTCAAGATCCGCGGCGCCTACGTGAAGCTCTCGAGCCTCGACCGCGAGCGCTGCGCCGCCGGGGTGGTCGCGGCGAGTGCCGGCAACCACGGCCAGGCGGTCGCATGGGCGGCGCGCGAGCTCGGTGCGCCGGCGCGCATCTTCATGCCGCAGGACTCGCCGATGGCGAAGGTCGACGCGACGCGCAACTACGGGGCCGAGGTCGAGCTCACCGGCCTCGCGTTCGAGGAGACGCTCGCCGACGCGCAGGCGTACGTCGAGCGGACGGGCGCGGAGTTCATCCACCCCTACGAGGACACGCACGTCATGTCCGGCCAGGGGACGATCGGGCTGGAGCTCGCCGAGCAGGTCGAGGAGCTGGAGACGGTAGTGATTCCGATCGGCGGCGGCGGGCTCGCCTCGGGCATCTCGCTCGCGCTGCGCGCCGTGCGGCCGGGGTTGAGGCTCGTCGGCGTCCAGGCGGCCGGCACCCGGCCTGGCGGCTCCGGCTACTCGATCGCCGACGGCATCGCCGTCAAGGAGCCGGGCGAGCTGACGATGGGCATTCTCGGCGAGACGCTCGACGACATCGTTGCCGTCGAGGACGAGGAGATCGCGGAGGCGATCGTCCTCCTCGCCGAGCGGACGAAGCTCGTCGTGGAAGGCGCCGGCGCCGCCAGTGCGGCCGCGATCCTCGGCGGGCTGGTCGGCGGCGGCTCGGGACCGGTGCTCGCTCTGCTCTCGGGCGGCAACATCGATGCCTCGCTGATGGTGCAGGTGATGCGGCGCGGGCTCGCGCTCCACGGCCGCTACCTCGTGCTGCGCACGCGCGTCCCGGACCGGCCGGGCGAGCTCGCGAAGCTGCTCGGCTTGCTCGCGGAGCTACGGGTGAACGTCGTCGAGGTCGAGCATCAGCGCGAGGCGGCGGCGATTCCCGTCGGCTACACCGGAGTCGAGCTCACCCTGCTCACGCGCGACCCCGAGCACTGCGAGCAGCTCGTCGCGCAGCTCGGCAAGTGGGGCTATCCCACGGCCCGCCTCGATTGAACCGCCGCTTCGACGAGCTGCCCGACCTGGTCGAGGCCAAGCTCGCCGAGCACGCGCGCGTCGTGCTCGTCTACTTCGACGCGTTCGGCTGGCGCTTCCTCGAGCGTCACGGCGAGCACCCGCTCTTCGCCGGCGCGGAGGTCGAGCGCTGGTCGGCCTGCTTTCCGTCCACCACGACCGTCCACTCGACGACGATCCACTCCGGCCTGCGTCTCGGTGAGCACGGCCTGTACGAGTGGAACGTCTTCGAGCCGCGGCTCAACCGGCTCGTGACTCCGCTCTGGTTCTGCTTCGCCGGCGACGAACGTCCCGGAACGCTTGTCGACGCGGGCTTCACCGGTCACGATCTCTTCCCCAAGCAGACGCTCTACCGGCGTTTGCTGCCGGTTCCGAGCCACGTCGTCATGCCGAGCGGCATCGCACGCTCTCAGACGAGCCAGGTGCTCCTCCAGCCTGCCACCGTCCATCCCTTCGACGACATCCGCGAAGGTCTCGAGGTTCTCTGCGCGGGGGTCGCGGCCGAGGAGCGCGCCTACGGGACGATCTACTTCGGCGGGGCGGACGCGCTGATGCACATGGCCGGCCCGGACGCGCCCGAGGTCGCCGCGCTGATCGAGGAGCACCTCGTCGCGATCGCCGCCGCTCCGTGGCCGGAGGGGACGCTCGTCCTGCTCACGGCCGACCACGGGATGGAGGGAATCTCGCCGGAGCGCACGACGTACGTCAACGTCACGTGGCCCGAGCTCGCGCAGCATCTGGAAGTGGGGGCGGACGGCAAGCCGCTCGCGCCCGCCGGGTCCTGCCGTGACCTCTTCCTGCACGTCCTGCCCGAGCAGCTGGACGCGGTCGAGTCGCGGCTCGCCGAGCTGCTCTCGGAGGTAGCGGAGGTGCGGAAGGTCGACGCATTGCTCGCCGAAGGGCTGTTCGGGGACAACATCACCGAAGCGCTGACGTCGCGGCTGGCGAACCTCGTCGTGTTCCCGAAGAACGGCGAGGCCGCGTACTGGCTCGAGGAGGGCCGCTTCGAGCAGCGCTTCCTGGGCCAGCATGGTGGGCTGTCGGCCAACGAGATGGAGATCCCGCTCGTCAGCTGGGTCGCGGGCGGCTGACCGGCCCGCCGGCTCAGCCCTAGAGCACGTCCATAACGTTGCGGCCATGTCTGCGGCGACCGAACGCTTGGCCTCCCCGCATGAGCGGCGCCTGGCCGGGATCCGGCGAGGGATGCCGTTCGGGATCGCGGTTTTCGCGATCTCGGTCTCGTTCGGAGTGCTGGCGCGCCCGCTGATGGGGCTCGTAGCTCCGATCGTCATGTCGATCATCGTCTTCTCGGGAGCTGCGCAATTCGGTGCGCTCGCGGTCCTCCTCGCGGGCGGGAGCACTGGAGCCGCGATTGCCGCCGGCGTCTTGCTTAACGCCCGCTACCTCGCGATGGGAATCGCATTCGCTCCGTCCTTGAAGGGACGGGCGATCTCGCGTGCCGCGTTCGCCATGCCTCTGGTCGACGCGTCGTGGGCTGCATCGAGTCGGGGCGATGGCACCTTCGACCCCTGGTACATGATCGGGGTCAGCATTCCGCAGTACGCCGGCTGGGTCCTGGGCACGGTCGTCGGCGTCCTGATCGGCCCGAAACTCGGCGATCCGAAGGCGCTCGGCCTGGATGCGCTGTTCCCGGCCTTCTTCATCGCCCTGCTGTTCGAGGAGGTGCATGGCCGACGGCGGATGGTGGCCGCGGGCGGAGGAGCTGCGATCGCACTCGTGCTGACGCCGCTCGTGCCTGTCGGCCTCCCGATTCTCGCGGCGGGAGCAGCGGCCGTCGCCGCCTCGAGGATGCGGCCGTGACAGCCATCTGGGTGATGATCACCGTGCTCGCGCTCGCGACGGCGGCGCTGAAGGTCGCCGGACCGCTGACGCTCGGTGGGCGGCCGCTACGGGCGGGCGTTCTCAGTGTCGTCGAGCTGCTCGCGTCGGCGCTGCTCGCCGCGCTGGTAGTCGTCGAGACGTTCGGCGAGGGACGGTCGCTCGTGCTCGACGCGCGAGTCTTCGGCGCGGTCTTTGCCGCTGTCGCGGTGTGGAGGCGAGCCCCGATGATCGTCGTCGTGGTCGGTGCGGCAGCCGTGACCGCGCTCGCCCGGCTGCTCGCCTAGCAGCTGCCGCCGCAGCGGCGGAACGACGTCGTCTCGCCGCCGCGGGCGCGCCAGTCGACGACTCCTCCGTCGAGCACGGGCCGGGCGTCGAGGCCTTCCGCCTGGAGGACGCTCGCAGCCACGGCCGCGCGCGGCCCCGACTCGCAGATCGTCACGAGCGGCCGGCCGTCGAGGAGACCCGCCTCGGCCGCCGAGCGTGCCGTGCGATAGGGGAGATGACGCGAGCCGGGAATGTGCCCCTCGTCGCGCTCGTCGGCCTCGCGCACGTCGAGCAGCTCGATCGTGTCGTCGGTGAGCAATCGCTCTAGCTCGTCGAGCGAGACGGGCTCGAGCTTCTCCGGGCCGCCGCCTTCCTGCCAGCCTTCGATCCCGAACAGCGCGACCGCGTGCAGCGCGCGGGTGGCGCGCCGGGCCTCGTCCTCGTCGCTCGCGTGCAGGATGAGCGGACGGTCGGGCAGGACGAACGCCGCCTTGGTGGCGAAGCCCGACCCGGAGACGGGAATGCCCACGGCGCCGGGAAGGTGGCCTGCCGCGAACACGTCCGTCGGGCGTACGTCGAGGACGATCGCGTCCTCCGGCACCGAGCCCACGTGCTCGGGCGGCGCCTGCGCATGGACGAAGGTGCAGCGGTTCAGCTCGACGATCCGCTCCATGTTCGGCGGCCGCGGAGGCTGCGGGCCGAGAGCCGCAGCGAGGAAGTCAGCGAGCTCGCGGCGGAGGGCCGGATTGAAGCGCCGCTCGAAGCCGATCGTGGTGGACGCCTTCGAGCTCATCGCCGCGCCGCAGAGCGAGCCCGCGACGTGACCGGGGAAGACCTCGACGCCGTCCCCGAGCTCAGCGAGCCGACGCAAGCTGTGGAACAGCCCCTCGGCACCTTCCCGCGCCTCGACCGCGAGATCCGGCCGGCCGGCGTCGCCGACGAAGAGCGAGTCGCCGGTGAGGACGAGCCACGGCTCCTCCGCGCGCGAGCGGTCGATCACCGCGAAGCTGCAGTGCTCGGGCCGATGGCCTGGGGTGTGGATCGCCCGCAGGACGACGTCGCCGACCTCGATCTCGGTCCCGTCTTCGAGTGGCTGGTGCGGGAACGTCGCCTCCGCGGCTGGGTGAACGTGAATCGGGATCCCGTGCTCGAGCGCGAGGCGTCCGTGGCCGGAGACGTGATCTGCGTGCGTGTGCGTCTCGAGAACGGCGACGAGCCGGACGTCGCGGCGCTCCGCCTCCGCCAGCACCGGCTCGATATTGAACTGTGGATCGACGACGACTGCGACGCCGGCGTTCTCGTCGCCGACGAGGTACGAGGCGCAGCCCAGGTCGTCGTCCAGGAACTGCTTGAACAGCACGGCGCGACGGTACCACCGGCCTCCGCTATGTATCCGAAAGCGGCGCCCTGGGCGCGGCGGGTACCTCCTCGCGGGCGTGTTCCTCGTCGAGCAGCCGCATTACGTACCAGCCGATGGCGAGCAGGAAGACGAGCGTCTGCTCGCCGTTCATGAGGATTCCGCCGAGGTTCTGGTCGCGGATCGGCGAGAGGCCCCAGAGCCGTGGCGCGTGCTCGTAGTACGAGTAGAACGGACTGCTGGAGAAGATGTAGGCGAGGCCGAGAAACGACGAGCCGAGGAACGCGATCGCGAGATACCCGAGCCCGGCCGGCACCGAGAGGCGCCCGCTCACGATCGGCCACCAGAAGAGCAGGCCGACGGCGATCAGGATCGCGTGCTCGATGTTCAGCCCCCAGCCGGTGCGGAGCGCCCAGTTGTAGAACGGCGCGAGATGCGTCAGGTACCAGGCGCCGAGCCAGATCGGCAGGATCCAGCGCGCGCGAAGCCGATTCAGCCCGCGCCGCCCGAGCGCCGCCCGCATCCCCGGGGTCAGGCCGAGCAGCACGAGCAGCGGGGCGAGATCGGCGATCAGCGCGTTCTGGAGCAGGTGCATGAGCAGGAGGTAGTTCGCCGCGACCGTCTCGAGCGGCGAGTTGAGCGACGCCGCGATCAGGAACACGCCGACCGCGAAGGAGACGATGCGCCAGGTCGCCGGCCGGTCGGTGCGCGCGGCGCGCCAGTAGAGCGCGGCAGCAGCGACAGCGAGCACGAGGAAGAGCGGCTCGAAGCTAAACGAGGTCGCGCTCACGTCGCCGCGGCGAGACGCGCCGCATGGCTGCGGCTCCAGCGTGGCCGCAAAATCAGCGCGACGCAGGTTCCGAGCGTGACGAGCTGCTCGACGGTCATCACGATCCCCGCGAGCTGCTGGTCGGTGACCGCGGAGATCCCGTAGGCGCCGTGGTAGAAGGGGTAGAGCGGCGTGAACGTGAAGATGAGCACGTCGGAGAGGATCATCCCGGCCGCGAACATCGACGCCGCGAGCGCGACGCGGCCCCCGACGGTCAATCGTCTGTGCGAGCCCGGATCGACGAGTAGCGTCCAGACGAGGAGTCCGCAGAAGACCCAGCAGACGTGCTCGAAGTTGTGCAGGTTCTGATGCTCGAGCGCCAGGTCGTAGAGATAGGGGATGTGCCAGACCGCGAGGTTCGCGGCCCAGAGCGAGAAGGCGACACGGGGCTTGAGCAGTGTGCCGAGGACGGTGCGCACTCCCTTATTGCGCGCGAGCGGCGCGAGGATCGCGGCAGGCAGGAAGAAGACAAGCAGCGGCCCACGGAGCGCAGTCACCATCAGCGCCGGCCCGAGGTCGCCGATCAGCACGTGCTGGCTCATGTGCGCGAAGAGGAGCTTGCTGTCGGCGAGGCGGTCGAGCGGCCCGATGAGCGCGAAGAGCGTGACACCGAGCCCGGCGGCGAAGAGCACGACTCGATCCCAGCCGGCGAGGTCGGGACGGCCGCGCCGGCGTAGCCGCACGACGGCTTGCACGAAGAGGAGCGCGGCGACCGCGGCCGCAAGGAGCGGAATCACGCCTCCGATTGTGCCTCCGATGCGCTTGCGCTGGAGCTAGAACCCGAGGTGCTTCGCGATCACCATGCGCTGCACCTCGTTGGTGCCCTCGCCGATCTCGAGGATCTTCTGGTCGCGGAAGAGGCGCGCGATCGCGAACTCCTCCATGAACCCGTAGCCACCGTGGATCTGGAGCGCGGCGTTCACCACCCGGTTGGAGAGGAGGCCGGTGTAGAGCTTTGCCTGCGCCGCTGCGAGGGCGAACGGCTTCCCCGCGTCCTTGAGCCACGCGGCGCGATAGACAAGCTGGCGTCCGGCCTCGATCTCGGTCGCCATGTCTGCGAGCTGGAACTGGATCGCCTGGAAGCGCGAGATCGGCTTTCCGAACTGCTGCCGTTCCTTCGCGTATGCAGCGGCGAGGTCGTACGCGCCCTGTGCGAGCCCGACGCCCATCGACGCGACCGAGATCCGGCCGCCGTCGAGGATCTCGATGAACTGCCCGAAGCCACGGCCTCGCTCGCCGAGCAGGTTCCCCTCGGGAACCGCACACGAGCGGAACGAGAGCTCGCGCGTGTCGGACGCGTGCCAGCCGAGCTTGTGCATCGGCGCCGAGATCTCGTAGCCGGCGGCGCCGTTCGGGACGATCAGATTCGAGATCTCGTCCTCGCCGGTGCGCGCCGTGATCGTGACGCAGGCGCTGATGTCGGTGCCCGCGTTCGTAATGAAGATCTTGGAGCCGTCGACCACCCATTCGCCATCGCGCAGCTCGGCCTTGGTGCGTGTCGCGCCCGCATCCGAGCCTGCGTCCGGCTCCGTCAGCCCGAACGCGGCGAGGCCCTGGCCCGAAGCCAGGCGCGGCAGCCATTCCTGCTTCTGCTCGTCGTTTCCGAAGAGGAGGATCGGCATCGTCCCGAGCGAGGTGTGCGCGGCCACGGTGATCGCCACGGACGAGTCGATGCGCGTGAGCTCCTCGATCGCGATTGCGTACGAGACGGTGTCGCCGCCCGCGCCGCCGTACTGCTCGGGAATCGGCAGGCCCATCAGGCCGAGCTCGGCGAGCTCGGCGACGATCTCGTACGGGAACCGCGCGTCCCGGTCCAGCTCCTCTGCCACGGGCGCGACCTTCGTCTCGGCAAAGTCGCGGACGGTGCGCCGGATCAGCTCCTGCTCGTCCGTCAGCTCGAAGTTCAAGTGAGCATCCTGCCGAGCTCGGCGATCAGCCGTACGCCCCAGCCGGTTCCCCCCGGGACGCGCAGGTAGTCGCCGCGGCTGCGCGCGAGGAAGGCCGGCCCGGCCATGTCGACGTGGCACCACGGGCCGTCGCCGGCGAACTCGTGCAGGAACTCGGCGGCGAGGGCAGGCGAGCCCTGACGCAGCGTCGAGGCGTTCTTCATGTCCGCGAAGGTCGAGTCGATGTAGCGCCGGTAGCGCGGATGCAGCGGGAACGGCCAGACGAGGTCTCCGCTGCGCCGACCCGCCTCGACGATCGTCTCGCCCCACTTCTCGTCGTTTGCAAAGCCGCCTGCGTAGAGGTCGCCGAGCGCGAGCTCCATCGCCCCCGTCAAGGTCGCGAGATCGAGGACGTGCGTCGCGCCCTCGCGGCGGGCGTACCAGAGCGCGTCGGCGAGGACGAGTCGCCCCTCGGCGTCGGTGTTGATGATCTCGATCGTCTTGCCGTTCGCGGCCCGGAGGATGTCGCCCGGGCGGAACGCGTCGCCGCCGGGCAGGTTCTCGGCTGCGGCGAGGGCGGCGATCGCGCGCACCGGAGTGCCGAGCGCGGCGAGCGCTCCGATGCCGTGCAGCGTTCCTGCGCCGCCCGACATGTCGCCCTTCATGTCCTGCATCCCACCGGCCGGCTTGATCGAGATGCCGCCCGCATCGAAGGTGATCGATTTGCCCACGAGCCCGAGGACGAGATCGTCCTTTGCGTCGGGCGGGTCGTAGCGGAGCACGACAAGGCGCGGCTCGTTGCGGCTGCCGCGGCCGACGGCGGTGAGGGCTCCCATACCGAGGTCGTCGAGTTCCTTCGTCGCCAGCACCTCGCAGCTCAGGTGCTCGTGCTCGGCCGCGAGTTCCTTCGCTTTCTCGCCGAGTGTGTGCGGCGTGAGCTCGTTCGGCGGCATGTTCGAGAGGTCACGCGCGCGGTTCGCCCGATCAGCGACGATCGCCGCGCGCTCGACGGCCGCCTGCAACTCACTGTCGTCAGCGTGAGCCACGACGATCCGCTCGGGGGCGCGCGTCTTGTCCTCAGACTTCCAACGGCCCGGCGAGTACGCCCCGAGGATCGTCCCCTCGACGAGTGCCGCAGCCTGTTCGGGCAGAGGCACGGGGAGGGAGTCGTCGAGCAGCCAGACGACCGTCCCGCCGACTCGGGCGAGCGCCTGTGCCGCGGCCGCGGCCCCGGTGCGCAACGCGTCGGCATCTACCTCGTCGCGCTTCCCGACGCCGGCCGCGACGAGCCGAGGTGCGTCCAGCTCGCCGTCGAGGTGAAGAAGGACCGCCTCGCCGCGCTCGCCTCGCAGATCTCCGCTTTCCCGAAGCTTCCCCAGGAGGCCGCCGAGCTTCTCGTCGAAGAGCGTTGCGCCGTCTCCCCCCGGCTGCTGAGCGACGGGAAGCGCGAGCGCATCCGCATCCGCCTGCCCCGGAAGGGCGATCTCGACCGTCGTCACGGAGCGCGATGGTATCGCTGCCAGGATGGGAGCGGGGCGTAGACTCGCCTCCACCCCGAGAAGGAGCGATTGATGCCAGGCACGGTGCAGGAGTTCTTCGAGACCCTTCCGTCCCGCGCGGACACGTCGAAGACCGCGGGCATGAACAACTCGTACGGCTTCGACATCGAGGGCGCCGGCCAGTGGACCGTCAAGGTCGTCGAAGGCAGCGTCAGCGTGCACGACGGGCTCGAGGACGGCACCGACTGCACCATCAGCGCTTCCCAGGAGATCTTCGAGAAGATCATCGCGGGCCAGCAGAATCCCACGAGTGCCTACATGACCGGCAAGCTCAAGCTCAAGGGAGACATGGGCGCCGCTATGAAGCTCCAGAAGCTCTTCCCCGACAACTAGAGCTGGCCGAACACGATCTCGGCCGACTCGCAGACGCGGCGTCCGCCGCCTGCCCGAGGAATGCCGCGCCGCCCTCGTCGAGTCGCACGACCTCCGCTACTCGTCGAGCTCCACCAGCACCGCGCCGCCGGCGACCCGGTCGCCCTCGCCGACGTGCACCGCGCGCACCGTTGCCTCGTAGGGAGAGACCAGCGGGGTCTCCATCTTCATCGCCTCGAGGACAACGAGCGGCTGCCGCGACGCGACCCTCGCGCCCGGCTCCACCAGAACGCGGATGACCGTGCCGGGCATCGGGGCCACCACCTCCGACTGCTCGCTCCCTCCCGAGCCGGCCGCACCCGATGAGTCGTCGACGTCGGGCGCAGGCCGCGAGGGCGGCGACGGAAGGTTGAGTCGCCACGGCTCGCTCCAGACCTCGGCCGGCGCGGCCGTCGGCCACTCCGACAGGGGCAGGTTCTCGCTCAGGAACGCAGTCGTCACGCGGCCTGCGCGAACCAGCGGGTGCGAGACGAGCCAGCGCAGAAACGGGAGGTTCGTCGTGACGCCGCCGACCTCGGTCTCCCGCAGCGCCCGCGCGACGCGGTCGAACGCCTCCTCGCGCGTGTCGCCGGCAGCGATGAGCTTCGCGATCATCGGGTCGTACGCGGTGCCGACCTCGTCGCCCTCGCGCACGCCCGAGTCGACGCGGATCCCCTCGGGCAGCCGCAGCCGCTCGAGCCGCCCGGCCTGCGGCAGGAACGAGCGCGGATCCTCGGCGTAGAGCCGCACCTCCACCGCGTGCCCCCCCAAGTAACAGTCTGTTACTAGGTTGGACAGGGCCTCTCCGGACGCGATGCGGAGTTGCTCGCGCACGATGTCGACGCCCGTGAC
>DASXKE010000021.1:0-7445 GCA_036496985.1 Gaiellaceae bacterium | reverse complement strand
GTGTTCGTTCCTCGTCGCCGTCGCCAGCAACTACACGTGGAACCGGCTCTGGACCTTCCGCGAGCACCGCGGTCATGTCGGCGTCCAGGGGATGCGGTTCCTGCTCGTCTCGCTTGCGGCGCTCGGAGCCAACCTCCTCGTGCTCGACCTCCTCGTCGACAGCGCCGGGCTGGACAAGCTCGTCGCGCAGGCCGTCGCCATCGTCGTCGTGACGCCGCTGAACTTCGTCGGGAACAAGCTCTGGTCGTTCCGTCGTGCTGCGCCGTAGCCTCCGCGCGGGCGTCGTAGCCGCGCTTACCGCAGCGCTCTTCGCACCGGCGGCGCTCGCGTCCACCGGCACGACGTCGACAAGGCCGACCTTCGACGGAAAAGGCCACCTGCTCCAGACACCGCTCGTTCCCGCGGGCAAGCACTCCTCGCTCACGGCGGGAGAGGCGTTGCGGATCTTCGAGCGCGATCCGAAGGTCGCGTCCTGGCTCACGCGCTACCCGCACTCGGGCCGCAGCCACGAGGTCACGTACGACGCGAAGACCGGTGAGTGGACGGTCAAGATCTGGTGGCGCAACGCCGGCGAGATCGCCGAGGGGACTGTGGTCGATTCGACCAGCGCGGTGAGCGAGGCCTTCACCGGCCCGCAGGTTGCGTGGGGGATGGCGCGCGGGTCGCCGGGTGCGTTCGGCGGAACGGCGATCAACAGTCCGTGGATCTGGGGGGCGTTCTGCCTCGTCTTCTTCGTGGGCCTGTGCGACTGGCGGCGGCCGTTCTCGCTCCGCAACCTCGACCTGCTCTTTCTGCTCTCGCCGACCGCATCGCTGTGGTTCTTTAATCACGGACACGTCTTCGCGGCGGTGCCGCTCTTCTATCCGCTCCTTGTCTGGGTGATCCTGCGCTCGACCTGGATCGGCGTCAAGAACCGCGGCACACCGGGCGCGCCGCGCTGGCCCGTCTGGGCGCTGCTCGCCGCCACCATCTTCCTCGTCGGGTTCCGGGTCGGGCTGAACGTCGAGCGCTCGAACGTCATCGACGTCGGCTACTCGGGCGTGATCGGCGCCGAGCGGATCGTCCACGGAGAGGCGCCCTGGGGCAACTTCCCGGTCGAGACGACAGCCCCGAACGGCAAGGCGCTCAAGGCGTGCGGCCCGGCGGACGCCTCGGGCGAGATCCGCGACTGGATCCAGACCAACGGCCGCTGCGAGAGCGCGAATCCCGAGGGCGACACCTACGGGCCGGTCGCGTACGAGTCGTACATCCCCGGCTACGCGTTCCTCGGCTGGAGCGGCAAGTGGGATGACCTGCCGGCGTCGCACTTCACGGCGATCGCCTTCGACCTCTTGACGCTGCTCGGTCTCTATCTCGTCGGGCTCCGGTTCGGCGGCCAGCGGCTCGGCGCGGTGCTCGCGTTCGCGTGGGCGGCGTATCCCTTCACCCAGTACGTCTCGAACTCGAACACGAACGACACGATCATGCCGTGCTTCCTCGTCTGGGGGTTCTGGCTCGTTTCGAGACCGGTGGCCCGCGGGATCTTCGCGGCGCTCTCGGGTTGGACGAAGTTCGCCTCGCTGCTGATCGCGCCGATGTGGCTGACCTATCCGGGGCGGAAGCCGAGCGCGGGCTTCGCCTGGGGCTTTGCCGTCGCCACGCTCGCGGCGTTCTCGGTCCTGCTGCTCGAGCCGAACGCCTTCCATGAGGCGCACGTCTTCTGGACGAGGACGGTCGGATTCCAGGTCGGGCGCGCGGCGCCATGGTCGCTCTGGGACTGGGGCCAGTACCACGCACGCGGGCTCCCGGACCTCCACCTCGTGCAGCGCTTCCTGCAGGGCCTGCTTCTGGTCGGCGCGGTCGCCGCCGCCTTCTTCCCGCGTCGCAAGTCGCCGCTGCAGCTCGCCGCGCTTACGGCCGCGCTTCTCGCCGGCTTCGAGCTCGTCCTGACCTACTGGCTCTACACGTACATCCCGTGGATGTACGCCTTCGCCGCGATCGCCCTGTTGGCGCCGGCGGTGCCTTTGCGGCACCTGGTCACGCAGCCGTCCGAGGAGTCCAGCGCCGCGCCGCCGGAGGCGACCTACTCGGAAGGCGAAGTCCCCAATCCCGTTGCAATAGCTGCCCGCGGGCAGTAGCGTCGCTCGGAATGAAGATGCTCGGTCTCGCGGCGGCGGTGGCCGTCGGAGTGGGTCTGTACGGAGCCGCTCTGACGGACGCCTCGGGCAATCGGAACGAGGCGCAGTTGCGGAGGACCTTCTCGTGCGCAACGACCCTGGGGGCGTTGCAGATTTCGGCATTCGCGAGCAATCCCAGCACCGGGACCGCGAGTGTGTCCATCTCGACCGGCGATCCGAATTCTTCCACCGGCCTGCTGGGGGTGAGCACCCAGCAGCCGCGCTACGGACTGAGCGGCGCCTGCCACTCCGTGACGAACCAGGTGGCCCTGAGCCGTCGCGGGTTGACGTCGGCCGGCGTGGTGCATTCGGGCGACATCCGCTGGCCGGCGGTCTTCTGCTCCGCGTCGCGCCGTGTTCTCGTGCGCTTCGTCCTGGGACTCAACTCGTCGGGGAAGCCGGTGAGCGCGACGATCGCGATCAGGTCGCAGCCAAAGGCGCGCGGCGGGAAGAGCAAGCCCATCGGTTTCGTCGAGTGGTCGCCTGCCCGGTCGGTCACGTACCACGCGCCGGGATGCACGACCCAAGAACAGTGAGCGCCTGCGCGGCGGATCTACGTGGGGACGCGTATGAGCTCTATGGCCTCGGCGCGTCCCGCGTCGGTGCACGTGACGAGCGCGCCCTCGAGCCGTACGTCGCCTTCGGCCGGCTCGAACCGGATCGGTAGCGGGCCTCGCATCCGGGCGATCGCGAGCTCCGAGCGGACGCCGATCACCGAGTCGTGCGGGCCCGTCATCCCCGCGTCGGTCAGCGCCGCGGTGCCGCCGGGAAGGACTCGTGCGTCGTTCGTCTGGATGTGTGTGTGCGTGCCGATGACCGCCGTCACGCGGCCGTCGAGCCAGGTCGCGAGCGCAACCTTTTCGCTGGTCGCCTCGGCGTGGAAGTCGACGATGACGACCGGTGCGGCGGCGCGTGCCTCCTCGACGAGCGCATCGACCATCTCCCACGGCGAGACGGGCGTCGGCAGGAAGAGCTGGCCGAGCAGGTTGATCACCGCGACGGACACGCCGTTTCCCGCCTCGACGACCGCGATCCCGTGCCCGGGCGCTTCGGCTCCGGCGTTCGCCGGCCGGATCACGCGCTCGCTCGCCGCGAGGTAGGCGGCTATACCGCCGCGGCGGTAGGTGTGGTTGCCGAGCGTTACGACGTCGGCGCCTGCGGCGAGCAGCTTGTCGGCGAGCTTGCCGGTGATCCCGGCGCCGTCGGCGGCGTTCTCGCCGTTGACGATCGCGAGGTCGGCGGCGTAGCGCTCACGGAGGCTCGGGAGGTGCTCCTCCACGGCTCTGCGACCCGGGACGCCGAAGACGTCCGCGAGAAAGAGGATCTTCAAAGGGTCAGCCGGTGGCCTGCACGGGCGCCGCGCGAACCTCGAGGGTCACGTGGTTTCCGGCGTCGTTCGTATAGCGCGCGAGGGCCTGGCGCTCGATCGCCGCGAGGTCGGCGACCCGTCCGAGCTTCGTCGCGCCACTCACGACGGAGGTGCCGACGGTGAGCGCCGGGTCGGCGACGAGTTGCGTCACCGCGACGACGAGCGACGGGGCGTTCTGCGGCTGGATGTCGATTTCCGAGCCGTATTTCTTGCCCTCGACGATGAAGGGCCGGATCGCGACGACGTTGCCGTCCACGGGCGAGTAGACGTCGCTGCCGATCGGCGCTCCGACATCGAGCGCCGAGGTGCCGCCGCCCGCCAGCTGGTACCACTTCGGCGAGGCGTCGCCGCCGCCGAAGATGCCGTGCACGATCCGCTGCACGACCCCTTCGTTCGCTTGGTGGCCGACCGGATCGAGAGAGAGGGCGCCGTCGCCGGCGGTGTGGTATCCGATCGCTGTCAGGCGACTCTGCGAGATCGGGAGTTGGAGGCTGAGCGCGCCACGCTGCGCCACGATCTCTGTGGCCGGCCGTGTCTGCGACGTCGTCGCCTGGCTCGGGCCGGGGATGATCGCCGACACTCGATTCGTCCTGGCCCCGCCGAAGGCGGTAAGCCCGAGCGCGACGAGGAAGACCGCGGAAAGCAGTACGAGGAGGGCGACCCGGCGCGCCCGGCGCGCAGCGCGCGCGCGATGGCGATCGACCCGCCGCCTCCCTTTGGGGCGCGAGGACGGCATGTCGGGCGGCACCTTATCGAACTGCCACGGATCCTCCAACCGGCCCAGGGCCAAATTGCCCCGGATCTGACGGATCCCAGCGTTACCATCGAGCGCATGTCCGAGCGCACGCCGCCGCCCGCGCCGGTAACGATCGAGGTCCCGCGCTGGACGCAACTCGTGCTGTTGCCGCTGACGTTGCTCCTGATCTGGGCGGTTGCGGGAGCGGTGCGTCACGTGCTCTTCCTCTTCATCGTGGCGCTGCTCATCGCGCTGCTCCTGAATCCGCTCGTTCGCGGCTTGGGTCGGGCGCGGATCCCGCGCGGGCCGGCGGTCGCGTTCGTCTATCTCGCCTTCGCAGCCATTGTCGCACTGGCGATCCTCGCTCTCGCCACGGTGGTCGTGCAGCAGACGCGCAGCGCCTCCCACCGCGTAGACAACTACTTTACGGCCGATTCCGGACACCCGCCCCAGACGGGTGCAGAGCAGGATCTGGCGCGCTTCCAGGGCTGGCTCGACCGTCACCACCTGAGCAGCGTCCACGTCGAGCACCAGGGCAGGAAGTTCCTCGACCAGGTCGGGACGAGCGACGTCCAGAAGTACACGACAAAGGCGCTTAGCTGGGCCGAGGGAGCCGGGGTCGCCGTCGTCACGCTCCTCTTCGACGCACTCTTAGTCGTGGTCGTCTCGATCTACATCCTGCTCGACATGCAGCGGTTGACGGACGCGGTCGACCGGCGCTTCCCGCCGCGCGGCCGCGGCGGGCTGATCGTGCGCATGGAGGAGGCGGTCGCGAGCTACGTGAAGGGCCAGTTCCTGCTCTCGCTGATCATCGGCCTCAGCGTCGGGCTGGGGTTGTGGATCTTCGGGATGGTCGGACTGATGCCGAACGGCCAGAAGTACGCCGCCGCGTTCGGCGCGTGGGCGGCCTTCACCGAGCTCATCCCCTACATCGGGCCGTGGCTCGGCGCGATTCCGCCGGTGCTGTACGCGCTCGTCCAGCACCCGATCTCGGCCGTCTGGGTCGGTCTCCTCTTCCTCGGCATCCAGCAACTCGAAGGGCACGTGATCGTGCCGAGGGTGATGGGGCACACGTTGCGTCTCCACCCGCTGCTCGTGATCTTCGGCCTGTTGGCCGGCGGCGAGATCTACGGCTTCCCCGGGATCCTCGTTGCGCTGCCGCTGCTCGCCGCATTGCGCGCTGCGTGGGAGTTCTTCTCCGAGCGGATCAGTTTCCAGAAGTGGACGGCCGGCGAGCCCGAGCCGCTCACCGAGATCGGTGTCGACCTGACCGACGAGCACGAGCCGCTGCCGGAGACGCCGCCGGCGCGCGCATCCTGAGCCGCGGGCGGCGTACCATCCCAGCCGTGAGCTCGTTCCCGGTCACGCGGCTCCGGCGCTTTCGCCGCACGGCTTCGCTGCGCGGGCTCGTCCGCGAGACGCAGCTCTCGCTCGATCAGTTCGTGATGCCGCTCTTCGTCGCACCCGAGCCGCTCGCGAACGAGGCGTTGCCCGGGATGGCGCGCTTCGACATCGCGGGCCTGTTGCACGAGGCCGAATTGCTGGCCGAGTCCGGCGTCCGCGCGCTGATCCTGTTCGGCGTCCCCGAGGTCAAGGACGAGGAAGCGACCGGGGCCTGGGAGGAGGACGGGATCGTCCAGCTGGCTCTGCGCGCGCTGCGGCCGCGTTTCGCGGAGCTCGTCCTGCTCACCGACGTGTGTCTCTGCGAGTACACGTCGCACGGCCACTGCGGCGTCGTCGTCGACGGCGACGTCGACAACGACCGGAGCCTCGAGCTGCTTGCGCGCACCGCCGTCAGCCACGTCGAGGCGGGCGCCGACGTCGTGGCGCCGAGCGACATGATGGACGGCCGCGTCGGCGCGATCCGCGAGTCGCTCGACGATCACGGCTACGAGACGACACCGATCCTCGCGTACTCGGCGAAATACGCCTCCGCGTTCTACGGTCCCTTCCGCGAGGCGGCCGACTCGGCGCCGTCGTTCGGCGACCGACGCGGGTACCAGATGGATCCGGCCAACGTCCGCGAGGCTGTGCGGGAATGCAAGATCGATCTCGCCGAGGGAGCCGACGCGATCATGATCAAGCCGGCGCTCCCGTATCTCGACGTGATCCGCGCAGCGCGGGAGGCGTTCGAGGCGCCGCTCGCGGCGTACAACGTCTCGGGCGAGTACGCGATGGTCAAGGCCGCCGCCCGCGCTGGGTGGCTCGACGAGAGAAGCGCCGCGCTCGAGTCGCTCACCGCGATCAAACGCGCCGGTGCCGACCTGATCGTCAGTTACTGGACACGCGAACTCCCGGCGTGGCTCTGACCGAGCGCTCGCAGCTCTACCGGCGCGCGCTCGAGCTGATCCCCGGCGGCGTGAACTCGCCCGTGCGGGCGATGCGGGCCGTCGGGCTCGACGAGCCGGTCTTCGTCGAGAGCGGCTCGGGCGCGTACGTCGAGACGGCCGACGGCCGCCGCCTCCTCGACTGGGTCATGTCGTGGGGGCCTCTCGTCTTCGGTCACGCCGACCCGGAGACGGTCGAGGCCGTTCGAGACGCGGCGCTTCGCGGCACGAGCTTCGGTGCGGCAACCGAGTCCGAGGTCGAGCTCGCCGCGGAGATCGTCGACGCGGTGCCGTCGGTCGAGAAGGTGCGGCTCGTCTCGTCGGGCACCGAAGCGGGCATGAGCGCGCTGCGACTCGCGCGCGCGTTCACGAAGCGCGATCGGATCCTCAAGACGGCCGGCGGCTACCACGGTCATGCGGATGCCCTGCTCGCGAGCGCGGGCTCCGGCCTGGCGACGCTCGGGATTCCGGCCTCGCCGGGGGTGCCGACCGGAGCGGCCGCCGACACGATCGTCATCCCCTACAACGACACCGACTCCGCGGCCGAGGCGGTCCTCAAGCATGGCGAAGGACTCGCGGCGATCATCGTCGAGCCGGTCGCCGCGAACATGGGCGTCGTCCCGCCGGAGCCGGGCTATCTCGAGACGCTGCGCAGGCTCTGCGACGTCTCGGGCGCGCTGCTCGTCTTCGACGAGGTGATCACCGGCTTCCGCGTATCGCGTGGCGGCGCCCAGGAGCGCTACGGCGTCCTGCCGGATCTCACCGTGCTGGGCAAGATCGTCGGCGGTGGGCTGCCGCTCGCCGCGTTCGGCGGCCGAACCGAGATCATGGATCTGCTCGCGCCTGCGGGTCCCGTC
>DASXKE010000020.1:0-4673 GCA_036496985.1 Gaiellaceae bacterium | reverse complement strand
TGAAGTCGACGTGCTCGACGTTCATGCCGCGTACGGCGCGAATCGCTTGTGCAGCACGAGCTTGTTGCCGTCGGGGTCGAGAAACGTCGCCATGTGGCAAACCGGCGTCTCGACGGTCTCGCCGTCGAACTCGACGCCCTTTGCCTCGAGCTCGGTGCGTGCCGTCTCGACGTCGTCGACGTGGAGCAGGACGATCGGGTTCGACTGCGGCTTGAACTCCTCGCCCCACTGCTCGGGCATCCAGATGCCGAAGCACGTGTCGCCGGCCCAGAACTCGGCCTGTGCGTTCTCGTCAGGACGTAGGCCGAGCGTCTCGACGTAGAACCGCCGCGACCGCTCCCAATCTGTTGACGGAATGCCGACGGCGTCGACCTTCGCGATCGAGCTCAACCGACCGAGCCCTCCATCTGCAGCTGGATCAGCCGGTTCATCTCGACGGCGTACTCGAGCGGCAGCTCCTTCGTGATCGGCTCGACGAAGCCGCTCACGATCATCGCGCTCGCCTCCGACTCGGTCAGCCCGCGCGACATGAGGTAGAACAGCTGCTCCTCGCCGATCTTCGAGACCGTGGCCTCGTGTCCGATGTCCACGTCGTCAGCGTCGATCTTGATGTACGGGTAGGTGTCGGAGCGCGACTCGTCGTCAAGGATGAGCGCGTCGCAGACCACCTTCGACTTCGAGCCGAAGGCCTTCTTGTTGACCTCGAGCAGGCCGCGGTAGCCGGCGCGGCCGCCGTTCTTCGAGATCGACTTGGAGGTGATCACCGAGGTCGTGTTCGGCGCGACGTGGACGCACTTGCCGCCGGCGTCCTGGTGCTGGCCGCTGCCGGCGAACGCGATCGAGAGCACCTCGCCGTGCGCGCGATCGCCCATGAGCCAGATCGCCGGGTACTTCATCGTCAGCTTCGAGCCGAGATTCCCGTCGACCCACTCCATCGTCGCGTCCTCTTCCGCGATCGCACGCTTAGTGACGAGGTTGTAGACGTTGTTCGACCAGTTCTGGATCGTCGTGTAACGGCAGCGTCCGCCCTTCTTGACGACGATCTCCACGACCGCGCTGTGCAGCGAGTCGGTCGAGTAGATCGGCGCCGTGCAGCCCTCGACGTAGTGCACGTAGGCGCCCTCGTCGACGAGGATCAGCGTCCGCTCGAACTGGCCCATGTTCTCGGCGTTGATGCGGAAGTAGGCCTGCAGCGGCATCTCGATGTGCACGCCCGGCGGCACGTAGATGAACGAGCCGCCCGACCAGACGGCCGAGTTGAGCGCCGCGAACTTGTTGTCGTTCTGCGGGATGATCGTCCCGAAGTACTGCTTGAACAGATCCTCGTGCTCGCGGAGCGCGGTGTCGGTGTCGAGGAAGATGACGCCCTTCTTGGTCAGGTCTTCCTGCAGCTTGTGGTAGACGACCTCCGACTCGTACTGCGCGCCGACGCCGGCGAGGTACTTCTTCTCCGCCTCCGGGATTCCCAGCTTGTCCCACGTATCCAAGATGTCGGCCGGCAGGTCTTCCCACGACTTCGCCTGATTCTCGGTCGGCTTGATGTAGTAGAAGATGTTGTCGAAGTCGATCTCGTTGAGATTGCCGCCCCACTGCGGGATCGGGCGCGCGTAGAAGTAGTCGAGACTCTTGTGCCGGAACTTCCTCATCCAGTCGGGCTCGTTCTTGTGCTCGGCGATCGCCTCGACCAGCTCGTGCGACAGGCCGCGACCGGACTTGAAGAAGTAGTCCTTCGCCTCATCGGGGTTCGAGAAGCCGTACTTGTACTCGCTGCGGATTCCCTTGACGACGTCGGTCTCGGTTTGTGCCATTACGCCTCAGTCCCTGCCGTTGCTGGAATGAAAGGGTCGTAACCCTCGGCCTCGAGCTGCTGTGCGAGCTCTGCTCCGCCTGATTCCACGATACGCCCACCGACGAACACGTGGACGCGATCGGGCGTCACGTAGTTCAGGATCCGCTGATAGTGCGTGATCACGAGCGCGCCCATCTCGGGGCCGACGAGGTCGTTCACGCCGCTCGCGACGACGCGTAGCGCGTCGATGTCGAGGCCCGAGTCGGTCTCGTCGAGCACCGCGATGCGCGGCTTCAGCATCGCCATCTGCAGGATCTCGACGCGCTTCTTCTCGCCGCCCGAGAAGCCGTCGTTGAGGTAGCGCGAGGCGAGCTCGCGGCTCACCTTGAGGCGATCCATCTGCGCGAGGAGCTCCTTGCGGAACTCCGGGATCGCGATCGGATCGTCCTCGCCGCCGTTGCGGGCCTTGCGCACGGCGTTGATCGCGCTGCGCAGGAAGCTCGTCACGGTCACGCCCGGGATCGCGTGCGGATACTGGAAGGCCAGGAAGAGGCCGCGCTGCGCGCGCTCGTCGGCCGCCATCTCCGTGACGTCGTCGCCGTCGAGGAGGATCCGCCCCTCGGTGATCTCGTACGCCGGGTGGCCCATGATCGCGTAGGAGAGCGTGCTCTTGCCGGAGCCGTTCGGCCCCATCACGGCGTGCACCTCGTTCAGGTCGACGTCGAGATCGACGCCCTTCACGATCTCGGTGCCGTTCTCCAGCGCAACGTGGAGATTCTCGAGCTTCAGCAGTCCCACTAAGTCAATCCTTCGCTAGGAAATTTGCGGGCTTTCGCCCTGCACAAACCGTCTTCGAAGTCTAGCGGAGGAATTCCGCCCGAGGTCAGCGCGTCGAGCTGGCCCGGTGGAGCGCGGGAAACGCGCTACGCTGACGCTCATGCCTGGTTGGATCTCTCCGTGGGAGCTCCTGCTCCTCGCACTCGTCGTCCTCCTCGTCTTCGGGCCGAAGCGGCTGCCGGAGATGGGACGCTCGCTCGGGAAGGGAATGCGCGAGTTCAAGACGGCGATCACGAGCGACCACACCGACGACGACAAGCCTGAGCTGCCGGCGCCGACGCCGCCGGAGACGATGGCTGCGGCTTCCGCTCCTCGCGAGCACGACACCGTCTAGCCACCAATGAAGCGGCTGCCCCGCCGCCTCTCGCACGGCGAAGAGGCGACGCTCATCGAGCACCTCGGCGAGCTGCGTGCCCGCATCGTCGTCTGCCTGATCGGGATCACGCTCGGCTTCATCGTCGCCTACGCGTTCCACGCCGATCTCGTGCGGTGGCTCGAGGACGCGCTTCCGCCGGATCATCGGAAGCTGACGACGCTGAGCCCGGCCGAGCCGTTCCTCACGTCGATGTGGATCAGCCTCTACGCCGGCTTCCTGCTCGCACTCCCCGTCGTGCTCTACCAGGTATGGTCGTTCTTCGCACCCGCCTTCGATCAGCAGACCCAGCGCGTCGTCGTCGGCCTGACCGCCTTCGCTGCGGTCCTCGCAGCCGGAGGCCTCGCCTTCGGCTACTTCGTCGCGCTGCCCGCGGCGGTCCACTTCCTCACGAACTACGACTCGAACCTCTACTACATCCAGATCAGGGCCAAGGACTACCTCTCGTTCGCGGCGGTCGTGCTCTTCGCGGTCACGATCGTCTTCGAGGTGCCCATCGTCATTCTCGGGCTTGTGCGGGTCGGGATCCTGTCGTCCGCAAAGCTCCGCCGGAACCGCCGGATCGGCTACGTGACGATGGCGGCGATCGCGGTGGCGCTCCCGGGCGTCGACCCGGTCACGACGACGATGGAGATGATCCCGCTGATGCTGCTCTTCGAGGGCTCGATCTGGCTGTCGGTCCTCCTCGAGCGCCGGGTGGCGAAGCCCGCCGAGACGCTACTCTGATCGCCCGATGGCCCGCGCGGCAGTCAAGGCGAAACAGCAGGCGCTGAAGAAGGCGGCTGCGCCTGCGAAGACCGGCGCCCGGCGCACCGGCCGTCGCAAGCATGCCGCCGGCGGCAATCCGAACCAGCAGCTCTTCTTCATGCGCCTCCGGCGCAAGGCGAAGTTCGCCTACGTCCTCCTGGCCGTACTGTTCGCGGTCACGTTCGCGTTTCTCGGCGTCGGCTCGGGCACGAACGGCGGGCTCGACCAGCTCTTCTCCGGCCTCAACTTCTTCTCGAGCAGCGGCAGCTCCGTCTCGAAGGCCGAAAAGGAGATCAAGGATCATCCGAACGCCGCCAAGGGCTACCGCGACCTCGCGACCGCGTACGAGGCGAAGAGCGACAACGTGAACGCGATCTCGGCACTCCAGCAATACACGACCCAGAAGCCGAAGGACGCGGGCGCGTGGAGCGAGCTCGGCGGCCTTCAGTTCGCGCTGGCGCAGACCTATCTCACCGCGTACCAGAACGCGAACGCGGCGCGGCAGCTCGCCGCGCCGAGCCAGGCGTTCCTGCCGACGGGCACGCTCGGACAGGGAATCGGCACGAACCCGCTCGAGCAGGCGGCCGCGTCTCAGGCTGACGCCACCGTGCAGGATCTCTCGTCGCGCGTACAGCTCGGGTACACAGGCGCGGTCGCCTCGTACCAGAAGGCGGCGAACCTCCAGCCGAACAACGCGAGCTCGTGGCTTCAGCTCGGCCAGACCGCGCAGACGGCCGGCGACACCAAGACCGCACTCGCCGGCTACAAGCATTACCTCAAGCTCGATCCGTCGTCGAGCGTCGCAAGTCAGATCCGGCCGCTGATCAAGGCGCTCTCGCCCAAGCCGTCTGGTTAGACTCCCCGCGAAACCGAGCGGGGGGACGTATGAACTTCGACATCAAGACGGAGCAGCTGAGCGGTGACGCA
>DASXKE010000019.1:0-4250 GCA_036496985.1 Gaiellaceae bacterium | reverse complement strand
CCCTGGGCTGTGGCGAGCACCATCGTGTCGCCTCCGCGGACGACGACGGCGCCGTCCGCCTGCTTCGCGAGGTGGCCGGTTTCGAAGCTGATCTCCTGGTTTCCGATCTGGACGGAGACCTGCGCCCGGCTCTCGGTCGCGATACTCATCAATTGTCCTCCACTTTGCTTGTGGAGGGCGGGAGCTCGAGCCAATCCAGCTGTGGTGGATTCGCTCGAACTTCCACCCTCCGAGTTCTTGGAGCTAGCGGCGTAGGCCGAGCTCCTTGATGAGGGCTCTGTAGCCCTCGAGGTCGTGCTTTTGCAGGTAGTTCAGGAAGCGGCGGCGCCGCCCGACCAGCTTGAGCAGCCCGCGCCGCGAGTAGTGGTCGTGCTTGTGGGTGCGCAGATGCTCGGTCAGCTCGTTGATCCGCTGGGTGAGCATCGCGATCTGCACCTGCGGCGAGCCGGTGTCGGCATCGCTGCTGCCGTGCTTCGAGATGATCTCCTGCTTCGCTTCCTTGGTCAGGGCCAATGCCCTCTCCTTCCTATTTCGCCACCTCAGGCTCCGCCCACGGCGCTGCGTCTCTCAGAACCTAGGGACGTGGCGCGAGCCGGGCCTGGGTCGCCGGGTAGGGTAGCGGAAAGCGGCATGGCGAGCGCGATTCCGCATGAACGACTGGCCGAGATCGTGCGCGACGCGCGGGCGCGGAGCGGCGTCCCCGCCGTCGCGGCCGGGCTTCTCGTCGGTGAACGCGTGGAGCTCGCGGCGGCCGGGCCGGTCGAGATCGATACGCCGTTCAGGATCGCTTCGATCACGAAGTGGTTCACGGCCTCGCTCGCTGCTCTGGTGCTCGACCTCGATGCGCCGCTGGGCGTGGACGGCGCAAGTCCGGCCCGGCTGCTCTCGCATACGGCGAATCTGCGGCCGAACTCGAGGGAGCTTCTGCCGGAGGCGTGCCGGGGGCTCTGGTCGTACTCGAACGCGGGCTACGTGCTCGCCGGCGAGGCGTGCGCGGCCGCGGCGGGGACGTCGTACTCGGACGCCGTACGAGCACGGCTGCTGGCGCCGCTTGCGCTGGAACGCACGAGCTTCGAGGAGCCGGACGATGCCGCTCGCGGGCATGTCCCGGACGGCCCGAGCGGTCACCGGCCGGCCCCGGACGTCGAGTACGCGGAGTCGAGGCGAGCGGCGGGCGGGCTCTGGTCGACGGTCGGAGACCTGCTTCGGTTCGCGCAGCACCAGCTCGGTGGACCGGGGCCTCTTTCTGCGGAGGAGCTGGGTGCGGTGCGCGAGCCGCGAGCCGAAGCGTTGGGAGGCCGCTACTGCCTGGGCTGCTGGAGCCGGACGCTCCTCGGCGGGCGGCAGGCATTCGATCACGAGGGGTCGGTGGGCGGCTTTCAGTCGCTTCTCTTGCTCGTTCCCGAGCAGGAGACCGCGCTTGCGGTGCTCACGAACAGCTGGCGCGGCAGCGGACTGATCCGTCGTGTCGTCCGGGAGCTCGGGCTCGTGCCCGCTCCACTCGCGGAGACCGCAGAGCCACGCATCGAGCCTGGTCGATACGAGCTCGCCGACGCCGTGGCTTTCCTGGCGGAGCGGAACGGCCGCTGGCGCGTGGCGGAGAGCGAGGACGATCCGCTGACCGGCGTCCGGATCGAGCGGCCCCAGTACGCGCTCGACCCGCTCGGCGGCGACGTCTACGGGTTCGCGGGAGGGTTGCTCATGAGTCACCGGGTCGACTTCCCGCGCGCCGGCGTCGCGCGCGTCGGCTGGACGGCTCTCCCCCGGTCGCCTGCGTAGCGGCGTGTGCCGGTTCAGGCGGGGCGAACCGCGCGACGGGTCCGCTCGACGTCGTCGTCGATCGCCGCCACGAGCTCTGCAAGCGACTCGAAGCGGCGCTGTTCGCGGATCGGTTCCCAGAGCTCGACGACGAGCCGCTGACCGTAGAGGTCGCCGTCGAAGTCGAGGAGATGGGCCTCGACCCGTCGCTCGACGCCGTCGAAGTGCGGGTTCGTCCCGATCGAGATCGCCGCCCGGCGGCTCCTGGCCGAGCCGGCGTAGACCCCGTCAGGCGGCACGAGCAGCCCAACGGGGACATCGAGGTTCGCGGTCGGGAATCCGAGCTCGCGACCGCGTCCGTCGCCGCGGACGACGATCCCTTCGACTTCGGGCGGCCGCCCCAGCAGCGTCGCAGCGGGCTCGAATTCGCCGGCGTGGACGAGCTCGCGCACGCGGCTCGACGATATGTGCTCCACAAGCGGCACCCGGCGCACGTCGAAGCCGAGCCGGTCGAGCAGGTCGAGGTCGCCTTTGCGGCCGCGACCGAAGCGGAACGTCTCCCCCGCCGCCACGGTCTCCGCTCCGATCCCACGCAGCATCTGCTCGGCGAACTCCTCCGCCGAGAGTGCCGCGAGCGCTTCGTCGAAGGGAAGGACGAGAACGTCTTCTACCCCGGCGTCAGAGAGCAGCTCGAGCCTGCGTTCGAGCGTCGCGAGGAGCTCCACGCGAGTGCCCAGCACGGCTCGTGGATGCGGGTCGAACGTGACCACGCTCGTCTGCAGGCCGGCTCTGCGCGCTGCGTCGATGACGCGCAGGTGGCCACGGTGTACGCCGTCGAAGGTGCCGACAGCCGCCGCACGGCGCGCCGACGGCAGTCCAGTCGGATCCCGGGCGACCGTCAAGCGCCAGCCTCCGAGCGCGTGGCTTCGACGCGCTCCAGCACCTCCGACTCCGGCAGAAGCGCCGCGGCGGTGAACGAGTCCGGTGTGACGGCGTCAGCGACCGAGAACGGCCCGACTTCCATCCGCCTCAACGACACGCAGTGTCCGCCCAGCGCAATCGCGAGCGATCGGACGTACGTCCCCGAGCTGACGCGCAGGTCGAGCGTGACCGTCTCACCCGTATACGCGATGACGTCGAGCGCACGCACGGTCGAACGACGCGTCGGCATCTCCACTTCGATGCCGCGCCGCGCCAGCCGGTAGGCGCGCTCACCACCGATCTTCACCGCCGAAGCGGCCGGAATCGGCAGCTCGATCTCGCCGCGGAGGCGCTCGAGCCGGCTGCCGAGCTCGTCCTCGCTGGGGGGCGAATGGCTCTCGACGATCTCGCCCTCCGGATCCCCGGTCGAGGTTGCGTGGCAAAGGTCGATCTCGGTGCGATAGCGCTTGTCCAGCCCCACGAGGCATGGCGCCAGTTTAGTTGCCCGACCGGACAACAGCAGTAACAGGCCGGTTGCGAAAGGGTCGAGCGTCCCCGCATGACCGGTCCGGGCGCCGGTCACGCGGCGAATCTGCGCGACCACGGCGAAGGAGGACGGGCCGCGCGGCTTGTCGACGAGCGCGACGCCCGCGGGATCAAGTGCGCGCGGTGGCACGCTGCGCGAGGAAACCCTCGCGGATCTGCTCGACGATCTCCGCGAGCGGAAGGTCAGTGGAGAAGCCGGCGGCCTGGCGATGTCCTCCGCCGCCGAAACGACGCGCGATTGCCGAGACGTCGAGCTCGTCGATGCTCGAGCGAAGCGACCCCTTGTACATAGCGGCAGCTTCGTTGAGTTGCTCGCGGATCAGTACCGCGAGCTCTGCTCCCTCGACGGCACGCAGGTAGTCGATGATCCCTTCGGAGTACGGCTCGGCCGCGCCTACCTCGCCGAAATCGGTTCGCAGGAGATGAGAGGCGACGATCCTTCCCCCCTCGAGCACCTCGGCCCGATCGAGCGCGCGCGCAAGCAGCTTCAGCTTCGCGAACTCCACGGACTCGTAGACCTGCTGGAACACCGCGTGGATGTCGGCGCCGGCCTCGACGAGATCGGCCGCGAGCCGCAACGACTTCGGTGTCGTGTTCGCGTACTGGAACCGCCCAGTGTCGGTGACGAGCGCGATGTAGAGGGGCTCCGCGAGCTCCGGTGTCAGCTCGACACCCAGCTCCGCGAAGACGTCCCGGAGCACCTCGCCGGTCGACGACGCGTCTGCGACGATCAGGTTCAGATCGCCGAAACGGGTGTTGTCGTGGTGATGGTCGATGTTGAGGGTGAGCGGCGCGCGAGAGCGAGCCGCGTCGTCGCCGATGCGCTCCTCCTTCGCGCAGTCGACTGCGAAGAGCACGCGCTCCGCGGCATCGTCGGGCGAGTCGCGAACGAGGTCGGCGAGCGGCATGAATGCGTACTCGCTCGGTAGCGGCGTTCGGCCGGGCAGGTACATGACCGCGTCCTTGCCGAGCTGCTGGAGGGCGAGACTCGACGCGAGGAGCGACCCGAGCGCGTCTCCGTCCGG
>DASXKE010000018.1:0-8951 GCA_036496985.1 Gaiellaceae bacterium | reverse complement strand
TCGTCTGCATCGAGGAGCCGCACTGCCGATCCACGGTCGTCCCTGCGACCGAGACCGGCCAGCCGGCCGTCAGCGCGACATTGCGCCCGATGTTCCAGGCCTGCTCGTCGACCTGCGTGACACAGCCCCACTGCACGTCCTCGACCTCGGCGGGATCGACGTCGCTACGCGCGAGGAGAGCGTTCACGACCTGAGCCGAGAGCTCGTCGCCGCGGATGTGCGAAAGCGTGCCGTTCTTTTTGCCGATCGGACTACGAACGGCATCGACGATCATTGCGTCGCCGCGCTCCATGCAAGAGACTGTACCGCGGTCGATGCTGCGCAAGAACGCCAAGATCGAGTTGTTGAAGCGGGTGCCGCTCTTCGAGCGCTGCTCGCAGCGCGAACTCGCGCAGATCGCCGCGCTCGCCGACGAGCTTCACCTTCCCGAGGCCCGCAAGCTCACGCAGGAAGGGACCGGCGGCGCAGAGTTCCTCGTCCTCGTCGAGGGCGAGGCCGACGTCGTCCGCAAGGGACGCGTCGTCAACGAGCTCGGCCCGGGCGACTTCATCGGCGAGATCGCGCTCGTCTCCGGGAGGCCACGAACCGCGACGGTGAAAACCCGCGGGCCGGCGCGCCTCCTCGTCCTGACCGCATCGGGCTTCCGTTCGCTGATGCACGACGTCCCGGCGATCCAGGACAAGGTGCTCGCCGCGGTCACGGCGCGCCTCCCCGACGACTAGCGGCTACTCGTTCGGGTGCGGGACGTGCGGCTCGCGGACGTGCGCGAGGTACGTCGGCGCGGCGAGCTCGAGGACGAGCCTCTTGCCGGGCGTGTCGGCTTGCCCGACCTCCCTGAAGGCGTGGCCGACGTCGCCACCGAGCACGACCGGTCCTCGTCGGTTTCCACGACGACGATCTGATGGCCGCGCGTCTCGCCCGGCGCCGGCACGATCCGGATGCCCGGGAGGATCTCCGCTTCGCCGTCGTGCTCGACGTAGTTCGCGCCGGGGAAGTCGATCCACTCGCGAACCGTGTACTCGTCCTTCGTCCGCGCGTCCTCGAGCTCGATCCGCTGCACGTGGATCGGGACGCCGGGAAAAAGCCGGTTGGCGCCGTGATGGTCGAAGTGCATGTGCGTGATGACCACGTGCGCGACTCGCTCGACGACCTCGTCCGGCAGCCGATGGATGGTCGGATGGAAGTGCTCGTCGAGCTCCGGCGTCGACTCGATCATTCCCGTGTCGACGAGCACGAGCCCGTCCGGGTGCTCGATCGTGTGAGAGAAGCACGGCCAGGTGGCGCCGCCGACCACGAGCTCACACGTCAGATGGATCCCGATATCGTCGCGGGTGAGCAAGGGAGGAGCATATGACGACCGCCACCGACCAGATCGAGGTTCGCTCGCCGTACTCCGGCGAGGTTGTCGGCCGCGCGCCGAAGTCCGGCGCGGACGACGCGCGGCGGGCTGTCGACGCAGCCGCGCGCGCACTCGAGTCGCCCCTGCCCGCGCACGAGCGGGCGGCCGTTCTCGACAAGGTCGCCGGTCTCCTGCGCGAACGGCACGAGGACATGGCGCGGACGATCTGCGGCGAGGCCGGCAAGCCGATCAAGACTGCGCGCGTCGAAGCCTCGCGGGCCGTCTCGACGTACACGTTCGCGGCGGTTGAGGCACGGAAGCTCGCCGGCGAGGTCGTTCCGATGGATGCGTCGGAGGCCGGCGAGGGGAAGATCGCCTTCACGCTGCGGCGACCTATCGGGGTGATCGGAGCAATCTCTCCCTTCAACTTCCCGTGCAACCTCGTCGCGCACAAGCTCGCCCCCGCACTCGCCGCCGGCTGCCCGGTCGTGCTGAAGCCGGCAAGCCAGACACCGCTCTCGGCGCTGCTGCTCGCGGAGCTCGCAGAGGAAGCCGGGCTACCGCCGGGCTGGCTCACCGTGCTCGTCGGCCCGTCCGCCGAGATCGGCGACGTCCTCGTCGAAGACGAGCGCGTGCGGATGATCACGTTCACCGGCTCGAGCGGCGTCGGCTGGGGCATCGCGGAGCGTGCCGCGAAGAAGCGCGTCCGCCTGGAGCTCGGCAACTCGACGCCGGTCGTCGTGGCCGCCGATGCGGATCTCGACCTCGCCGCCTCGAAGCTCGCTGCAAACGCGTTCTCCTTCGCGGGCCAGAGCTGCATCTCGGTTCAGCGGATCTACGTCGAGCGACCCGTGCTCGACGGCTTCCTCGAGCGGTTCGTCCCGAAGGTCGAAGCGCTTGTGGTGGGCGACCCCGCAGACGAGGCGACCGACGTCGGGCCCGTGATCGACAGCGACGCGCGCACCCGGATCGCCGAGTGGGTCGACGAGGCTCAGGCTGCGGGCGCGAAGCTGCTCGTCGGCGCCACCGACACCGATCCGCTCGGCCCGCTCGTGCTTGCCGAGGCACCCGAGACGGCCAAGGTCGTGTGCGACGAGGTCTTTGGCCCGGTCTGCGTCGTCAACGCGGTCGACTCGCTCGACGATGCCTACACGCGGGCGAACGGAACCGAATACGGGCTCCAGGCCGGAGTCTTCACCGGCTCGATCGCGACGGCGCTCGCGGCGGCCGAGGCACTCGATTTCGGCGGCGTCACGGTCAACGAGGCGCCGACGTTCCGCGCCGACCAGATGCCGTACGGCGGCGTCAAAGGCTCCGGCAACACGAAGGAAGGCCCCGCTTACACGATCCGCGAGATGACCGAAGAGCGGCTCGTCGTGCTGCAAGCCTGACGTTTCCGATTGGCGCGAGCCGGGGATCGAGTCTCGATGATCTGCGCGCCGCCCGGAAACCCTGCGTTGACGTGGCTGGCAACAAATCCGGCGACTTTGTGACAACGCCGTTACCATGTAGGATCGAGTTGCGTGCATAGGGGATGCACGCCGAGATTTGGCTTCAGACCGGGCCTTGCGGGGTCTGCGGGAGGAGACTGAGACGCGAGTGATCGAAGAGAGAACTGCCCAGCTGCAGCAGTGCATGTATCAATACTCACGGGCCATTTACCGGTCCGTCAAAGACATGATCGACCCCTACGCGGACCGCAAGACACAGCTGGAGTCGCGCCGCGGTGTGCTGATGGCCTGCGAGCAGACGATGGAGCGCCTGGCCAACGATCCGCTCTACTTCGCGAAGCCCGATCGCGCGCTGTTCCAGGACATCCGGCGCTATTTCCCCATCACGGCGCAGGCGCAGGTCGCCTGGGCGGTCGAGCAGGGAGTCAAGGCTGCCGTCGACTTCATCGAGGAGCAGATCGAGTCGGGCCTGCTCGACGGCGGGGTCGCCCGCTGCCGGGCCACGACCCGCAAGGGCAAGCCGTGCCAGCGGACACCGCTGCCGGAGCGCGACTACTGCCCGTCACATCAGCACCTCGAGACCAAAGCCGCGGCGTAGCACCCGCCGTCCACAGGCTTCCACAGCAGCGTTCCACAGGCGCCCGGCTATAGGGTGCGACGCGGGGTGTCACACGACACGGACAAGCTGATCCGGCAGCTCTCGCTCGTCGCCTTCCTCATGGCCGAGCGGAGAGCGCTGACGGCACGCGACGTGAAGTCGAACGTCGAGGGCTACTCCGAGATGTCCGACGAAGCCTTCGCGCGGCGCTTCTACTCCGACCGCGCCGAGCTGCTCTCGCTCGGCGTCCCGCTCCAGTCGCAGCGCGACGAGTTCACCGGCGAGGAGCTCTACACACTTCGGTCCGAGCAGTACTTCCTGCCACAGCTCGAGCTCGAGGACGAGGAGCTCGCAGCGCTCCAGACGGCCTTCTACCTCCTCGAGGGGAAGTTCGCCTACGCCGAGCCGTTGCGCCTCGCCCTCCAGAACCTCGCGCTCGGGCGGCCCGGGTTCAGCGAGGCGCCGACCGAGACCGCGAGCCGCGTCGAGGTGCTCGACCCCGACTACTCGCCCGAGACGCCCGGGCGCTTGGCGAAGCTCGAGAACGCCATCTCCAAGCAGCGCACGGTGCGCTTCGACTACTGGTCGATCTCCCGGGACGAGGAGAACGAGCGCACGATCAACCCGTACGCGCTCCTCAACGACAACGGGCTCTGGTACGTGGTCGGCCACGACCTCGATCGCGAGGAGATCCGCACCTTCCGCGTCTCGCGCATCCGCGGCGACATCAAGTTCGCGACGCGGCGCGAGCGCGACTTCCGCGCGCCGACCGACTTCGACGTCGAGATCTACCGCGGCCGGCCGCCGTGGCAGATCGGCGAGATCGCGGGCACGGCCCGGATCGAGGTGCGCGGCGACACCGCGTGGTGGGTGCGGCGCGCCTACGGTGAGACGGGACGGCTCGAAGACGGCGTCTTCGTCACCGAGTACTCCTCCATCCCCCAGCTCGCCTCCTGGGTGCTGCGCCAGAACGGTCGAGCCGTGCCGCTCGAGCCCGCCGAGCTCAAGCGCGACGTCGCGCAAGCGCTGCGGCGCGTGCGCGACGGGCACGAAGGCGAGTCGCCTCAGCCGGCACGCGAAAAGCCGGCAGCGATCGACGAGGGCACGGTGGAACGGCCGGCCGGGCCGGTGGCACCCGAGCGGTTCGGGGTCCTGCAGGCGCTGCTCGCATACCTGCTCGCTGCCTGCGGCGAAGAGCGTGACGCCGAGATCCCGGCCGACGAGCTGCTCGAGCGGTTCCCCTCGATCCCGGACGACGAGCTGGAAGAGCATCTCTCGCTGCTCAACCTCGTCAACTTCGGGGGCGGTTGCTACACGGTCTACGCCGAGCTGCGGGACGGCTCGGTGCATGTCGACAAGGAGTTGTGGGGCGACACGTTCCGCGCTGCGCCGCGGCTGACGCCGCTCGAGGCGCGCGCGATCCGGCTCGCGCTCGAGGACGTCGGGCCGATGATCGCGGCCGACGCGCATACGCCGCTCTCCCGCGTCCGCAAAAAGCTCGAGGAGACGTTCGGCCAGTTCGAGCTCGCACAGGAACCCCACATCGCCACCGAGGAGCTCGACCTCGTCTCGCGACTCGCGCGCGGCATGCGCGAGCGGAAGCTCGTGGAGATCGAGTACCAGAAGGAAGTCGATGCCGAGCCGTCGACGCGGCTCGTCGAGCCGTACTCCCTCGAGCGGCAGCTGCCCAACTGGTACGTCCACACCTGGGACCGGACGAGCGACGGCGCGCGTTCGTTCCGCCTCGACCGGATGCGGAGCGCGAAGCTGACGCGCGAGCGCTTCGAGCCGCGCGAGGGGTTCGAGCCGACGCGGCTCCGCGACGCGCGCACCGCGAAGCTCCTCTACGACGAGGAGATCGCGCGCTGGGCGATCGAGAGAGGGGCGCGGCCGCTGGCGGACGGGAATGCGATTCGCGAGCTCCCGTTCTCGAGCGACGATTGGCTCGAGAGCGAGGTGCTGTCACTGCGCGGCGGGGCGGTCTTGCTGGAGCCGGATGAGCTGCGGCGTTCGGTCGCCGCGCGGGCGAAGGCGCTCGCCAAGGAGCTCGGCGTCGAGCGCATGCGCGTCCGCGCCTAGCGGCGCCAGTCGCCGACCGGCACGCTCAGGATGAACGTCGAGCCCTGATCGGTCGACGAGTTCACGTCGAGCGAGCCGCCGTGGGCCTCCGCGATCGAGCGGGCGATGAAGAGACCCAGCCCGCTTCCCGGCTTCGAGCCGCCCTCGATCTCCGACCGCCCGAACTTCTCGAAGATCCGCGTCTGCTGGTCGCGCGGGATCCCCGGCCCGCTGTCGCGCACCGAGATCCGCACAGCCCCGTTGGACGCCGCGGCCGAGACGCGCACCTCGCCGCCCTCCGGGGAGTACTTGACCGCGTTCTCGATCAGATTTCCGAGCACCTGGCGGAGCCGGGCCCGGTCGCCGCGGATCGCCGGAAGCGCCCCGCGCACCGAGGCGACGACAGGCACCTCCTGCTGCGCAAGCACGGCCGTCTCGACCGCCTCGTCGACGATGCGGCCGAGATCCACCTCGTCGAACCGATAGCTGAACGTCCCGGCTTCGATGCGAGAGGTGTCGAGAACGTCGGCAACGAGCTCGGCCAGCCGCGTCGTCTCGTCGCCGATGAGCGCGAGAAACGACTCCCGCTGAGCCGCCGACAGCATCCGCCAGCGATCCTGCAGCGTCCGCGCGGCGCCGATCACGGCCGCCATCGGACTCCGCAGCTCGTGTGAGACGAGTGACACGAAGTCGGCGCGAAGCTCCGACAGGCGCGCGAGCTCCTCGACCCGTCTGCGCTCGGCCTCGTAGGCGCGGATGTTCTGGACGGCGGTCGCGACGAGTCGGCCCAGCAGGGACACGAGCTCGACCTCGTCCTGGCTGAAGGCGTCGGGACGGTCCCGCGACAGGCTCAGCATCCCGATCGTCCGAGCGCCGACCAGGAGCGGCGTCACGAGCTCGCTGCGCAACCCGAGTGCAAGCAGTTGCTCGTCGGCGGGGGAATCCCGCTCGGTGAGATCGCGGCGCACGACCAGCTTGCCCTCGAGCACCCGCTCGAGCAGGGAACCCTCGATCGGGTCGCTGTTCCCCGGCGGGAAGACTTCGCCCGCACCGCGGCCGGCCGTGGCCATCGTGGTCGCGGTGTCTCCTTCGACGAGGACGATCGCCGTCCGCTCGAAGGGAACGAGGCCACGCAGCTCGCGGATGAACGCGCCGAACGCCTCGTCGAGCTCGAGCGACGAGCCGAGCGCACGGGCACAGCGGTTCGCCGTCTCGAGCACGTCGACGCGGTGACCGAGCTCGTCGCGCAGCCGCTCCGCCTCTGCTGCCCGCGCCTCGGCCCGGCTCTGCTCGACCGTCAACGTGTCGCGGAGATAGCCGATGACGATGCCGGCGAGCATCCCGACGAGCACCCGCGCCAGCGCCGTCCGCCACTGCAGACCCGGGCCGAGAGCATCGACGACGAGCGTCGCCCCCACCATGACGGAGCCGCCGATGACGCCCCCCACGAGCCCGAACCGCAGCGCCGCCGCTGCGACCGGAATCAGATAGAGCGCGCGCCACGGCTCGCCGCTCTCGAAGGAGAAGACGGCGATGAACCCGATCGCTGCGAGGGAGTCGAGCGCGAGCAGCAGCACACGCGCCCGGACCCGCACGACGGGCCCGAGCTCGACCGCGGAGAGCGCGCCGGAGAAAATCGTCACCGCGGTGAAGAAGCCGACGACCGTCCAAGCCCACGCCTCGTAGCCCGGCGGGAAGTTCGTCAGAGCTACCGCGACAGCGCCCGCCACCACGAGCAACACCCGCAGCAGGACCAGCCAGCGGCCCGGACGATTAAGCATCTCGCTCCTCGATCCGCGCGAGCGCCCAGGCAGCGAGCTCGCGCGTCGCCTCGTCGGGATCGTCGAGGAAGACATTCACGGCGTCCCGTTCGCCGTCGCCCCCCACGTTGCCTGCCGCGACAAGAGCGTTCAGCTGCAGGCGGCGGCCGTCGTTGCGCGGTACGTAGAGCCGCGCGAAGCGGCGCCGCAGCTCGCTCGGCTCCGCGCGGAGCCAGTCGACGAGCGAGACGTGCGGAGTCGCATCCTCCGGCAACTGCTCCGCAGCGCGTCGCTTCTCGACGCCGCGATTCCACGGGCAGACGTCCTGACAGATATCGCAGCCGTAGACCTGGGCGCCGAGGTCGGCGCGATACGCTGGAGGAGGCGGCGCGGGCGCTTGAGTCCAGTAGCTGAGGCAGCGGGTCGAATCGAGGGTGCCCGGCTCGTCGAGCGCTCGCGTAGGACAGGCGTCGATGCAGAGGCGGCACTCCCCACAGTCGAGGTCGAGCGGAGGCGTCGGCTCGAGCTCGACGTCGGTGACGAGCGTCCCGAGCACGACCCAGGAGCCGTGCCGGCGGGTGATGAGGAGCGTGTTCTTGCCGTAGAAGCCGACGCCGCTCCGCGCGGCCGCCTCGCGGTCGAAGTGCTGGTTCGCGTCGACGAGGACCCGGTACGCGCCGCCCAGCTCACGGCCGAGGATGTCGAGCTTCTTTCGGAGCACGGCGTAGGCGTCGAACCACGTGTAGCGCGGCAGCCGGCCGTGGCCCGCAGGACGCTCCGGCTCCGGGAGCCAGTAACAGAGCGCGGCCGAGATGACGGTACGGGCACCCGGCAGCAGCGTCTCGGGATGGCATGACTCCTCCGGCCGCGCCATGGTGAAGCGCATGTCGGCGAAGAGCCCGCGCTCGCGTCGCTCGCGGATGTCGCGCTCGGTTCGCGTGTACGGCTCGGCGGGCGCGGCGCCGATCGCGTCCAGCCCCAGCTCGTGTGCGAGGGCTTCGAGTTCCGCAGCGGTCACGTGGATAGTCTGCCGCGGTGCGCGCGGTTCGGATCCATGAGGACGGCGGGCCCGAGGTTCTGGTGCTCGAGGACGCGCCGGATCCCGAGCCCGGGCCGGGCGAGGTTCTCGTCCGCCTCCACGCCTCGGCGCTGAACCATCTCGACGTCTGGATCCGCAAGGGGCTTCCCTCGGTGCCGAAGCCGCGCATCCTCGGTGCCGACGGAGCCGGCGTCGTGGAGGCGCTCGGCGAAGGCGAATCGGGCTTCGAGCCGGGCGAGCGCGTCGTCCTCAACCCGGGCATCGAGGCCGGCGACGGTCGGATCCACGTGATCGGAGAGCACGGCGACGGCACGAACGCCGAGCTGATCGCGGTGCCGGCGACGAACGTGCATCCGATTCCGGAGGGGTTGAACTTCGAGGAGGCGGCGGCGTTTCCGCTCGTCTTCGAGACCGCGTACAGGATGCTCGTGACACGCGCGGGCCTGCGCGAAGGCGAGTGGGTGCTCGCCTGGGGCATCGGCGGAGGCGTCTCGACGGCCGCTCTCGCGATCGCGAAGGCGCTCGGCGCGCGCGTCCTCGTCACCTCGTCGAGCGACGCGAAGCTCGCTCGGGCACGCGAGCTCGGTGCCGACGCGACCGTCAACCACGCGACGGGCGATGTGCGAGCCGCGGCGCGGGACGCGACCGGCGGCCACGGCGTCGACGTGGTCATCGAGAGCGTCGGGGAGGCGACCTGGGCGACATC
>DASXKE010000017.1:0-6251 GCA_036496985.1 Gaiellaceae bacterium | reverse complement strand
TGCTCTTGCCGTCGGCCGACCAGTGCGAGTGCGTGTGGAGGTCGCCGCGGACGTCCTCGAGCTCGACGAGCGTAGGGAGCTCGCCACGCCGCGCCGCCTCGAGCTCGCCGGAGTTCTCGCGCAGCTCCGGCGGGATCGGCTGGTAGCCGAGGAACTCGTAGACGGCGTCCTCCTCGGCGCTCTTGAACACCTCGCCCGACTCCACGTTCGAGACGCCGTATTCCGAGATCGAGAGCCCGCGCCGCACGGCGTCCTCGCGCATCGCGACGTTGTGGTCCTTCGAGCCGGTGAAGTGCTGCAGAAGGTTGCCGAACGACTCCGGCGGAACGACGCGCAAGTCGAAGCGGTGCCCGTCGCGGGAGATGACCGTCGCCTTCGTGTCGCCGTGCGCCGCGACGTCGACGACCCACTTCAGGCTCGCGAAGTGTCCCGTCAGCTCGGCGGGATTGGTGGCGCTCGCGATGATGTCGAGATCGCGGAACGTCTCCTTCCGCCGCCGTACCGACCCGGCCTCCGAGACCGCGATCGCCGCGGAGAGCTCGCGCAGCGCCGCGACCACCGCCTGCACGGCCGGCAGGCCGCGACCGAGCAGATGCCGCCCCGGCTCGGGGCTCTCGGCCTGGTACGCGAGCGCGGCGAGGATCTTCTCCTCGCTCTTCGGGCCGAGGCCGGCGAGCGTCCGCAGCCTTTCGCCCTCGGCAGCGGCCTTGAGCTCGTCGAGCGTCTCGACGCCGAGCTCGCGCCAGATCCGGGCCGCGGTCTTCGGGCCCAGGCCCGGCAGCTTCATGAAGAGGACCACCTCGGGCGGGACGCCCTTCTTGTACTTCGTCAGCGCCTCGATCTCGCCCAGCTCGACGATCTGGACGATCTTCTCCTCGATCGTCTTGCCGATGCCCTGCAGTTCCTTCGCGCGACCGTCGAGCGCGAGCTGCGCGACCGAGCCCGACGTCTCGCGCACACGGGCGGACGCGCGCCGGTAGGCGACGATGCGAAAGGTGTCCTTTCCCTCGAGCTCAAGAAGGTCTGCGAGGAGGTCGATCTGATCCGCAATGTCGCTGTTCTGCGGTAGCTCAGCCACTCGGCGATCATAGGTGCGGCCATGCCGACGAATGCCGTGGTCTGCCTGCCGACGTACAACGAGCGCGAGAACCTCGAGCCGATGGTGCGCGCCCTCGCCGCTCACGGCGTGAACGTCCTCGTCATCGACGACAACTCCCCCGACGGGACCGGCGAGATCGCCGACCGGCTGGCGGGCGAGCTGCCGTGGGTCGAGGTGCTCCACCGGCCGCGCAAGGAGGGACTCGGTCGCGCATATGTCGACGGCTTCCGGCACGCGCTCGCGAGCGGCGCCGAGCTCGTGCTCGAGATGGACTGCGACTTCTCGCACGACCCGGCCGACGTGCCGCGGCTGATCGCCGCCATCGAGGGCGGCGCCGACCTAGCGCTCGGCTCCCGCTACGTCGAGGGCGGCGGCACCACCGACTGGGGGCTCGCGCGGCGCCTGATCTCGCGCGGCGCGTCGGCCTACACGCGCGTGCTCCTGATGCCGGTCCACGACGCAACGGGAGGCTTCAAGTGCTTCCGCCGAAGTGTCCTCGAGTCGATCGACCTCGACACGATCGACGCCGCAGGCTACGTCTTCCAGATCGAGACGACGTATCGCACCCTACGGAAGGGGTTCCAGGTCGTCGAGATTCCGATCCGCTTCGCCGACCGCACCGCCGGCAAGTCGAAGATGAGCCGCGCGATCGTGCTCGAGGCCGTCTGGAAGGTGCCGGCGCTACGGTTCGCGGCGTTGAGAGGGAAGCTCTGAAAGAGCTCGACGAGGCTACGTTCGACGAGGCGATCGCCGACGGGCCGCTGCTGGTCGACTTCTGGGCGCCGTGGTGCCGACCCTGCAAGGCGCTCGAGCCGATCCTCGAGGAGCTCCCCGTCGAGGTCGCGCGCGTGAACATCGACGAGGAGATCGGGCTCGCGTCGTGGTACGACGTGCTCTCGATCCCGACGGTGATCCTCTTCTCGGGCGGAGAGGCACAGGGCTCGGTCGTGGGAGTGCGACCGAAGGCGCACTTCGAAGCCTGGCTAGCGGAAGTGCTCCCAGCCCGCGAGTGAGTACGGCTCGGCGCCGAGCGTGAGCTCGACGCCCTCTCCTTCCTCGACCCGGCCGATCACCGGGAAGCCGAGCGGATCGGGGGTCGTCGCGAGCAGCTCGTAGTCCTCGCCGAAGCCGACGTCGTCGAGCTCCGAGCCCGGCGCGAGCGGCACGCGCTCGAGCTCGATCGCGAGTCGGACGCCCGAGCGCGCCGCGATGTGGCCGGCGTCCCGCGCGAGGCCGTCAGAGACGTCGAGCATCGCGGTCGCAACCGCCCCGAGCCGCTTCCCCTCCTCCACGCGGTCCGGCACCGCCGGCAGGCGGCCGACGCGAAACGCAGCGCCCGCAGCCCCGAGCGGGCCGGTCACGACGACTGCGTCTCCGGCGCGTGCTCCGGCCCGGCCGGGAACTCGCTCGGCGCGGCCGAGCGCGGTCACGGACAGAACGACGTGGTCGGCGCGCGTCGTGTCGCCGCCGCGCACAGGCACGCCGCGCTCGTTCAGGCCGGCGTAGAGCTCGAGGGCGTCGTCGAGCTCTGTCTGCTCAGGGAGCCCGACCGAGACGAGCAGCGCGAGCGGATCGGCACCCGACGCGGCGAGGTCGCTGAGATTGACGGCGGAGGCGCGCGCACCGAGCTCGCGCCAGCCGAGCAGATCGAAGCGGAAGTGGACGCCCTCCACGAGGGCGTCCTGCGTGACGACGAGCCCGCCGACGACCGCCGCATCGTGCTCGATTCCCTCCGCAAGCCCGAGCCTCTCGAGCTCGGCGAGAAACCCGAACTCGCCGACCTCCGCCAGCGTGGTCACAGCTCGGAAATTAGAGCCCGACCGTCGAGCGTGTCGGGATCGAGCGCCGCAAGCGCGTCGTACAGCCGGGCATGGAAGGTTCCCGGACCGGCAGCGCCGGCAGCTGCATCCTCCGCAGCGACTCCGAGCGCCGCCAACGCCTCCGCCGCCGCCTCGAGCGGCTCGTCCGGCTTGGCTGCGAGGAAGCAGCCGGTCAGCGCCGACGAGATGCAGCCGGTTCCGGTCACGGCCGCGAGCAGCGGATGGCCGTTCGCCACAGTCAGCGTCCGCTCGCCGTTCGAGACGTGGTCGACCGGCCCGGTCACCGACGCGACGAGCCCGAGCTGCCGAGCGCCCTCCCGCGCGAGCTCCGCCGGCTCGAGCCCGGCCGCGATCGACTCGACGCCGCGCACCTCGGCCTCCGCGCCGACGAGCGTCGCCACCTCGCCCGCGTTGCCGCGCAGCACGGTCACGTCCACCTCGTCGAGAATCCGGCGCGCAGTGTCGGTGCGGTACGCCGTCGCGCCTGCCCCGACGGGATCGAGAACGACGGGAATGCCACGCGAGCTCGCCGCCCGACCCGCGAGGAGCATCGCCTCGATCCAGTGCTGCGAGAGCGTGCCGATGTTGATGACGAGCGCCGACGCGAGCCCGACCATCTCCTCGACCTCCTCGGACGCGTGCGCCATCACCGGCAGCGCACCGAGCGCGAGGGTCGCGTTGGCCGTCTCGTTCATGACGACGTAATTCGTGATCTGGTGGACGAGCGGCTTCTGCTCGCGCAGTGCCCGCAGCGTTGTCCCGGGGGAGATGCTCATCGGACAGCCAGTCCCAGGACGTCCACCGGACCGTCGCCGCCGCCGATCTCCACGAGCCCCTGTGCGACCGCCCGCGAGGCGGCCTCGGCAGCTCCACGCGCCGCCTCGACGAGCGAGAGCCCGCGCGCAAGGAGCGCGGCGAGCGTCGCGGAGTGAGTGCAGCCGGCGCCGTGAGTGGCGCGGGCTCCATGGCGCTCGAACGGGATCACGTAGTGCTCCTTTCCGTCGAAGAGATGATCGGCGGCTTCGTCCGCATGGCCGCCGGTGACGAGCGCCGCAGGTGCGCCGAGCGCGACGAGCGCCACGGCGAGCTCCTCCGGCGGCGCGTCCAAGCCGGTCAACGCCTGCGCTTCGAGCACGTTGGGGGTGACGACCGTCGCCAGCGGAAAGAGCCGCTCGACGAGCACCTCGACCGCATCTTCCTCCAGGAGCCGCGCGCCGGAGCTCGCAACCATGACCGGATCGACGACGAGCGGCACGGGATGCTCGGCGATCCAGTCGGCCACGGCCTCGATGATCGCCCGGGAGAAGAGCATGCCCGTCTTCGCGGCGTCGATCCCTATGTCGCCCGCCACCGCGTCGAGCTGCGCGCGGACGAACGACGGCGGCACCTCGTGGACGGCCGACACCTCGCGCGTGTTCTGCGCCGTGAGCGCGACGATCGCCGACATACCGTGGACGCCGGCCGCGGCGAACGCCTTCAGGTCGGCCTGGATCCCGGCTCCCCCACCGGAATCGGAGCCCGCGATCGTGATGCAGCGTGGAACCAACGCGCTCCCTTCGCCGGCATGACCCGGATCAGGTTCGACGGGTGTGATCTCAGCCTCGCCGCGAGGCACCCCGGTCGCGCAAGCCTAGCCCCGGAGATGCAAACGGCGCGCGGCCTCGGCGAGGTTGAAGTCGTATCCCCAACCAAACGCCCGCGGCATGACGATCCGCCGATCCTGAGGGTTCCACCAGCGCGACCGGTAACGCTCCCAGGTCGGCCGGCGCCAGTCGTAGGGGACACCGAGGAACTTGCCGGTGCGCCTCTCCTTCATGTATCGAGCGTAGCGATGCACCGGCTGCCGCCAGCCCTCGCAAGCTCCGCCACGCCGCAGATCGTCGAGCTACTGGGCGAGGGGCCGGGACGCGTGCTCGAGCTGGGCTTCGCCGGCATCCACGCAACTCCGTTGGAGCTCGCAGGCTGGGAGGTCGTGGTCGTGGAGCCGGACCCGGCGTTCCGCGCTCGCGCCGAGGCACGCAGCGGGGCGGTGGTCGACAGTCCCGTCGGCAGGTTCGACGCGGTCGTCGCTCCGGCCGACGCCGACCTGGCGGGAATCGAGGCGGATCGGATCGTCGTCGTGGACGAGGATGGATCCGTGCACGAGCGTCGTTGAGAGTCGCATGGAGTTCCGTGTCGTTCTCACCGTGCCCGACTTCGACGAGGCCGCGCCTTCTACCGCGATGCGCTCGGGCTCGAGCAACTCGCAGACTGGAGCGGCGAGGACGGCCGCGTGATCCTCCTCGACGCAGGTCGCGCCACGCTCGAACTGTTCGACGAGCGGCAGGCGGAGAGCGTCGACCGCATCGAGGCCGGGCACCGCGTCTCGGGCCCGGTGCGGCTCGCAATCGAGGTGACCGACCTCGACGAAGCGACGGAACGGCTGACAGCTGCCGGCGCGGAAGCGGTCGCTCCGCCGGTCGTCCCGCCCTGGGGTGGCCGCAACGCCCGCCTTCGGACGCCGGACGGAATGCAACTGACACTGTTCGGCGAGCCGTAGCCCGCTTCAATGGTCGGGTGACTGCAACCGGCCTCTGGGACGAGCTCCTCGCCGGCGACGAGCTCGCGCATCTCGCGACTGAGCCGGCCCGAGGCGCACGAACCGCTGCCGTGCCGAGCTCGCTCCAGCCGGCGGTGCGGGAAGCGCTCGCGCGTCGAGGCATCGACGAGCTCTACGCGCACCAGGCCGAAGCCTACGAAGCGGCGCGGCGCGGCGGCAACGTCATCGTCACGACGGGCACCGCCTCGGGCAAGACGCTCGCCTTCAACCTGCCCGTGCTCGACGCCCTCGGCGCCGACCGGCACGCGCGCGCCCTCTACCTCTATCCGACGAAGGCGCTCGCCCAGGACCAGGCGCGCTCGCTCGGCGACCTCGGCGTTCCCGGCGTCCGCGCGGCGATCTACGACGGCGACACTCCGCCCGAGCGGCGACGCCAGATCCGCGGCTGGGCGAACCTCGTGCTCACGAACCCGGACATGCTCCACATCGGCGTCCTGCCGCGGCACGATTTATGGGGGGACTTCTTACACAACCTCACATTCGTCGTCGTGGACGAGGCGCACGTCTATCGCGGCGTCTTCGGCTCGCACGTCGCGAACGTCCTGCGGCGGCTGCACCGGCTGGCCCGCATCTACGGCGCCGAGCCGCAGTTCCTGCTCGCCTCGGCGACGATCGCGAACCCGGCCGAGCTCGCGCACTCGCTCACGGGCGAGGACGCGACGGTGGTCGAGGACGACGCGGCGCCGCGGGCCGAGCGCACGATTGCACTCTGGAATCCGCCGCTCCTCGACGC
>DASXKE010000016.1:0-10903 GCA_036496985.1 Gaiellaceae bacterium | reverse complement strand
GCTGACCTTCGTGTTCGTCGGCGCCGGCTATGCGGGAGTCGAGGCGCTCGCGGAGCTGTCCGACCTCGCAGAGGACGCCCTGCGCTACTACCCGCGCCTGCACTCGACTCCGCGGCGCTGGGTCATGGTCGACGCAGCGCCCCGGATCTTGCCCGAGATCCCGCAGCCGCTCGGCAAATACGCCGCCGACGAGCTCGGCAAGCGCGGAATCGAGATTCACGTCGAGACGACGCTCGAGTCGGTCTCGGCCCACGAGGTCGTGCTCGGCGACGGGACGCGCATCCCCACGGAGACGCTCGTCTGGACGGCGGGTGTCGCCGCGAACCCGGTCCTACGCGAGTGGTCGATGCCGCTCGACGAGAAGGGACGCGTCGTCGTCGACCAGTTCCTCAGGGTGAGCGGACAGGAGCATGTCTGGGCGCTCGGCGACTGCGCGCGCGTCCCGAACGCCCGCAGCGGCGAGCCCGACCCGCCGACGTGCCAGCACGCGCTGCGCCAGGCGCGGCGCCTCGCGAAGAACCTGGCCGGAACGCCCGAGCCGTACCACTATCTGATGCTCGGCCAGGTCGCGACTCTCGGCCGGCACAAGGGGATCGCCGAGGTGCTCGGCCTACGGCTCCATGGTTTCCTCGGCTGGTTCGTGACGCGGTCGTACCACCTCTACCAGCTCCCGCTGGCATCGAGGAGATTCCGGGTCGTCGTCGACTGGACCGTGGCGCTCTTCTTCCGCCGCGACATCGTCGAGCTCGGCCAGCTCGGGCATCCCGAGAAGCTCGGCTGATCGACCTTATTCCGCGGCTTGCTCGGCGTGCTCGAGCTCGAGGCACGCCTTGAGCGCCGCCTCGGCCACCTCGAGCTGCGCGTCACTCGGCTCGGCGGTCGAGAAGCGGTGCTGGAGCTCGTGGCCCGGCTTCCCCAGAGCCTGCGCGAGCGGATTCTCCGGGTGTCGTGTCATCCAGCCGAAGAGCTCGGTTGCCGCGGCGATCGCGCCGAGCTGGGCGACCGCTTGGGCCTGACGGCGATGGCGCTCCGGGGCGAGTCCGGCGAGGACATTTCCGACCACCGACGTCGCCACGAGCGGCCCGACGAGGTGGCCGCCGCACCGTTCGTGCTCGCGCGTCGCACGCTTGCCGTGCTCGTAGGTGCCGATCGAGATGTGCTCGGCGCCGTGGTACGCCGCTAGCTCGCCGGAACGGAGCGACATGACCGCCGGCGCGACCGATGCGACGGCGATCAGCAGTTCCCGAGCGATCGGCCGTAGCCCCGACTCGCGCAGACCGCGAACGAACACCGCTGCGCCCATCATCGAGAGGAGCGCGCGCCGGTTCTCCATCGGCAGCCGAGCCGCGGGGAGCTTCGCCTTGATCTGCGGCAGCAGCAACAGAGCCTCGGCGAGGCGCGCCGGGCCGCGGAGAAGCGGGCTTTGAATCCGCGAGGCCTGGAGCCGCTTCCGCGCCGAGGCAACCTCGATCCGCCCGTCGTCGTGCCTGATCGCGCACGCCCAGGAGTGAGGTCCATGCACGAGCACGCCGTTCGGGAGGGCCATGCCACCGAGCCGGATCTTCTCGTCAGCCATTGCGGACGAAGGGTAGTCGCGCTACCTCTCTCAGCCGAGCAATGCCTGCGCGGCGTGACGCAGCCAGCTGACACCGAGCTCGAGATCGGTAACCGGGATCCGCTCGTCGGCGGAGTGAACGAGCGTCGCCGAGACCTCGGGCGGCAGCTTGCCGCTCGAGGGAAAGAAGCCGTACGCGACGGTCCCGAACGCCTCGCGGAGCCAGTGGCTGTCGGTGAACCCGACACAGGCCAGCGGTGCTGCTTTAGCTCCCGGCTCGGTTTCGGCCACCCACTCCTCGAGGGCGCGCCAGAGGGGCGTGTCGAGCAAGGAGCGCGTGCCGCCTCGCGCCTCGATCCACTCGAGCTCGTAGTCGACGTCACCACCGAGGACGGCGCGAATCATCGGTTCGACGTGCTCCGTATGTTGGCCCGGCAGGAGCCGGCAGTCGACTTCGATCTCGCAGAGCGCCGGGATCACGTTCCGCTTCTTGGAGGCGGAGATCATCGTTGGCGAGAAGGTCGGCGCCAGGAGCGCGTCGATCACGACCGCCGCGACCGGCGACAGCGACGCGACGCGCTCGGCAGCCTGGGCTGCGGTCGTCACCTCCCCGAGCACCGCCTGGAGGAAGCCTTCGACCTCGGGACCGAGCTGGGGTTCGGGCCGGTAGTCGGCGATCCGCTCGATCAGCTGAGCCGCGCTGACGAGCGCGTTGTCGGCAATCCGCGGCATCGACGCGTGGCCCGAGCGGCCGCGGACGGTGAGCCGGAACGGCGCGGTCATCTTCTCGGCCACCGTCGGCAGGTAGACCGGCGTGCCGTCCTCGAGCTCGATCCGGTCGCCGCCGCCCTCGTTGATCGCAAAATCGCAGCGGACGGCGTCGGGATGGGCTTCGCACAGCCACTCCAGGCCGAACCCGTGGCCGGCCTCCTCGTCGGCGGTCGCGGCAAAGATCAGATCGCCGCTCGGCCGGAATCCCTCGCGCGCGAGCGACGCGATGGCGACCGCGTTCGCCGCCACCTCGCTCTTCATGTCGAGCGCGCCCCGTCCCCAGACCATGCCGTCGCGCAACTCGCCGGAGAACGGCGGGACTGACCATTCGGCCGGGTCGGCCAGCACGACGTCGGTGTGCCCGAGGAAGAGGAGCGTCGGGCCGTCCCCGCCGGGCAGTCGCGCGACGAGGTTTGCGCGCTCCGGCACCTTCGCGATCAACTCGCACTCGAAGCCGTTCGCCTCGAGGTAGTCGCGCAGGAGCTCCGCCGCGGCCGTCTCGTTGCCGGGCGGGTTCGTCGTGTCGACGCGGATGAGGCGTTGGAGGAGGTCGGTGACCTCGTCGCGCAGCGTCATCGTGCTCATCGGCGAATCCCCACGACGAGAACGTACTCGCGCCGCAGCACACCGGGCGCCAGGTAGTCGAGATAGACGCGTTCGGCGTGTGCGCGCGTTTCGTCGTCCTGTTCCGCCAGCCAGCTGCGGAGCGGCGGCATCGAGGCGGAGACGAGTTGCCACAACTCGGCGGCCGAGTCCTCCTCGATGCGCCATTCGCCCGTGTGCAGCTCCAGGTCGAAGGCGGCGCCGAGGAGGCTCCGAAGATGCTCCTCGTCCGTCCAGTCAGTCGCGTCGGGACCGCCGGCGGGCGCCCGTCCGGCCCGCTCGCCCGTCTTCAACCACTCGTCGCGCGGCCACGTGGTGAGCGCGAGCCGGCCGCCCGGCCGGCAGACACGCGCAAGCCCGGCCGCAGCGCGCTCGTGGTCGGGCGCGAAGACCGCGCCGAAAGCGGATGCGACAGCGTCGAACTCGGCGTCGCCGTACGGCAGCTCCTGGCAGTCGCCCTCGTCGAAACGGATCGCGAGACCGTCGGCGGCAGCCGCCTCCCGTGCCTTCGCGAGCTGGTCGGCGGAGATGTCGGTGCCGATGACGTCGGCGCCCGCGCGGGCCCCGCGCACGGCAACGCCACCCGTTCCGCAACCCACGTCGAGGACGCGCATGCCGGGCGTGATGGCGAGCGCCTCGACGACGCGGTCGTGAATCGGCGCATAGGACTCCGCGATGCGCTCGTAGCTCGCGCCGCTCCAGCAATCGGCAGCCGACCCAGACACGGGTTTCCCGCTACGGCGCCGGCCGAGCCGGCGCCTTCGCTCCCGGGCGTGCTCCGTCGAGCCTACGCACGCGCCGGAGCATACTGCCGTCATAAGCGACCTCTTCTCAGACGCAGCCGACCAACGCGTAGGCGACATCGCGCCGCTCGCCCAGCGGCTGAGGCCGACGACTCTCGACGACTTCGTCGGCCAGCAGCACGTGCTCGGCGAGAGCTCAGCCCTGCGACGCGCGATCGAGGAGGACCGCGTCCGCTCGTCGATCCTCTATGGCCCTCCCGGCAGCGGCAAGACGACGCTGGCGCGCATCGTCGCGGCATCGACGGGCGCCGCGTTCGAGGAGCTGTCGGCCGTCTCGGCGACGGTCAAAGACGTGCGCGAGGTGCTGGCGCGGGCCCAGGAGCGGCTCGGAACCACGGGCCGGCGCACGATCCTCTTCCTCGACGAGATCCACCGCTTCAACAAGGCACAACAGGACGCGCTGCTGCCGGGCGTCGAGTCGGGGCTCGTGACGCTGATCGGCGCGACGACCGAGAACCCGTACTACGAGGTCAACTCCGCGCTCATCTCCCGCAGCCAGGTGTACGAGCTCGAGCCGCTCACGCCCGAGGAGATGGCGATCGTCGTCCGTCGCGGTCTCGCCGAAGTCGGCGCCGAAGCGCCCGACGAGGTGGTGGAGCTCATCGCGCACCGCTCCGGCGGCGACGCGCGTACCGCGCTCAACATCGTCGAGCTGGCGAGCCAGACCGCCGACGGCGCCGTCACGGCGGAGAACGTCGAGGATGCGGCCCGCAAGCCGCCGCTCGTCTACGACAAGGCCGGCGACCGGCACTACGACTTCACATCGGCGTTCATCAAGTCGATGCGAGGCAGCGACCCCGACGCCGCGGTCTACTACCTCGCCGCGATGCTCGAGGGCGGCGAGGACGCGCGCTTCATCGCGCGGCGGATGATCGTGCTCGCCTCCGAGGACATCGGCAACGCCGACCCGCGGGCACTGCTCGTCGCGGTCGCCGCAGCCCAGGCGGTCGAACACGTCGGGCTTCCCGAGGCGCGCCTGAACCTCTCGCAGGCCGCGATCTACCTCGCCCGCGCGCCGAAGTCGAACGCGAGCTACGTCGCATTGAACCGCGCGACCGCGGACGTACAGGAGCGCGGCGCGGCACGACCGCCGAAGGCGCTACGCGACGGCTCCTGGTACGGCCGCCGGCTCGGCCACGGCGAGGGCTACGTCTACCCGCACGACGATCCCCGGGGATTCGAGACGAGCCATCTCCCCGAGGAGCTCGAGGGGCGCCGCTACTACGAGCCTTCGGGCAACGGCGAGGAGAGCTCGGACGAGAACGCCTCGTAGGCCTCGCTGCCGTAGACCGCGAAGATCACGTGCTCGAGTGTCTGCGCCGGAAAGATCCGGGCCTCGTCAACCATGATTCGCGCGCACTCGGCGAGCGCGAAGCCGCCGACTCCGGTGCCGAACGCCGGCAGCGCAAGCGAGCGCGCGCCGAGCTCGTCGGCCACCTCGAGACAGGACCGGGTGGTGCGGCCGATGAGGTCGCCGTCCGTTCGGAGGTCCTGGCCCATCACGGCGCCGTGGATGACCCAGCGCGCGCGAAGGCGGCCGGCCGTCGTCGCCACGGCGGTTCCGAGCGGAATCCCGCCGATCGCCATCGCTTCCTGCTCGATCTCCTCGCCGCCCGCACGCTTCAGCGCACCCGCGACGCCGGCACCCATCCAGAGCCGGTCGTTCGCGGCGTTCGCGATCGCGTCGGCCTCGACCGCGGCGATGTCTCCCTCCCGGGCCTCCAGGCGAAGCACTAGAGGATGCGAGCGCCCAGCGCCGACGCCACGAGCTCGACTGCAAGCTGCCCGGTCGCGTTCTCGCGATCGAGAATCGGATTGACCTCGACGACGTCCATCGAGTCGATGCGGCCGGATTTCGCGACCGTCTCCATCGCGAGGTGAGCCTCCCGGTACGACAGCCCACCGCGCACCGGCGTTCCGACCCCGGGGGCGTAGTCCGGATCGACGACGTCCATGTCGAGCGAGACGTGGAGGAACGCTGCGCCCGACGCGTGGGCGAGAGCCTCGCGCACGCATGGCTCTACTCCGATCCGGTCGACCTCGTTCATCGTGAAGACCTTCGCGTCGAGCTTCCCGAGGAGCTGCCGCTCGCCCTCGTCGAGCGAGCGAACGCCGACGAGCGCGAGCTTGCCCGGATCCACGGCGGGCAGCGGCCACCCGTCGCGGCCGAACGAATCGCCGGCCAGCCCGAGCGCAGCCGCGAGCACCATCCCGTGGACGTTGCCGCTCGGGGAGGTCTCAGGCGTGTTGAGGTCGCCGTGCGCGTCGATCCAGACGACGCCGCCCGGTCCATGGACCTTGGCCATCTCGAGCAGCGAGCCGAGCGCGACCGAATGGTCGCCGCCCAGCACGAGCGGCAGCGCGCCACGGCGCGTGGCATCCGCGACGAGCCCCGACAGGCGATCGCACAGGTCGAGGATCTGGCGGAGGTAGCGGGCGTGCTCGTCACCCATGTCCGTGGTCTCGACGACCGGAGAGATGACGTTGCCGGCGTCGGAGACGCGGACGCGGAGCTTTTCGGTGAGCTGCTGCTCGAGACCTGCGTAGCGGATCGCGGACGGCCCCATGTCGACGCCGCGCCGCCCTGCCCCCAGGTCGAGCGTGGCGCCGATGACGGCGATCTCGCGGGCGGCTTCTTCGACGCTCACGGCGCGGAGGCTAACGCGGCCACCTGCCGTCGCGCCCGGGCTACACTGACCGCCGCCCAGCCGCGGCGAGGTAGCTCAGCTGGTAGAGCACTCGGCTGAAAACCGGGGTGTCGCCGGTTCGAGTCCGGCCCTCGCCACTCTTTCGTCAGCAGCCGTGCACGAGATGCGGCTTCGCGCCGTCGATCGGGATGCGCCACAGACCGCTCGGACATCCCGAGTGCGCCGGCGCTTTTCCCACCACCAGCAGTTCCTGCGAATCCGGCGACCAGACGATGCTCTCCGGGCCGTACGGGGAGTGAAGCTTCAGCAATGTGTGGATCTTCTTCGTCGCGACGTCGACAACGGCGAGCCTGTTTTTCGTGTCCACGACGGTGAGGTGCTTCCCATCGGGCGACCAGCTCATGGCGGATCCGAAGTTCTTCGGCAGGAGCGGTGTGCTCGCGCCGCCCTGCGGCGACACCAGTCGCAGCGCGCCGGAGGGAGTGAGGTAGGCGATCTGGTTGCCGGCGGGCGACCACAACGGGTTGTTCCCCTGCGCCTCGAGTTGCTTCAGGCCGGAGCCGCCGGCCGCGGCGGTCCAGATCCCCTTCGGCTGTCCGGACTTGGTGAAGCGGGCGAACACGACCTGTGTCCCGTCCGGCGAGAGGCTCGGAACGACGTTGGCGAGCTTCGTACCGCCGACCTTGCCGACGATCGTCCCCGACGGAACGGCGAGAACGGTCACCGGACCGGTGCAGCGCGAGCACAGAGGGCCGGTGGCTGCGACGCGGTCGCCCGACGAATCGGCCACGAACGGCTCCGGCGCCCCCGCCCTCGTCAGGAGCTTCGGCTTCCCACCGACCGCGAGCGTGTAGATCCCGCTGTCGTTGCCGTAGAGGATCAGCTTCGGCTGCGCCCACTCGAACTGGCCCACGCCGTCGCCCAGGTTGGGCGTGCAGTGCTCGCTGCAAACCGTATTAGGGAGCGCGTGAGCGTTATTCCCGTCGGCATCCGCGACGCAGACGGCGCGCAGCACGCTGATGCTCGCCGGACGATGGTGGAGCGGCGGCAGGGGCCAGCGGTAGCCGTACAAGACGACCTGAGACCCGTCGGGCGACCAGGCGACCGGCAGGTTCACCGATCCGCACGGCGACACCGACTTCGACTCCGCCTTTACCGCACCGCAGCCGACGGCAGCCGCGATCGCGAGCACGGAACCAACCACTACCAGCCAACGGCGAAGACTCATGGCGAGCAAAGAGTAGGCCGTCCCGCCAACGGCGGACCAACGGCGCAAAAGAGGCCCCCGTCGCGCTTGCGCGCGTGCTCGGGGGCCTCGGGTCGTCCGGACCGGTGCAACCGTGTCGCGAACGACGTTGCCTGGAGCCTACTCCCTCGTCGCCCGGAGCGCCGTGGCCGGGTCCGCCGAAAACTCCGCAAATTCCGCGAAGCCGCGGCGGCCGAGCTCCTCGCGCGAGCGCTCCGGAGGGACGTAGATCGGCGTCTCCGCACCCCGCGAGAACGAGAACACGAGCATCCCTCCGGGCGCCACGATCCGGGCGAGCTCATCGTAGAACGGGATCATGTTCGATCCGACGACGAGGTCGAACGAGCCGTCGGGATACGCGAGCGCCGACGCGTCGCCGACCTCGAATCGCACGCGGCCGGCTAGCTCGGGCGAGAGCTTCTGCCGGGCCTCCTCGATCATCCCCGGGCTGAGGTCGACGCCGACCACCTCGGCTTCCGGATAGCGCTCGGCAAGTGCGAGAGCGACGACACCGGTTCCCGTCCCGAGATCGAGGATGTGGTGCGGCGTGAGCGCGTCCTCGAGTGCAAGCTCGAGCGCCAGGAGGTGGTGCGGGCCGATTCGCGTCTCCCAGCTCGGCGCGAGCCCGTCGAACATGGTGCGCAGGCGACCGCGGAAGATCCGCCAGAGCCACGGCCGCCGCACAACCGCGTCCGTGACGAGGCGGGCAAACCGCCGGCTGTCGATCACCGCGCCGCGAAGTCGAGAACGATCTCGCTTCCCTCCTCGATCCGAAGAAGCTCGGCGGCACTGCCCTGCGACACCGCGAGCGCGATGCTGCCGTAGCTGTCCTCGTAGAGGATGAGCGACCCGCGCGGAGCGTCGGCGAACGTGCGCGCCGAAACGGCGTAGAAACGCTCGCCGCGGCAGTTGAGCTCGACCCGGGTGCCGGCGACGAGCTCCATCCGCTCGAGGTGCTCGCGGCGCAGGTCGAGCGCGACGTTCCCGAAGCGGTCGACGACGAGAGCGACCGCGCGGACGCGGTTGTGTCCCACCTCGGGCTCCGGAATCTCGATGCGCACGAGCTCGTCCGGCTCGACGGGCGGCCCGAGCTTCTCGAGCGGCACGCCGGCAGCGAGGTGAGCCGCGGCCGGCGAGAACAGGTCGCGGCCGTGAAAGGTGCGCGAGACCGGCTGGAGCGAGTAGTCGGCGTTGGCCAGTTCGTGTGCGTCGGCAACGCCGCCGAAGCGGTCGGCTGCGGGCAGGAGCAGTCCGTTGTCCGGGCCGACGTAGAGCCGGCCTTCGCGGTCGCGTAGAGCGAGCGCCCGACGGCCGCTTCCCACGCCGGGATCGACCACCGCGAGATGGACGCCGGCCGGCATGTACGGCAGTGTGTTCGCGAGCACGAGCGCGCCCTGCAGCACGTGGCCCGGACGCACACCGTGCGTGACGTCGATCACCCGAGCCTCGGGCGCGATCGTCGCGATCACGCCGTGACACGTGCCGACGAAGTCGTCCTGCAGTCCGAAATCGGTCAGGAAAGTGATGACCACGGCAGAGAACGTAATGCCTCGACCAGGCCGTCGAGGTCGTGAGTGGCCGCGACTGCCGCGACGTGGAAGCCGGCCGCCGTCGCCTCGGTCTCGGTTTGGGGGCCGATCGCGACGACGGGAACGTGCGCGCCGGCCGCGGCGAGCGCCCTTGCGGCGGAGCCGGACATGAGCAGCGCGACGTCGACGTCGGGCACCTCGGGCTGTAGCTCGATCGTCCTGTAAAGCGGCAGGAAGTCGGCTTCGAGCACGCCGAGCCGTGCACCCTCGGCCGCCGCGAGCAACACCGTTCCGTCCGGCAGTTCGTCGCGGAGACCCTCCTGCGAATGCGTTGCGGCGACGAGGTCGACGGTGAGCCCGTGCGAGCGCAGGGCCTCGGCCGTCGCCGGTCCGATCGCGGCGATGCGGTTGGCAGTGACGCCGCGCCGCCCGAGCTCGTGCGCGCCGTTGCGGCTCGTGACCACGAGCCAGTCGTATCCGCGAGCGTCGACCGGCTCGTTGCCGAGCGGCTCGATGCGGATCAGCTCGCAGAAGACCGCGTCGTGCCCGAGCGCCTCGACGCGGGCGCGGAGCTCCTCACGCGTGACGAGTACTCGCATCCGCCAGCTCCGCTCCGAGCGTCGCCGCGTCGTCGCCCGTGAGCCGCTCGATCCACGATCCGTCCTCCGCGGCGACGAGGCCGGTGAGCGTCGATCCGTCGTGGTGAGCGGCGACCGGGGCGAGGCAGCCTCCGCCGACCGCCGCGATGACCGCGCGCTCCGCCTCGACACGCACCCGAGTCTCACCGTCGTCCGCAGCCTGCACGAGCCTCTCGTCGCCCGCCCGCACCTGCAGCGCGAGTGCGCCCTGCCCGGCCTCGGGCAGCATCGTCTCGGGATCGAAGCGAAGCCCGATCTCGCGCTCGAGGCCGAGCCGGTCGAGACCGCAGGCGGCGAGCACGATCGCGTCGAGCCCACGCTCGCCGCGCTTGCGCAGGCGCGTGTCGATGTTGCCGCGCAAGGGCTCGATCGAGAGGGTCGGATCGAGCGCGAGCAGCTGCGCCTTGCGCCGCACCGAAGCCGTGCCGATCCGCATCCCAGGCCGCAACTCCACTGCGCCGCAGAGCGCATCGCGAGGATCCTCGCGGCGGAGGTAGGCGCCGATCACGAGGCCGTCCGGGTCGGTGGCGGTCAGATCCTTGGCGGAATGAACCGCGACGTCGATCCGTCCGGCGAGCAGCGCTTCCTCGAGCTCCTTGACGAAGACGCCGCGCGATCCGATCTCGCCGAACGGGCGTGAGCGGTCACGGTCGCCGACGGTCGTGACCGGGACGAGCGCAAGCTCGACGCCGGGCGCCCGCAACGAGGAGAGGGCGCGCTCGGCCTGGGTGAGCGCGAGCCTACTGCCGCGACTGCCGACGCGGACGAGCACAGGAGGGTTGCCTCCGTACCGGCGGCGAACAGCTCACTACGCCGCGCGGCCGGATTCGGATGAAGGCCGTCGGCACCTGCAGCGGCAGGGGACGGCTCGTCGCGAGCTTGACGTTCAGCGCTCGTCCTCGCCGAGACCGAAGAGGTGCCGCACAGCCTCAGCATAGAGGACCCCATCGGCTGCCGCGGCTGCCTGCTTCATACGCACCGTCGGCAGATGGAGGAGCTTGTTCACGATCTGGGCCGTGACCGCCTCGACGGCGCGACGCTGGCTGTCGTCGAGCCGTTCGAGCAGCGCGTCGGCCTTCTGCAGTTCCGCCTCGCGGATCTCCTCGGCCC
>DASXKE010000015.1:0-8674 GCA_036496985.1 Gaiellaceae bacterium | reverse complement strand
GGCCGACGTGTTCGATTGGCGCCCGGCCGAGACCTTCGATCTCGTCTTCTCCTTCTGGCTCTCGCATGTGCCCGAGGAGCGGTTCGACGAGTTCTGGAAGCTCGTGCGCGCAGCCCTGGCGCCGGGGGGTCGCGTCTTCCTCGTCGATAGCGCCGCCGGCGACAGCGCGCACACAGGCACCGACCAGAACGGCTGGGAGGAGACGCGTTCGCTCGCCGACGGGCGTACGTTCCGCATCGTGAAGCGGCGCTGGTCGCCCGCAGAGCTGTCTGCGCGCGTGCGCCCGCTCGGCGTCGAGCTCGACTTGCGTGACACCGCGAACGGGCATTTCCTTTACGGCTCCGGCGGCGCGGTGTGACCTCGGAGGAGCTCCTCGCCCTGGCCGACGCTGCTGCGGCGAACGCCTACGCGCCGTACTCGAACTACCAGGTCGGCGCCGCGGTTCTGACGTGGGATGGGCGCCTCTTCGCCGGAGCGAACGTCGAGAACGCCGCGTACCCGCTCGGCGTCTGCGCCGAGAAGTCGGCGATCGCCAAGGCGGCGAGCGAGGGCGTGCGACCCGGCGACGTTGAGGCGATCGCGATCACGGCTTCGCCGTGCGGCGGCTGCCGCCAGTGGCTCCACGAGTGGCGGTTCGAGCGCGTCTACTTTCGGCGCTCCGACGGCACGGTCGCGACGTATGCCGCCGACGAGCTGCTGCCCGAGACGTGGGATCTGCCGGACGCATGAAGTCGGGAATCGTCGCAGTCGCGGGCCGCCCCAACGTCGGCAAGTCGACGCTCGTAAACGCCCTTTGCGGTGGCAAGGTCGCGATCGTCTCGGACAAACCGCAGACGACGCGCCGGCGTATCTTCGGAATCGCGAACGGCGACGACTACCAGCTGGTCCTCGCCGACCTTCCGGGATTCCAGCGGCCGCTCGACGCGCTCACCGAGCGCATGCAGAAGACGGTCGACGCCGCCTTCGAGGGAGTTGAGGCGGTCCTCTTCGTCCTCTCGGCGCGGGAGCGGATCGGTGCCGGCGACCGCTTCATCGCGTCGCGCGTGTTCGGGCTCGGCGTTCCGGTGGTCGTCGCGCTCAACAAGGTCGACCGGCTCAAGGCGGGACATATCGCGCAGCAGATGAACGCGGCGGCGAAGCTTGGGCCCTTCCACGCCCTTCATCCGGTGAGCGCGAAGACGGGCGACGGTATCGACGCGTTGCGCGACGAGCTCGTCGGCCTGCTGCCGGACGGGCCGCTCTACTTCCCGCTGGAGCAGCGCACCGACCTGTCAGTCGAGCTGCAGCTCGCCGAGCTGGTGCGCGAGAAGGCCCTCTGGCTGACGCGCGACGAGGTGCCGCACTCGATCTCGGTCGAGGTGGAGGAGATCGAGGAGAAGGTCGTGCGTGCCTCGATTCTCGTCGAGACCGAGTCGCAGAAGCAGATCGTCGTCGGCAAGGGCGGCTCGATCGTGAAAGACATCGGGACGCGCGCCCGGCCGGAGATCGAGGCGCTGCTCGGCCATCCCGTGTTCCTCGAGCTGAAGGTCAAGGTGCGGCCGCGGTGGCGCCGCGACGCGGCCACGCTCGAGCGGCTCGGACTCTAGTTCAGGGAGTGCACGTGGCACCGCCACGAGTGGCGAGCCACGCCTTGAGCGCGCGGACTCGCGATGCAGCCTGAGTGAGGCGGTTCTGGAGCCGAGGAGAGGCGGCTTCGTCGGCGAGGAGGGTCGAGTAGCCCAGCTCGCTCGCGCTCTCCGCGCCGAAGATGAGGAGATCGGAGCCCGCGAGCATCGCCGCCGTCGAGGTGTGCGGGATCCTCTCGGCGGCCGGCGCGGTGAGCGTGTCGGTCACGGTCACGCCGGTGAAGCCGAGCTGCTTCCGCAGCAAGCCGTTGATGATCGTGCTCGAGAATGCTGCGGGCTTCTTCGATCCGTCGAGCGTGGGGTAGATCGCGGTCGAGACCATCACGAGCTTTGCTCCCGCCTTGACTGCGCTCTGGAAGGGGAGCAGACCCTGACGGAGCTTCCAGGCCGCGGCCTTGATCAGGATCCTGCCGTCGTCGGTGTTGCCGCTGGCCAGGCCGAGCCCCGGGAAGTGCTTCGCGGTTGCGGCGATCCCGTTCGTCTGCAGGCCGTCGACGAAGGCGCGGGCCATTTGCGCGTTCCACGTACGGGAATGCGAGAAGGCCCGCGAGCCGAGGAAGTTGCGGTACGAGCTGGGCGTGTCGACGACCGGTGCGAAGTCGACGTCGATCCCCACCGAGTGGAGCGCCTCGGCCGCGCCGGCAGCCTGGGACTGAGCGACGGACGGGCTCGGCATCTGGTCGGGAGCCTCGGTCGGCGGAGCCCAGGCCAGCCGCCTGACGAGCCCGCCTTCCTGGTCGACGGCGATGAGGAGCGGCTCGCCTCGTGTGCACGCCGCGTGCTGCAACTCGGCGGTGACGTTCTCGGCTGTGCTGCGCGTGAGCCAGCCGTTGCCAAGGAGCACGACGCCGCCCATCTTGCCGTTACGGATCCGGGTGAGGAACTTCGAGTTCGGCGGCCCGACGAGCGTCCCCATCACCGTCTCGGCGGTGTCGGAGAAACCGCTGGCCGCGCGAGTCGGCGCTGCCGGCTTCGCGGCTCCCGAGACGAGAGACATTGCCGCCACTGTGACGAGACCCACGATCGTCTTCAGCATGCGGAGCAGGGTAGCCCCGGTTTCGGCGGGAAATTGTGAGGACTTTGGCGGGGACTAGACTCAGTCCATGGCTCAGGCACCTGCATTGCCGGCGGGGTTCGAGCTACCGCTCGAAGCGCGGCTGCCGCGGATCGGCGCAGTCGACGCGGTTGCGCTCGAGGAGCGCGCGGCGTCGCTCGCGACGCGCTCGATCAAGCGTGAGGCGAAGGTCTGGGCGCTTCTGCTGGCGATTCGAACCACCGACCTGACGACGCTCGAGGGCGCTGACACGCCCGGCAAGGCGGCTGCGATCGCCTCGAAAGCGCTCCGGCCGGATCCGTCGGATCCGTCCATTCCACCGGTGGCCGCGGTGTGCGTCTACCCGAACCTCGTTCCCGCAGTACGCGAGCGGCTGGGCGACAGCGACGTGAAGATCGCAGCGGTCGCCACCGGGTTCCCTTCGGGCCAGTACCCGATCGCGATCAAGGTCGCAGACGTGCGCTCGGCGCTCGAGCTCGGGGCCGACGAGATCGACATGGTGATCGATCGCGGCGCCTTCCTCTCCGGCCGCTACGCGAAGGTCTACGACGAGATCGTCCAGGTCAAGGAGGCCTGCGGTGATGCGCACCTGAAGGTGATCCTCGAGACCGGCGAGCTCGGCACGTACGACAACGTGCGGCGGGCGACACTGCTCGCGATCGCCGCCGGCGCCGACTTCGTGAAGACGTCGACCGGGAAGATCTCGCCGGCCGCGACGCTGCCGGTCGCGCTCTGCATGCTCGAGGCGATCCGCGACGTCCACGGCGAGACCGGGCGCCGGGTCGGCTTCAAGGCAGCAGGCGGGATCCGGCAGGCGAAGCAGGCGGTGCAGCACCTCGTGCTCGTGCACGAGACGCTCGGGCCGGAGTGGCTGACGCCGGAGCTGTATCGGCTCGGCGCGTCGTCGCTGCTCAACGACATCCTGATGCAACTGCGCAAGCAGAAGACCGGCACGTACCAGAGCGGCGACTACTTCACCAAGGATTGAAGAGACACGCTTTCGTGACAAAGGCAGCGCACGCACGCGACGGTTTCGGCCCTATCGTCTTCCCCTCCCATGAGGGTGGGGGGTGGGTTCGTGGGTGAGCTGGAAAAGCCGGACAGCGAGCTAGGCGTCCCCGCCGACTGGACGTACGCGACCGCCCCGGAGTCGCGCGACATCGTCCAGATCCGCGAGCGCTATGGGCAGTTCATCGGCGGCGAGTGGCTGGAACCTTCCGAGACGTACGAGACGATCGCTCCTCGTGACGAGGAGCCGCTCGCGGCCGTCGGCCAGGGCACGGCCGAAGATGTCGGCCGCGCGGTCGCAGCCGCGCGCGCTGCCTACGCCGACGGCTGGTCGTCGCTGCCGGGCTCCGAGCGCGCGAAGTACCTCTTCCGCATCGCGCGCCTCCTGCAGGAGCGCTCGCGCGAGTTCGCCGTCCTCGAGTCGCTGAACGGCGGCAAGCCGATCAAGGAGTCGCGCGACGTCGACCTCCCGCTGGCCGCGGCCCACTTCTTCTACTACGCCGGCTGGGCGGACAAGCTCGAGTACGCCTTCCCGAACCGCCGCCCGCGACCGGTCGGCGTTGCGGGCCAGATCATCCCGTGGAACTTCCCGCTGCTCATGCTCGCGTGGAAGGTCGCGCCCGCGCTCGCCTGCGGCAACACGGTCGTTCTCAAGCCTGCCGAGACCACCCCGCTCACGGCGCTCTTGTTCGCCGACGTCCTCCGGCAGGCGGAGCTGCCCGCGGGCGTCGTGAACATCGTCACGGGCGACGGCCGCACCGGCGCTGCAATCGTCGAGAACGAGGGCGTGGACAAGATCGCCTTCACCGGCTCGACCGAGGTTGGGAAGGAGATCCAGCGGCGGCTCGCCGGGACGGGCAAGAAGCTCACGCTCGAGCTCGGCGGCAAGGCCGCGAACATCATCTTCGACGATGCCGCGCTCGACCAGGCGGTCGAGGGCATCGTCAACGGGATCTACTTCAACCAGGGACACGTCTGCTGCGCCGGCTCGCGCCTCTTCGTGCAGGAGTCGATCTACGAGCCGCTCGTCGCCAAGCTCGAACGCCGCCTTTCGACGCTCCGAGTCGGTGACCCGCTCGACAAGAACACCGACGTCGGCGCGATCAACTCCGCGGCGCAGCTCGAGCGGATCCAGGAGCTCGTCGCGTCCGGAGTTGAGGAAGGCGCCGAGATCTACCAGCCGCCGTGCGTGCTGCCCGAGAAGGGCTACTGGTTCGCGCCGACCGTATTTACGAACGTCGCGCAGAGCTATCGGATCGCGCAGGAGGAGATCTTCGGGCCTGTCCTCTCCGTCCTCACCTTCCGCACGCCGGAGGAGGCGCTCGAGAAGGCGAACAACACGCCGTACGGGCTGAGCGCGGGCGTCTGGACGGAGAAGGGCTCGCGCATCCTCTGGATGGCGCAGCGGCTTCGCGCCGGCGTGGTCTGGGCGAACACGTTCAACCGCTTCGACCCGAGCTCGCCCTTCGGCGGCTACAAGGAATCCGGCTTCGGCCGCGAGGGAGGCCGGCACGGGCTCGAACCGTATCTGCGCTTCGACGACTCGGACGGAGACGGGCGGTGACGACGGTCGTCAGTCGTGGCGCTGAGTCTCGCGCGGAGTCGCTGGGCACGCGCGCCGGGCGCGCAAGAGACTGGCTCGCCGACCAGCTCGCGGCACCCTTCTCCTTCGACCTCTACGTCCTCGACGAGGACGAATGGGCTGGCCACGCAAAGGTCTCCGTGTACGCGATACCCCATGCGGATCCGGAAACCGGCAAGATCGTCCTCGGCTCGCAGCCGGCGACGCTCTTCGACTCGGTGTGCACGCAGTTCTGGGCGGACTTCGACGAGGACTCGCGCGACGCGATGCACCAGGTCTACGGAAACCCACCGGTGCTCGAAGCGTTCGCCGACCTGATCCTCGTCCACGAGCTCCTGCATCTCGTGCCGCGAGGGCAATCGCTGCCGAGGATGTGGCACGAGGAGCTGTTCGCCAACCTCGGCGCCGTCGGCTACCTGGCGAGCGAGGAGCCGGACGAGCTGCCGGTCTACATGACGTTCTGTCGCGCCGGCTGCGACGTCCCTCCGTCGCGGGTCGCCCGGTCGGCCCTCGCGGACATGGCCAGCAGCCTCGAGGACGGAGGCTTTGCGAACTACGTCTGGTACCAGTGCCGCCTCATCGTCGCGGCCGAGCGGCTCTGGAACACCCAGGGTGTCGAGGCGCTGCGGGCGCTGCAAGCGGGCGAAGTCGCCGTCGCCACAGAGGTCGAGAGAGACTGGCGATGAGCGAACGCCTGCCGGTCAAGAAGACCTACAAGCTGTTCATCGGCGGCGCGTTCCCGCGCAGCGAGTCGGGCCGCACGTACGACGCGGAGGGGCAGAACGTCGCCCGCGCCTCGCGCAAGGACGTCCGCGACGCCGTCCGCGCAGCGCGCGCCGCGCAGCCCGGCTGGGCCGCCGCGACCGCCTACAACCGCGGTCAGGTGCTCTACCGCGTGGCGGAGATGGTCGAGTCACGCGTCGCCGAGTTCGCCGAGCTGTGCAGCGGCCGCGAGGAGGTGGAGCGTGCGATCGACCGCGTCGTCTGGTACGCGGGCTGGGCCGACAAGCTGCCGCAGGTCCTCGGCGGCTCGAATCCCGTCGCCGGTCCCTACTTCAACTTCACGGTGCCCGAGCCGACCGGCGTGGTCGCCGTGCTGGCACCCGAGGAGCCGCCGCTGCTCGGGCTCGTCACACGGCTTCTCCCGCCGCTCGTCGGCGGGAACGCGGTCGTCGCTGTCACGTCCGAGACTCGGCCGCTCGCGGCAATCGAGCTCGCCGAGGCGCTCGCGACGAGCGACGTGCCCGGCGGCGTCGTGAACCTCCTGACGGGCAACCACGCCGAGCTCGGGCCCGTGCTCGCCTCGCACATGGACGTGAACGCGATCGACCTCTGCGGCGCGGACGGCGACGCGCCGGAGCTCGAGCGCCTTGCGGCCGACAACGTCAAGCGCGTCATCCGCGGCCGTGCGGACGCCCAGAGCCCGTGGGAGATAGCCTCCTTCCTCGAGCTGAAGACCGTCTGGCACCCGATGGGGCAGTGAGTTGAGAGAATCGCCGCTTGTGAGCGCGAGCCGCCGCTTCAGTCATGCGATCGCCGAGGGCGACGGCATCTCTGTCGTCGCCGCCGTTGCGGACGCCGACGCAGCTCGAGCCGCCGAGGCGCAGCGGGCCGAAGCGCTCGTCGTCGACGGCGACCCGACTCACTTACGCGACGCGACCCGTCTACCAATTCTCTGGCGCGCCAACGCCACGGTTGATCGTGCCGCGGAGATCGCCGACGCCGTCACACTCACGCTGCCCGACGAAGACGACGACCACGGGCCGATCCAGCGCCGGCACGAGAACGCACTTGCGGTCGGTCTCGACTGCGCGGTCGAAGTGCGCAGCGAGGAGGAGCTCGAGCGGGCGCTCGAGATGCTCGACCCCGAGATCTTCCTCCTCGTCCCGCCGCAGGACGACGAGGAGGAGCGCCTCGAGGCGGTACTCGAGCTGCTTGCCGCGGTCCCCGCCGGGAAGCTCGCCATCGCGGATCTCGCCGTGACGACCGAGCACGAGGTGCACGAGCTCGAGCGCGCCGGCGTGGACGCCGTGATCGTCCATGCTGCGGACGTGTCGCCGCTCGCCGGCGAGGCTCCGCCCGAGGTCTGAAGAAACACCGATGACCGGCGGCGCGACCGCGATTCCGCCGGTGCAGGCGCTGGTGCGCGCGCTCGCGACGGGCCGCGACGTCGCCGAGCTGGGGACAGCCTACGGAGAGACGGCCGCCTTGCTCGCCGAGACGGCTCGGTCGGTCGTCACGGTCGAGCGCGACCCCGAGCGCGTCGTGGTCGCGCGCGAGCGGCTCCGCGAGCTCGCCAACGTCGAGCTGCTCGAGGGCGACGCGTACGAGCAGCTTCGCGGCGGTGGTCCTTTCGGGCTCGTCTTCGCCGACGGTGGGCGGCCGTACGACTGGCAGGCGATCCTCTCGCTCACCGAGCCGGGCGGGCTGATCGTCAAGGACGACCTGACACCCGGCCGTCCGGTCGAGGGCGACGACGTGCGGGAGTTCCTGCTCCGCGACCCGCGCCTTGCAGCAGCCGAGATTCTCGCGACGCACGAGATGGCGGTGATCGTTGCTGTCAGGCTCGCTTAGCCGAAGAACGCGCGGGCGACGTCGTACCACTCGCGCGGTACGACTTTCAGCTGCGCGGTGGCTTCTGCGAGGGGGACGGCGACCACGTCGTCTCCCCGCAGCGCCGCCATCTGGCCGAACTCGCCGGCGAGGGCAAGGTCCGCAGACTTGAGGCCGAACCGCGTCGCCAGCACGCGGTCGCGAGGCGTCGGCGTGCCGCCGCGCTGCGTGTGGCCGAGCACGGTGACGCGCGTCTCGAAGCCGGTGCGCTGCTCGATCTCTCGCCCGAGCGCCTCGCCGACGCCGCGCTTCGAGAGGATCACGTGCCCGAACTGATCCTGCTCGCCGGCGTCTTCGAGCCCGGGTAGCTCGCAGCCCTCGCTGACCACGACGATCGAGAAGTTCTTGCCGCGCGCATGACGCTTGCGGATCGTCTCGGCCACCTCGTCGAAGTCGACGGGGATCTCGGGGACGAGGATCACGTCGGCGCCGCCGGCGATCCCGCTCATCACGGCGATCCAGCCGGTGTGGCGGCCCATCACCTCGACGACCATCACGCGGTTGTGCGACTCGGCCGTCGTGTGGAGGCGGTCGATCGCCTCGGTCGCGATGTAGACCGCCGTGTCGAAGCCGAACGTGTAGTCGGTGCCGGAGAGGTCGTTGTCGATCGTCTTCGGAACGCCGACCACCGGGAACTCGCGCTCGGCGTGGAGGCGCGCCGCGACGCCGAGGGTGTCCTCGCCGCCGATTGCGACGAGTGCGTCGAGCCCGCGGTCGGTGAAGTTCTGCAGTACGCGCTCGACGGCGCCCTCGACATTGAATGGGTTCGTCCGGCTCGTGCCGATGATCGTC
>DASXKE010000014.1:0-4068 GCA_036496985.1 Gaiellaceae bacterium | reverse complement strand
TGCGCCGGCGCCGCGGGCTTGAGAGCGGCGTGCGGCGAAGGCGGCGGCGGAAGGACCGGCGTCGTCGGCTTGGCGGCCGCCGGCTTCGGCTGCTCGGGGCCTAGCTGCTTGGGGCCAGGCTGCCTAGGGCCGGCCTGCTCGCCCTGGCTGCTCTGGGACCGCTGCGGGGCCGGCGTCGCGGCGCTCGCAACCGGCGCGGCAGACGTGACCGGAGCGGAGGTCGTCGCAGGTGCGGCGGACCGCCGCTGAGGCGCCGGCGTACTGCGCTGCGCGGGCGACGACACCTCGATCTTCGCCGTGGGCGGCGCGGTCGATCGCGAACCGGCCGACGGGAGATGGACCGTGCCCGAATCGAGCAGGAGCGCCATCGCTGCGGCGCCCAGCAGAACGGCGCACAGCACAACCGCGAGCAGCGGCGCCGCTGCCCGCCGGGCCATCACCCAGAACTCTTTACCGCGTTCGTTGGCCGACAACGGCCTGTCCTTCCCCCTTGCGTTAATCCGTCCCCGGCCTTACCGCAGGGATACAAGAATCCCGATCGGACGGCAACCCGGTTTCGGGGGAAATCATGCCGTGACTCGGGTCGACTTGCGGAGGGCCTCGTCGAAACTCGACACTGGGCGAGTGACCGAGCTGATCCGCTGCTGGCCCACCGACGATCCCGCCTACATCGCGTACCACGACGAGGAGTGGGGTCGGCCGGTGCTCGACGAGCGCGGGCTCTACGAACGGCTGTGTCTCGAGGGTTTTCAGGCCGGGCTCGCGTGGATCACGATCCTCCGCAAGCGCGAGGCCTTTCGTCGCGGCTTCGCCGGCTTCGAGCCCGAGCGTGTTGCGCGCTTCGGTGAGCGCGAGGTCGATCGGCTGCTCGGGGACGCCGGGATCGTGCGCCACCGCGGCAAGATCGAGGCCGCGATCGCCAACGCGCAGGCGACGCTCGCACTGCGGGAGACCGACACGCCGCTCGACCGGCTGATGTGGGAGTACCGCGACGCGGCCGACGGCAAGGAGCTGTCCAAGCGCCTGCGGGCGAGTGGCTTTCGCTTCGTCGGCCCGACGACGGTCTACTCGTCACTCGAGGCCTGCGGCATCGTCAACGGCCACCGCGCCGACTGCTGGGTGCGCGAGGCCGTCGAGGCCGAACGCCGAGCGGTTCCGAGTTAGCTCTCGAGGATCTGCTTCAGCCGCTCGAAGTCCTTGCGGAACTGCTTCTCGACCTGTCGTCCGATGAGCCCGGCAGCGAAGCCCCGCGGAACGTCGCCCTCCGCGGCGACCGTCAGCTGCGTGCCGCCGTTTGCCGCCTCGAGCTCGTGCCGCACCGTGAACCGCACCGGGCCGTTCAGCGTCCGCAGCGTGAAGAGGCGCGGCGCTTCCTGTTCGACGATCTCGAGCGTCGTCTCGAGCTCCCGTCCGAGCAGCGTGCGCGACTCCTCGATCCGTCCATCGCGCAGGGTGGAGCTCTTCACGCCGGATTGCCACGCGGGCACGTTCGAGACGTCCGTCAGATAGGCGAAGACCTCCTCCGGAGGCCGCGCGATCTCGATCGTCAGCTCGGCGCGCACGACGTCCACGATAGTTTGGGATCGATGCTCGACGAGCGGGTCCGCGCCGTACTCGAACGCCTCGAGCGTGAGGACGCCTCCGAGCGGGAACGCGGCCTCCCGCCCGAGCAGCGCGCGCGTCAGGTCGAGCCGACCACCGGCCGCTTCCTCTTCTCGCTCGTCGCACCGCAGACCGACTGCGAGGTGCTCGAGATCGGAGGCTCGCGCGGCTACTCGACCATCTGGCTCGCAGCCGGCGTGCGCTATCTCGGTGGCCGCGTGCTCTCGCTCGAGCACGATCCGGCGAAGCTCGAGGCCCGGCGCCGCAACATCGAAGAAGCGGGCGTCGCGGAGTGGGTGGAGCTGGTCGACGGCGACGCGTTCGAAGAGCTGCCCCGGATCGACGACGTGTTCGACGTCGTCTTCATCGACGCCGAGAAGGACGACTACGAGGAGCTGTTCGGTCTCGCGCGCGAGAAGGTCGAGCCGGGGGCGCTCTTCGTGGCGGACAACGTGCTCTCGCACCCCGACCCGCTCGCGAACTACTCCGCGGCGCGGCAGGCGGATCCGACCCTCCTCAGCGTCACCGTCCCGCTCGATCGCGGGCTCGAGTTGAGTGTCGTCTTGCGGTAGCCGCTTCCTTCGCTACATTGCAGCTAACCGCGGAAAGGAGGTGGTCCGGCAGTGATTTCAGACAGTACGGGCAGTGGAGGTACCAGCGGGTAGGGGTGCCGTCCCCGGGACCTACGGGGAACCGCCTAGCCAGCGTGGGGGACAACGCGTCTCGCGCCGCCCGGTCTAACTACCGAGACCGGGCAGGAAAGCGCCTCTGCCACTACGCGCTGGTCACCGTGACTGAGGGGCCGCGAAAGCGGCCCCTCGTCTTATCTCGGCTCAGGCAGCGACGCGATCGGAGGCCACGGCCTCAGACGCGAGAGTGGTCAGGTGCAGCCGGAGCTCTTCGAAGACTTCTCCGTCCAGGAGCCGTCCCTCGGTGTCGAAGCGCTCGTGTGCGCGCGCCACCGGGATCTCGGTTCCGACGACGCGGGCGCCGGCGATGCCGAGGATCCGCTTCAGATCCTGCTGGGCCCAGAGGGCGCCGAACTGGCCCGTGCTCGCCCCGACGACGGCGACCGTCTTGTTCCGCAGCACGCCTTCGCGCGCCGGCCGCGAGGCCCAGTCGATCGCGTTCTTGAGACCGCCGGGAACGGAGCCGTTGTACTCGGGCGTCGAGAAGAGAATCGCGTCGGCCGCGGCCCAGTCGTCGCGCAGGCGGCGGGCCGACTCGGGTAGGTCGGCCTCGAGGTCCTCGTCGTAGAGCGGCAGGCCGCCGAGCCCTTGCCAGAGCTCGAGCTCGACGCCCTCGGGGGCGGCCTCGACCGCAGCCCGCAGGAGGCTCGTGTTGAACGAGCCCTCCCGCAGGCTGCCGGAGACGGCGAGGACCCTCATCGTCAGCTCTCCTGCCTCACGAGGGCGAGGTCGGCCTTCAGCACGACCTCGTCGCCGAGGTAGTTGCCGCCGCTCTGGTTCGGGGCATTCCAGGCAACGCCGTACGCGTTGCGGTCGATCGCGGTCTCGAGGGTGAGCCCGAGGCGCTCGCGGCCGAACGGATCGACGCTCGGGGCCGAGGCGAGCCGGCCCTGCAGCGTGACGGGATGCGTCACGCCCTTGATCGTCAGCTCACCCGAGCCGGTGACAGTGCCGTCGTCGGTAAGGGAGAGCGTGTCGGCGCGGAACGCGATCTCGGGATACCGCTCGGCGTCGAAGAAGTCCGGCGACTGGAGATGGCCGGCGAGCTGCTCGTCCTTCACGTCGACGCTCGCGACGCGGGCCGAACCCGCGAGGGTCGAGCCCTCGAGCTTGGCCTCGAAGTCGCGGAAGCTGCCGCGGAAGGTGCTGACGCCGGCGTACTCGACCTCGAACGCGACGTTCGAGTGGACGGGGTCGGCGGCCCAGGTGGTGCCGGCCGGCGCAATTGTGGTGGACTCGATGGTGCTCATCTGTGACATTGCCTCCTAGGGCGATAGAAGCTATACTTGAGTTCGCAAGCAACTATAGCGAGAGAAGATTGTCTAGTCAAGTATTGACCACACAAGAGATTTTGGAAACGCCGAACCTGCCGGACGGGGCGTGGATTCGCTTCCTGCGCGCGCACGCAGCCCTCACGCGGGAACTCTCGTCGCGCCTCGAAGCGCTGCACGAGCTCACGCTCAGCGACTTCGATGTGCTCGTGCAGCTCTACTACGCGGAAGGACGGCGGATGCGCCGGATCGACCTCGCCCGCTCCGTCCTCCTCACCGCCTCGGGCATCACGCGTCTGCTCGACGGGCTCGAGTCGTGCGGGCTCGTCGCGAAGGAGCGTTGCGAATCCGACGCGCGCGTGGCATACGCCGTGCTCACGAAAGCCGGCGTGAAGAAGATCGAGGAGGCACGCGAGTCGCACCTCGCCGACGTCGAGGAGCTGTTCGGCTCGCGGTTCTCGCCGCAGGAGCGGGAGCAGCTGGGCGAGCTGCTCGGCCGCCTGCCG
>DASXKE010000013.1:0-9043 GCA_036496985.1 Gaiellaceae bacterium | reverse complement strand
AACGCGATCGCGCTCAACTCGACGCTCTTCAACGCGTCGCGGATCTTCGGCCCGGCCGTCGCGGGAGTCGTGCTCGTCGCCGGCGCCGGGATCTGCTTCCTCACCAATGCGATCAGCTACCTCGCCGTGCTGATCTGCCTGCTCCTGATGCGCGTCTCGGAGTTCTTCCCGCTCGAGCGGTTCGAGCGGCCGAAGATCCTCGCCGGCACGCGCGAGGGGCTCGCGTGGATCCGGCGGCAGCCGCGGATGCTGATCGTCCTCTCGCTCGTCTTCGTGATCAGCACGTTCTGCTTCAACTTCAACGTCACGCTGCCCGTGCTGGCGAAGGTCACGCTGCACGGGCACGCCTACGTGTACGGGTTGCTCTCGGCGGCGTTCGGCGTCGGCGCGTTGGTCGGCGCGCTGGCCGCCGCGTCGCTCGGACGCGCATCGATGAAGGTGCTGCTCGTCGGCGGGCTCGTCTTCTCGGCGAGCGAGCTTCTGCTCGCGCCGATCAACTCGGCGCTCCTGGCCGGCGTCCTGCTCTTCTTCGTCGGCGCGGGCTTCACCGCGTGGTCGGCGAACTCGAACGCGATCATGCAGCTCGCCGCGCCCGACCACCTGCGCGGCCGCGTGATCGGGCTGTACTTCTACGCCTTCAACGGCACGGGAGCAATCGCCGGAATCATGACCGGCTACCTCTGCAACATCGGCGGGACGGAGCTTGCCTTCGTCGTCTCGGGCTTGATCGGCCTTGTCGCGGTGATGGCGACCGCGCTAGCGCTCGGCTGGACCCCGCGGCTCACGACGCGCCGCCGCGCCGACCAGCCGCAGCACGCCTGAACCAGACCCGGCTGACCCCCATCCGTGACGAGCAGTCAGGATGGTTAAAGGGCCGGAGACCTGAGCCGCCAACTCTTTATGCCGAGATCCTCGTAGACTCGCGCTACGCTCGGCCGCGATGAGGATCGCCCTCACACTCAAGAACTTCCGCGCCTTTTCTGACACGCATCCGGCGCGGATCCAGATCGGGCCTGGTTACACCGCCTTCATCGGGACGAACAACGCGGGTAAGTCGTCTCTTCTCCGGTTCGTCTACGAGTTTCGACAGGCTTTCGAATGGATCGGCCAGAACGCGCCGGCGAACTCGTTCGGGCCGAACGCGCCGGAGTTTGGCATCGCCCTTCCCACCGAGGTACCTGATCCCGAGGAACTGTTCAACAATCGAAACGCGCGGGACATCGAGATCGACCTCGTTGTCACCCCTACGCCGGATGATGAGTGGGATCCCGAAGACATGCCGGAGCCGGAGCGCCTGACCATCAGATATGGCGGAGCTCGGAGGAACGCGCAGCTGGCTCTCGTTCCAGCCGCACCGGGAGATGACCTAGCCTGGACTCCCACCGGAGTGCTCCTGCACGGGGGCACACCCTTCCTCCATCTCGGCTTGTACCGCCGGGCCCTGATCCTGCTTTCTCAGGCGATGTACATCGGCGCCTTCCGGAATGCAATCACCGTCGGCGGCCAGCGGTACTACGACCTGAATATCGGTCGCGAGTTCATAACCGCCTGGGACAACTTCAAGGCCGGTACTAATCGAGCCAACGCCCTTGCCGCGCTTCGGGTTACAACCGGCATCAAAGAGATCTTTGGTTTCAAAGATCTAGAACTGAACGCCACCAACGACGGCTCGAACCTCCAAGTGGTCGTGGATGGAAATCAGGTGTACATGCTCCACGAGCTGGGAGCCGGAGTGGCGCACTTCGTCGTGACGCTGGCCTTCCTGGCAGTGAACCAGCCTCCGATCGTATTGATCGACGAACCTGAGGCGAGTCTCCACCCGTCGCTTCAGATCGATTTCTTGGCCGCACTCGCAGCGCACGGTCCGAAAGCGCTCGTGTTTGCGACTCATAGCATCGGCCTAGCTCGGGCTGCGGCCGACCGAACTTACGTGGTCCGCATCGTCGAGCCTGGAGTCAGCGAGGTTCGACCTCTTGAGGGGTTCCCCCATCTTGTCGAACTCCTAGGTGAGCTCAGCTTTGACGGTTACCGCGAGCTGGGCTTCGACGCCGTCTTGCTTGTGGAGGGTGCGACCGACGTCAAGGTTATGAGGGAGTTCCTCCGCAAGTACACCGACGAGCGAAAGATCTTGGTCATGCCTCTCGGCGGAGGCCAACTCGTACGCCCCGGAGTCGCAGAGGACCTAGCGGAGTTTTCCCGGATTTCCGCGAACGTGTGGGCGCTCGTCGACAGCGAACGGAGCGCCGAAGATGCGACCCTGCCTGACAACGTCTCAGGTTTCCTGAAAGACGCAGAGGGCGCTGGCTTTTCGGCTAGAGCGCTAGCGCGTCGGGCGATCGAGAACTACTTCTCTGACCGTGCTGTGAAGCAGGTCTTCGGAAGCGACAGGCGCTCACTCGAGCCATACGAAGACTTTGCGGACGTGAACCCGCGCTGGGCGAAGTCCGATGGGTGGCGAATAGCGCGAGAGATGCAGCAAGGAGAGTTGGCGGGGACTGACCTGGACGAGTTTCTGAATGCGATCGCAGCTGCTGTCTCCTGAATGGGCTGGCACGCCACGCACCTACTGCGAGATGCCCGTCCCGCCAACTCGTATCGCGGGACGGCCTCCTGGACGAGTCGCTAGCTGACGACCCAGGTCTCGCCGGAGTGGAGCAGCTCCTTGAGATCGCCCTTCCCGCGCTTCTCCTCCGCCTCCGCGAGTTGCTCGGCCATCAGGTCGTCGTAGACCGGGCGCTCGATGTTGCGGAAGATCCCGACCGGCGTGCCTGCGTGCGTCGCCTGCGTCACCCGCGACAGCGCAAACGCGAGCGACGGCTCCGTGTGCGAGGAGTCGTGGACGAGAACTCCATCCTCGCCCGCGCTGCACGCTTCGATCGTCCCGTCAGGCCGCTGGCGCAGCGCGTGCTCGCCGTCCTTGCCCCACGTGATCGGCTCGCCCTGCCGCAGCGGGATCCGGTTCACGCCCTCCTTGTCGTCGCGCACGAACGCGAACGCGTCGTCGTTGAAGATCGGGCAGTTCTGGAAGATCTCGACGAACGCGCTGCCGCGATGCTCGGCCGCGGCGCGCAGCACCTCGGTCATCCCCTTCTTGTCGGTGTCGATCGCGCGCGCGACGAACGTCGCCTCGGCGCCGATCGCCAGCGAGATCGGGTTGAAGGGCCAGTCGAGCGACCCCATCGGCGTCGACTTCGTCACCTTCCCCAGCTTGCTCGTCGGCGAGTACTGCCCCTTCGTCAGCCCGTAGATCTCGTTGTTGAAGAGGAGGATCTTGAAGTTGATGTTGCGGCGCAGCGCGTGGATGAGGTGGTTGCCGCCGATCGAGAGCGCGTCGCCGTCGCCGGTCACGACCCAGACCGAGAGGTCGGGCCGCGTCGTCGCGAGGCCGGTCGCGATCGCCGGCGCACGGCCGTGGATCGAGTGCACGCCGTACGTGTTCATGTAGTACGGGAAGCGCGCCGCGCAGCCGATGCCGCTGATGAAGACCGTGTTCTCGCGTTCGATGCCGAGCTCCGGCATGAACGACTGCATCGCGGCGAGGATCGCGTAGTCGCCGCAGCCCGGGCACCAACGCACCTCCTGGTCGGTGCGGAAGTCCTTCGCCGTCAGCTGGCTGTGGCCGTTGCCGTCGCTCATGCGGAATCCACCAGCGCCTCGGCCGCGTCGGCCACCTCTCGCGCACGCAGCGGGAAGCCGCGCACGCGGTTGTAGCCGATCGCGTCGACGAGGAACTGCGACCGCACGAGCTGCAGCAGCTGGCCGAGGTTCATCTCCGGGACCAGCACCTTGTCGTAACGGCGCAGCACGTCGCCGGTGTTGCGCGGGAACGGGTTGACGTGGCGCAGATGCGCGTGCGCCACGTGCTTGTCGTTCGCGCGGACGCGCCGCGCGGCCGCTGCGACCGGGCCGTACGTGCCGCCCCAGCTGAGCACGAGCAGCTTCGCGTCGCCGCTCGGGTCGTCGACCTCGAGCTCCGGGATGTCGCCCGCGATGCCCGCGACCTTCTGCGCGCGCACGCGTGTCATCAGGTCGTGGTTCTCGGGGTCGTACGAGATGTTCCCCGTGCGGTCCGCCTTCTCGAGCCCGCCGATCCGGTGCTCGAGGCCGCGCGTGCCGGGCAGCGCCCACGGCCGCGCGAGCGTCTGCTCGTCGCGCAGGTACGGCAGGAACTCGTCGCCCGCGTTCGGCTCGGTCGCGAACGTCGGGGTCAAGTCGGGGAGCGTGTCGAGACTCGGCAGAAGCCACGGCTCGGAGCCGTTCGCGAGGTACGCGTCGGAGAGCAGATAGACGGGCGTGCGGTACTTGAGCGCGATCCGCGCCGCCTCGATCGCCGCGTGGAAGCAGTCGGACGGCGAGCTCGCCGCGACGACCGGCACCGGCGACTCGCTGTTGCGCCCGTACATCACCATCAGCAGGTCGCCCTGCTCCGGCTTGGTCGGCATCCCGGTCGACGGACCGGCGCGCTGGATGTCGCAGATCACGAGCGGCAGCTCGAGCATGATCGCGAGCCCAACCGTCTCGGCCTTGAGGACGATGCCCGGCCCGGCCGAGGTCGTGACGCCGAGCGCGCCGCCGAACGCGGCTCCGACCGCAGCGCCTGCGGCCGCGATCTCGTCCTCCGCCTGGAACGTGCGGACGCCGAAGTTCTTGTAGCCGGCCAGCTCTTCGAGAATCGAGCTCGCCGGCGTGATCGGGTAGGCGCCGAGGAAGAGCGGCAGCCCCGAGAGCTGCGACGCGGCGACGAGGCCGAGCGACAGCGCCTGGTTGCCGGTGATGTTGCGATACGTGCCGGGCGTGAGCTTCGCCGGCTTCACCTCGTACGTGACCGCGAAGGACTCGGTCGTCTCGCCGAACGCGTAGCCGGCGCGCAGCGCCTTGATGTTCGCCGCCGCGATCTCCGGCCGCTTCTCGCCGAACTTCTCCTGGAGGAACTCGATCGACGGCTTGATCGAGCGCCCGTACAGCCACGACATCAGCCCGAGCGCGAACATGTTCTTCGAGCGCTCGGCCTCGCGCGGCGTGACTCCCTCGATCTCCTTGAGCGCGCCGACCGTCAGCGATGTCAGGGGAACTGCGTGCACCTGGTACTCGTCGAGCGAGCCGTCTTCGAGCGGGTTCTGCGCGTAGCCGGCCTTCGTGAGGTTCCGGTCGCTGAACGCGTCGGCGTCGACGATCAGCGTCCCGCCGCGCGGCAGGTCGGCGATGTTCGTCTTCAGCGCGGCCGGGTTCATCGCGACGAGGACGTTCGGCGCGTCGCCCGGCGTGAGGATGTCGTGGTCGGCGAAATGGAGCTGGAAGCCCGAGACGCCCGGCAGCGAGCCGGCCGGCGCGCGGATCTCGGCGGGGAAGTCGGGCAGCGTGGAGATGTCGTTCCCCAGCAGCGCCGCCTCGGACGTGAACTGCGAGCCGGTGAGCTGCATGCCGTCGCCTGAGTCGCCCGCAAAACGGACGATGACTTCGGAGAGCTGCTCGACGGGCTTGCTGCTCATGCCGCACTGCCAGGTATAGCGCACCGCCCGGTCCTTGGGCGCTTCTACACTCGCCGCATGGAGCAGGTCGTCTCCGTCCGCGGTCTGCACAAGCGCTACGGCGAGCTCGAGGCGGTCGCGGGGATCGACCTCGAGATCGAGCGCGGCGAGATCTTCGCCTTCCTCGGGCCGAACGGCGCGGGCAAGACGACGACGGTCGAGATCCTCCAGGGCTTCCGCACACGAACGGCCGGCGAGGTCAGCGTGCTCGGCGAGGATCCGGCGAAAGCGGACGCCGCCTGGCGCAACCGGGTCGGGAGCGTCCTGCAGGAGTCGAACGCCGAGCCGGGGCTGACCGTGCGCGAGTGCCTCGAGCTCTACTCCGGCTACTACCTCGAGCCGCGCGACATCGACGAGACGATCGAGCTCGTCGGGCTCGACGGAAAGGGCGACTCCCTGGCGCCTCAGCTCTCGGGCGGGCAGCGGCGGCGGCTCGACGTCGCGCTCGGGCTGATCGGCGACCCGGAGCTCATCTTCCTCGACGAGCCGACCACCGGCTTCGACCCGTCGGCGCGACGCACCGCCTGGCATGTGATCGACGGGCTGCGCAACCTCGGCAAGACGGTCTTCCTCACGACGCACTACATGGACGAGGCCGACCAGCTCGCCGACCGCATCGCGGTCATCGCCGGCGGGCGGATCGTCGCCGAGGGCACACCGGGAACGCTCGGAGGCCGGAACCGGATGGCTGCCTCGATCTCCTTCTCGTTGCCCGACGGGACCGGCGCAGACGACCTGCCTCCCGAGCTGCGCGCGCTCGTCGCGAGCGAAGACGGGCAAGTGACGCTGGCCACCGACACGCCGCTCGTGCACGTTCGCGCGCTCGCCGACTGGGCGCTTGGGCGCGACATCGACCTGCCCGACCTCGACGTGCGGCGTCCGACGCTCGAGCAGGTCTATCTCGAGCTCACGAAGGAGCCCGCATGAAGACGCCTGCCGCGCGCGGCAACCTCGCGCTCGTCCTCCACCAGTCGCGCTACGACTTCCGGAGCTTTCTGCGCAACTCGCAGGCGTGGTTCTTCACGCTCGTCCTGCCGTTGCTCTTCCTCGTCATCTTCATCAGCGTCTTCGGCAACACCAAGGTCGGCCCGCAGGGTCTCCCGGCGCGGATCTACTACGTCCCGGGCATCTCCGCGCTGGCCATCATCGCCGCGTCGTTCGTGAACCTCGTGATCACGATCGTCGTGCTGCGCGAGGAGGGAATCCTGAAGCGCCGTCGCGCGACGCCCGTGGCGGCGTGGGTGGTGATCGCGGGACGCACGCTGATGGCGATCGTCATCTCGCTCGTGTCGATGACCGCTCTCATGCTCGTTGGCCGCTTCGCCTACGGCGTCCACCTTCCGACCCACACGATCCCCGGAATCGCGATCACGGCGATCGTCGGCTCGATCTCGTTCTGCGCGCTTGCCTACGGCTTCTCGACCGTGATCGCGAACGAGGACGCGGCGCAGCCGATGGTGCAGGCCGTGATGCTGCCGCTCTACTTCATCTCCGGCATCTTCATCCCGGCCGTGAATCTGCCGCCGTGGCTCGATCACGTCGCGAGGTTCTTCCCGGTGGAGCACCTTTCCGACGGGCTTCACCACGCGTTCACGCCTACGACCACCGGCATCGGGATCGTCTGGAACGACATCGTCGTGCTCGTGATCTGGGGAGCGGTCGGGCTCGTCGTCGCGCTGCGACGCTTCAGCTGGCTGCCGAAAGCGGCGACCGGCTAGAGAACCTCTAACAGAACGAGCACGGGCCGTCGGAACGTGCTGTGCACGCACGCTGCTGCGTCCTCGGTCGCGTCGATAGCGCTGCTATCGACGCTCTCTGCGTCCTTGCATCGCACGCACCCAGCCCGCCCCGACAGCGCGTGGGTCATTCAGTTAGAGGTTCTAGGCGGCGACGAGAACGAGCGGGTTTCCCGACGGGTCGCTGACCTCCGTGCCGCCGATCCGCTCGGCCACGCGCGCCACTTCCTCGTCGTCGGGGAGCACGATCGTGAAGCGGAGCAGCCTTGCCGTGCCCTCGGGTGCTGGCGGCGCGCCGCGTGTCTCCCACGTGTTGCCGCCGAGGTGGTGGTGGTAGCCGCCGGCGCTCAGGAAGGCGGCCTGGTTGCCGGCCTGCGCGGTCACCCCCATCCCGAGCCTGTCGCGATAGAAGCCGACCATCTCGTCGACGTCGCGGACGCAGAGATGGACATGGCCGACGGTCGTCCCGTCGGGTAGCCCGTCGAAGCCGGCGTCGCCCGCCTCCGCGAGCAGCGAGTCCGTGTCGAGCGGGATCGTCGTCATGCGCTGCGAGACCTGCCCTTCCCACTGCTCGCGCGGACGGTCGGCGTAGATCTCGATCCCGTGGTAGTCCGGGTCGCGAAGGTAGATCGCCTCGCTCACGACGTGGTCGGAGAGCCCGGTCAGCGGGATCTGGTCGCGCCCGGCGTGCGCGAGGAAACGGCCCAGGCTTGCGCGGTCCGGGACGAGGAGCGCGACGTGGAACAGTCCGGTGAAGCCCTGGGCGGAACGGGCGCCAGGCTCCTCGACGAAACGCACGAGCGGCGTGTCGGTGCCGAGCTCCGCGGTCCCGTCTTCGCGCGAGAGAACGCGCAGGCCGATCGCGTCCTGCCAGTACGCAAGCGAGCGGTCGAGGTCGGAGACGCTCAGCTCGACGAGGCCCATCTGTGTGTCGGGCGCAATCTCGATAGCCCGACTTTAGAGGAGGGCTTGGCAATACGGAAGCTGTGCCGCAGAGCCGCGCTGGACGCCGTGACTCCTCGCTTCGCTCGTCGGTCGGCTACGCCGGCTGCTGCGTCCTCGGTCGCGCCGATAGCAACCGCTATCGACGCTCCCTGCGTCCTTGCCTCGCGACGCCCATCACGTCTCTGCCGCGACCACCGTCCCGCCAAGCCCTCCTACCCCTGTGTGTGCTTGATCGTGTCCTCCTTCTGCTGCGCCTGGGCGAGTGTCAGCTTCCCGTCGCAGATCTCCGAGTTGAGCTCGTTCTCGATCTGATCCATCTCCGACGCGCGCGGATACGGCTCGGGCCAGAGGTTGCGCGGATCGGTCGGGCTGCCGCCCATCTCGAGGCTGATCAGGTGATCCTCCTGATAGTCGGATGGTGAGCCCGTCTCGCCGTACTGCCTCATCTGCTTGATCTTGAGCGCGTCGGTGTAGGAAACCGGAGGGCGGATCGTCGATGTCCAGCCGCTCTTGCAGATCGTCGAGCGGATGTCGGCCTGCGTGACGTTCGGGTTGACGACGCCGGGTGTACGAACCGGGTCGGCGACGATCGCGTTCGTCCGGTGGGCGTGGCCGTGGGCGAAGAAGACCACGACCGCGGCGAGCAGCGAGGCGGCGATCAGGAGGTCGAGCGGAGTGACGCGCCTCGTCATCCGGCCGACGCTAGGCACCGCATTCGGCCCTCGCAAGACGCTCGTGCAGCCTTGTCCAAGCGAGGCAGTAGGCTCGGCGGACATGGTCGAAATCGCCGTCCGCCCGCGAGGCCCGTACTCGCTCGCACTCTCTGCACGGCTC
>DASXKE010000012.1:0-8439 GCA_036496985.1 Gaiellaceae bacterium | reverse complement strand
TCGTCGTCCGGCACCGGGCCGGACTCAGCTGGCGAGGTCGAGGTGGAAATGCTGGGCGAGGCGCTCCAGGTCGCGCCGGTAGAAGAGCTTGATCTTGGTCTCGGGGTACCGCTCACGCAGCTTGCGCAGCTTGCGGTTCTTGCGGGTCACGAGCGACTGCTTCATGGCGGTGATCTCGACGTAGAGGTCCTGGTCGGGGAGATAGAAGTCGGGCGTAAACGCCTCGGTCACGCGGCCTTTCTCGTCCTGCTCGAGCACGAACGTCCTCGGCTCGTATTCCCACGCGACGTCGTAGTAGTCGAGCACCTTGGCGCACTCCAACTCCGCGGGACTCGCGAACCGCGGCGGCTCTGCGCCGCGATACGCCCGAAAGACCGGGAGCTGGAGCTCCATCGGCGTTCACGGTAGCCACGCCGTCGGATGCCGAGACAATCCGCACAAGTGTCACCACCTGTTCACCAGGAATGGCGGGCGTGATACACAACCGGCTGCCGTGGCACGCCTGACCCTGATCCCGCAGAAGCGCGAGTTCTTCGAGCTCTACAACCGGGCGGCGGAGAACATCGTCGCGATCGCCGACCGCCTCGTCGAGCTGCTCGAGCGATTCCCTGACCGCGCCGACGAGCTCGCGCGTGACGTGAAGCAGCTCGAGCACGAGGGAGATCGGCTGACCCACGAGCTCGTCGATCTCCTCAACCGCACCTTCGTGACGCCGTTCGACCGCGACGACATGTACCGGCTCGCCGGCGCTCTCGACGACATCTGCGACCACATCGACGAGGCGGCCGGGCGGGTCGCCTCGTACGGCGTCTCCGAGATCCGGTTGCAGGCGCGCGAGCAGGCGAAGGTCATCCGGCAGTCGGCGGGAAAGCTCGCGGACGCCGTCGCACTGCTCGAGGGCTTCCAGGACTCGCGGTCCCACCTCACCGAGCTGCGCGAGCTCGAAGACGTGGGCGACCGGATCCTGCACGACAGCGTCTCGAGCCTCTTCCTGGCGCGCGTCGACCCACTCGAAGTGATCCGCTGGAAGGACATCCACGAGAGCCTCGAGGAAGCCGTGGACGAGTGTGGCTACGCGGCCAACGTGCTCGAGGCCATCGTCGTCAAGAACCGGTAACCGGACCAGCTCATGGGGACAGCGCTGGTCGTCGTGGTGGTCGTGATCGGCCTTGCGTTCGATTTCACCAACGGGTTCCACGACACGGCGAACTACGTCGCGACCTGGGTCGGTACGCGCGCGCTCTCGCCTCGCCCGGCGGTGGCCGTGTCGGCGGCGGCGAACCTCGCGGGGGCGTTCGTCACCACCGCCGTCGCCAAGACGGTCGCGGAGGGGATCATCAATACGAATCTCGCGACCGAGCAGACGATCCTCGCCGCCCTCTTCGGCGCGATTGTCTGGAACCTGTTGACCTGGCGGCTCGGGCTGCCGTCGAGCTCGACGCACGCGCTGATCGGTGGCCTCGTCGGGGCGGCGCTCGTGCAGTCGGGCACTCAAGGCGTGCAGTGGTCGGGCCTCTGGCACAAGGTGATCGTTCCCGGGGCGGCATCTCCGGTGATCGGCTTCGCGGTCGCGTTCGGGCTCCTCGTGCTGATCTACCGGCTCCTGCACCGGCTCAGGCCGGGAGCCGCGAACCGCGGCTTCCGCTCCGGTCAGCTCCTCTCGGGCACCTGGGTCGCGTTCACGCACGGAGCGAACGACGCGCAGAAGACGATGGGCGTGATAGCGCTCGCGCTCTACACGCACGGCTCGATCTCGAGCTTCTACATCCCCACGTGGGTGAAGGTCGCCGCCGGGCTCGCGATCGCCGCGGGCACGTACGCGGGTGGCTGGCGGATCATCGGCACGCTCGGCCAGCGGGTCTACAAGATGGCGCCCGAGCACGGCTTCGCGGCGCAGATCGCCGCCGGCTCGACGCTCTATGTCGGCACGCGGTTCGGCTTTCCGATCTCGACCACGCACGTCGTCTCGGGCTCCGTGATGGGAGCCGGGGCGACCCGTCGCCTGTCGGCCGTGCGCTGGGGAGTTGCCGGCAACATCGTCTTCGCCTGGCTGCTGACACTGCCCGCCGCCGCCCTCGTGGCAGCGGCCCTCTACTACCCGGTCACCTGGATCTTCTAGCGTTCCCGGAACGATGTTCCGGATCGTGCAACTGTCGGACCTGCATTGCGGACAGCAGTTCTTCCTGCCGCAGCACCTCGAGCGCGCCATCGCCGAGGTGAACGAGATGCAGCCGGACGTCGTCGTGATCTCCGGCGACCTCACCTCCAACGGCTTCAAGGACGAGTACGTGCTCGCCCGCGACTACCTCAACCGCATCGAGTGCGACGCGATGGTCGTGATCCCCGGCAACCACGACTCGCGCAACGTCGGCTACGTGCACTTCGAGGAGTTGTTCGGGGAGCGGAACTCGGTGCTCAACGTCGGCCGGGCGACGATCGTCGCCGTCGACTCGACCGAGCCGGACCTTGACAACGGCCAGATCGGCCGCGGCCGGTACCGCCTGATCGAGGAGGCGTTCGCGGGAGCGGCGGACCTGAGGGTGTTCGTTCTGCACCATCACCTGCTGCCGATCCCGGGAACGGGCCGCGAGCGCAACATCGTGAACGACGCCGGCGATGCCCTCGAGTGCCTCCAGCGCGCCGAGGTCGACCTCGTGCTTGCCGGGCACAAGCACGTCCCGTATGCCTGGCGGCTCGAGGATCTGTTCGTGGTCAATGCGGGAACGGTGTCGTCCTCGCGGCTGAGAGGCAAAGGCCGGCCCTGTTACAACGTCGTCGAGGTCGACGGCACGCACGTGGACGTCTGGCGCCGGTACCCGTTCCACGGGCAGGAGCGGATCATCCAGTTCTCGACCGACACGAAGACGTACGAGAAGTACACCGCACGGATCGAGGACGAGGTGCGCTCGACGTGAGGGCGCTCGCCTTGATCGACGGCGAGCACTACGCACCCGTCGTGCGGGATGCGCTCGACGCGCTGTCGTATGACGTCGTCGCCGCGCTGCTCGTGGGCGGCACAGAGAAGCTGCGGGGTGGACCGGGCGGCGTCGCAGGCGCCGCGGTCTCCCGCCGGGCGACGGCGGCTTCGCCGGCGTCGCTTCCAGCAAACGACTACGGCGTCCCACTGGTCGAGGCGCTCGACGCGGTCGAGGCGGACCTCGTGGTCGACCTGTCCGACGAGCCGGTGCTCGGGCCGCGGGAACGGATGCTGTGGGCGTCGCGCGCGCTGGCGCTCGGATTGCCGTACGTCGGCGCCGACTTTCGCTTCGACCCGCCGCCGTTACAGCCGGTGGCGAGGCCATCGCTCGCCGTGATCGGCCTCGGTAAGCGCATCGGCAAGACCGCGGTTGCGGGCCACGTCGCGCGCGTTCTTGCTCGCGACCGCCGCGTTGTCGTCGTGGCGATGGGACGCGGCGGCCCCGCCGAGCCGGAGCTGCTCGAGACGCCGCCGACGCTGGACGACCTGCTCGCGCTCTCCCGTTCCGGACGGCATGCCGCGTCCGACCACCTCGAGGCTGCGGTGCTCGCCGGCGTTCCGGCGGTCGGCTGCCGGCGGGCCGGGGGCGGGCTCGCGGGCGCTCCGTTCCGCTCGAACGTCATCGAGGGTGCGGCGCTTGCGGCGCAACTCGATCCGGCGCTGCTCGTCTTCGACGGCAGCGGCGCCGCCGTGCCGCCGGTCGACGCGGACGCGCGGATCCTCGTCACGAACGGGAGCCACGATCCGCGTGCCGGCCTCAACGCGTATCGCGTGCTCGTCTCCGATCTCGTGGTCGACACCGGCGGCGCCGATCGCGAAGCGATCCGCTCGATCTCGGGCGTGCCGGTCGTCGAGGCCGAGCTTCGCCTGCGTCCCGCTGAGCCGCTCGGCGGCCGCCGCACCGCCGTCTTCACGACCGGCCTCGCACCTACGGACGGGCTCGACGCGGACGTCGTCCACGTCTCGCGCAATCTCGCGCGGCGCGAAGCCCTGCGCGAGGAGCTCGCGCAAGTCGACGCCGACGTCTATCTCGTCGAGCTCAAGGCCGCGGCGATCGACGTCGTGGCCGAGGCGGCGCTCGCGCGCGGCGCGGAGGTCGTCCTCGCGGCGAACGACGTCGTCTCGCCGGAGCTCGACGAGCGCCTACTGGCGCTCGTTCCCGACCGGAGCCGTGCATGAACGAACCGCGGCGGATCAACCCGCTCCCGCTCGGTGGTGGCGAGCTCGGCCTGCCGTACTCGCGCGGGCTGATGGCGCGCTCGCTGATGGCCGCCGGCGTCGCCGGACACCGCGCGTACGCGCTCGCGAGCCGCGTCCACGACGAGCTGCGGGACCGCGGCCGCGGAGAGATCGAGCTCGAGCGGCTCGAGGAGCTTGCGGTCGAGGTGCTCGGCGAGGAGGAGGGACGGGAGTCGATCCAGCGCCTGCGCCGCTACCAGGAGCTCCGCGAGCTCGACCTGCCGATCATGATCTTCATCGGCGGCGCGACCGGAACGGGCAAGTCGACGGTCGCGACGGAGCTCGCGTACCGCTTCGGAATCACGCGCGTCACCTCGACGGATTTCGTACGCCAGACGATGCGCGCCTTCTTCTCGCGCGCGTTCATGCCGTCGATCCATCAGTCGAGCTTCGAGGCAGGCGACGTCTATCCCGACGCAGACGACCCGCTCGAGTTCGGCTTCCGGGAGCAGGCCAGGAATGTCCTCGTCGGCGTGCGCGCCTCATCCGAGCGCGCGCTGGAGGAGGGCTGGTCGATCGTGCTGGAGGGTGTCCACCTCGTGCCCGGAATGGTCGAGCTGCCGCGGCCGGAGCAGGCCGTTTCGGTGTTCGTCGTGCTCTCGATCGGAGACGAGGACGAGCACATGCGCCACTTCCGTTTCCGCGACGAGGATTCGGAGCGCCGGGAGTCGCGCTACCTCGAGCGCTTCTCCGACATCCGCCGGCTGCAGGAGGTCATCGTCGCGCGCGCGGAGAGGTTCGGCGTACCGGTGATCGAGAACGAAGACGCCGACCGAGCTGCGCGGACTGTCGCCGACCTCGTCCTCGACGCGGCCGAGCAAAGCCGTACTGTGGCGCGGTGAGCGAAGACGTCGAGCACGGAGCCGGTGCGGAACGGCCCTGCCAGTGCCAGTCGTACCTGCGCGCGACCGAGCGTGCGGCCCTGATCTCGGCGCGTTGGCTCGGGCGGGACGACGAGGCGGCGGCCGAGGAGAGCGCTGCGACCGCCATGCGCGCGACGCTCGACATCCTGCCGATCAGCGGTCGCGTCGTCTTCGGCTCGCTGGACGATTCGGGCGGGCTCACGCCGGGCGCGATCGTCGGCGGTGGCGCGGAGGAGGTCGATCTCGCGCTCGACCCGCTCGAGGGTCGCGGTGTCGTGGCTCGCGGCGGGAACGGTGCGATGTCGATGATCGCCGTCGGCGATCCCGGCCGCTTCACGCAGCTGCCCGACATCTACATGCGGAAGATGGCCGTCGGCCCGCTCGCACGCGGCAAGATCGACCTCCTGCGTCCGGTGGGCGACAACATCGAGGCGATCGCGGAGGCGTTCGGCCGTCGCGTGAACGACGTGACAACCATCGTTCTCGACCGTCCGCGCCACCATGACCTGATCGAGGAAATCCGTAACTCGGGAGCGCGGATCAAGCTGATCCAGGACGGCGATGTCACCGCGGCGATCTCGGCGGCGATCCGCGGCACCAACGACCACCTCGCGATCGGGATCGGCGGCACCCGGCAGGCCGTGCTGTCGGCGGCTGCGCTTCGCTGTCTCGGCGGCGAGCTGCAGGCTCAGTTCTGGCCGACTTCGCGCCGGGAGATCGACGAGCTGCGGGCGGCCGGGATCGAGGACTACGAGCGTGTCTTCCGCACCGAGGATCTCGCGCCGGGCGAGGTGATCGTCGCGGCGACCGGCGTCTCGAACGGAGATCTCCTGCGCGGCGTCCGCTTCCTCGCCGACAGCGCCCGGACACATTCGCTCGTCATGTGCACGCGTTGCAACTGGGTCCGGTTCGTCGACGGGATCCACTTCTTCGCCCGCGAGCGGAGGGAAGAAGTACGCCTCCTCGGCGTCTAGTAGGACAACAACCGACGGAGTAGAGTCGGCGCAAGCGACAGGGAGGAGAAGATGGCTGTTTCGGTCGAAGGGCTCGCGTCTGCGGTGAAAGGCCGCGTCGTCCAGCCGGCTGACGCCGACTACGACGCCTCACGCGCGCTCTACAACGCGATGATCGACAAGCGGCCGGCCGCGATCGCCTACTGCACCGACGAGGCGGACGTCGCCGCGGCGCTGCGCTACGGCGTCGAGCACGATCTTCGGATCGCCGTGCGCGGCGGCGGCCACAACGGCGGCGGCCTGGGCTCCGTCGACGACGGCCTCGTGATCGATCTCTCGCAAATCAACGACATCAGCGTCGATCCGGCGGCGTCGATGGCCCGCGCCGGCGGCGGAGTCCTGCTCAAGGATCTGCTCGAGGCCACGCACCAGCACGGGCTGACCATCCCGGTCGGGATCATCGGCACGACCGGAGTGGGCGGCCTCACGCTCGGCGGCGGCGTCGGGCACTTGTCGCGTGCCTTCGGGCTCACGATCGACAACCTCGTCGCCGCGACCGTCGTCCTTGCCGACGGCTCGGTCGTCCAGACCGACGCCGAGCGCGAGCCGGATCTCTTCTGGGCGCTCCGCGGCGGAGGAGGGAACTTCGGGGTCGTGACGTCGTTCTCGTTCCGCTGTCATCCGCTCACGAACGTCCTCGCCGGTCCGGTGCTCTACGACCTCGACGACACGGCCGACGTCATGCGCTGGTACGCGGACTTCATCGCCTCGGCTCCGGACGAGCTCGGCGGCTGGTTCGCGTACCTGTCCGTGCCTCCGGGGCCGCCGTTCCCCGAGGAACTGCACCTGCGCAAGGTTGCCGCCGTCGTCTACACGCAGCCCGGGGAGGAGGAGACGCCGGCGCTCCGCGAGGCGCGCGCCTACGGCAAGCCTCTGCTCGACGGCGTTGCGCCGATGCCGTTCCCCGTCTGGAACACGGCCTTCGACGGGCTGTTCCCGCCGGGCGAGCAGTGGTACTGGCGCGGTGAGTTCTTCGACGAGATGAGCGAAGGGCTGATCGAGGCGAACCTCGAGTGGATGCCGAAGGCGCCGACGTGGAAGTCGACGATGCACATGTACACGATCGACGGCGCCGCTGCGCGTCCGGCAAACGAGGACACGGCGTGGGCGTATCGAGAGGCGCGCTGGGCACAGGTGGTGGCCGGGATCGATCCGGACCCCGCCAACGCGGGAGCCGTCTCGGAGTGGGCACGTGGCTTCTCGGACGCGACGAGGCCGTACGCGATGCCGGGCGGCTACTCGAACTTCCAGATGGACGAGGAGCCCGATCGCGTCCGCGGCATGTACGGCGCGAACTACGACCGTCTCGCGCGCATCAAGGCGCAGTACGACCCGGACAACGTCTTCCGGGTCAACCAGAACATCCAGCCCGCAGCGTAAGCGGGCAGGTGTGGTCTTGCTGGAGCCTACGGCGGCGGGCGACGTCCCGCCGCCCGCTCCTGCTCGTCGAAGCGCTTCCCGGCGCGCAGGAACCACCACGCGAACCAGATCACGGCGATCACCGGCCCGATCGCCGCGACCAGAAGGATCACAGTCAGAGCCCCGTTGCCGACGGTGCCGACCACGCCGCAATCGTAGGCGTCTCTAGACTGGCCGGGTGGCCACGCGCGACGAGGTGATGGAGATTCTCCGCACGGTCGAGGATCCCGAGCTCGGGATGGACGTCGTCGATCTCGGCCTCGTCTACGAGGTCGACGTCGAGGACTCGAAAGCCAAGGTTCTGTACAGCCTCACGTCGATGGGCTGTCCGGCGGGGCCACTGATCGCGCAGGACATCGACAGCGCGATCCGCCAGGTCGAGGGAATCGAGGACGTCGAGCTCGAGCTGACGTTCGACCCGCCCTGGACGCCGGACCGGATGTCCGACGACGCCAAGTTCATCCTCGGCTTCGGCTAGCTCACGACGTCATCCCTTCGAGGCGATGCGTCCGGCGGTCGCGCTTGAGACGATCAGTGCACTTCGACGGTCAAGGAGGTTGCGCGCATGTGGTACGGGATCGGGTTCGGGCTTCTCTACCTCGTGCTGCTCATCGCTCTCGGTGTCACCTGTCTGCGCAAGGGCCACTGGGTGATGTTCATCCTCGGCTTCATCCTCCCGCTGTTCTGGATCATCGGAGCGGTGATTCCGGCGAGGAGGTAGGCCGCGCTAGGTTGCGAGGCCGCCCGACGGATGGAGGAGCGGCACGCTTGCTTCCCAGCCGGCGTCGAGGACTGCGAGAGTCGTCGGTGGCGTGATCACGACGGCGCGCCCGCGCGGCCTCGCTCGTCGTTCGGTGTAACCGCCGGCAGACCAGCGGAGGAGCGCGTCTCCGAGGACAAGGTGCGGCGCGTCGTCGAGTAAGACGAA
>DASXKE010000011.1:0-3471 GCA_036496985.1 Gaiellaceae bacterium | reverse complement strand
GTGCTCGAGCGCGATCTCGTGACCGAGTCGCGATCGCAGCCAGCCGCACAGGAGCCATGCCTGCGCCGCCGTGCCGCGCACGCGCACCGTCTGCACTTCCGCGATCCGGGGCCAGAGCGTCGCGAGATGCGAGCGCCAGCGCGACGTCCGGGCCCACGCGATGTCCGAGGCCGCGGAACGGGAGAAGAGCTCGGCCAGCCGCCCATAGGGAGCCGGCAAGTCGTCCCACTCCGTCGAGTCGACGATCAGTCGGTCGGTGATATCGACGAGCTGCTCGAGCTCCGGCGCTCCCCACGCCGGCTCGCCGCGCCACCGTAGGAACACGGGCAAGTCGGAGATGAGCAACGGCTCGACGATGCTCGCCGGAGCCCCGGCGCGCGAGCCGCGGAGCGTCAGTTCGACCACCTCCGTCACAAGGCCCCGGTCGGTGTCCGGCACCTCCCAGCGCTCGACCTCGGCGCGGGCGTCGATCCGGTTGTCGTCCGCGTGCGGCTCTGGGAAGAGGAGGATCGTCCGCGACGGATGCAGCTCGGCCATGCCGGCCAGCGCCGCGCGGGCCGGCTCCCGCCAGCCGTAGGGCACCCACGCGATGTGGGTCATCACGGACGTCCGCATGCTCGGGCCCTCGGCCGCAGCCTGAGCGCGCAGCCGCGCAAGGGCCGTGTCGACGTCGGCAAGGCACACGTCCTCGCCGATCCAGGCTAGGTCCTTCAGGGCCGTCGCCACGACCGGCCGTCGCGGTGCAGGAGCTCGTCGGCGTTCGGCGGCCCCCACGAGCCCGCGGGATAGTTCGGGAACGCTGTCTTGTCGCGTTGCCAGGCACCGACGATCGCGTCGACGAGCAGCCACTGCTGCTCGACCTCGTCCGCCCGCGTGAACAGCGTCGAGTCGCCGAGCATCGTGTCGAGGATGAGCCGCTCGTACGCCTCGGGCATGCCGGTGCGGAAAGCGCCGCCGTAGAGGAAGTCCATGTGCACGGTGCGGATCGTCATCCCCTGACCGGGCACCTTCGCGCCGATCGCGAGCGAGACGCCCTCGTCGGGCTGCACGTGGACGACGAGCACGTTCGGGCGCAGCCCCTCGGCGGCCGTCTCCTCGAACGGCGGGTGCGGCGCCTGCTTGAACTGGATCGCGATCGTCGTCTCGTGCCGCGCGAGCCGCTTGCCCATGCGCACGTAGAACGGCGTGTCTGCCCAGCGCCAGTTGTCGACGTAAAGCTTCGCCGCGACGTACGTCTCCGTCATGGAGTCAGGCGCGACTCCTTCTTCCTCGCGGTACGCGACGACCTCCTCGCCCTCGACGAAACCGCGTCCGTACTGGCCACGCACAACCGATCGCGGCGCCGGCGTGTGCAGCGCGCGCAGCACCTTGACCTTCTCGTTGTGCACCGAGTCGGACGTGAAGTCGATCGGCGGCTCCATCGCGGTGAGCGCGAGGAGCTGGAGCAAGTGGTTCTGGAAGATGTCGCGGATCGCTCCGGCGTGCTCGTAGTAGCCGGCCCGCGCCTCGATCCCGATCGACTCCGCGACCGTGATCTGCACGTGGTCGACGAATTGGCGGTTCCAGATCGGCTCGAAGATCCCGTTGGCAAAGCGGAGGGCCAGCATGTTCTGGACCGTTTCCTTGCCGAGGTAGTGGTCGATCCGGAAGATCTCGTCCTCTTTGAAGTACTCGAGCAGGATCGCCGTCAGATGCTTCGCCGACTCGAGGTCGTGGCCGAACGGCTTCTCGACCACGAGGCGCGTCCACCCGTGGTCGTCGCGGCGCTTGCCGAGCGCCTCGACGATGTCGGGGAAGGCGGGTGGCGGAACGGCGAGGTAGAAGACGCGATTGCCGCCGAGCTCGTGCTCCGAATCGAGCTTGTCGACCAGATCATGGAGCTTGTCCTCGCCGCCCGCGTCCGCGAAGTCGGCCGTGACCCAGTGGAGCTGCTCGGCGAGCTCGTCCCAGAGGTCCTGCCGGAACGGATCGCGCGCGTGCTTCTTCACCGCGTCCTCCATGTCCTGGCGGAACGAGCTGTCGTCACCGTCGGTACGCGCGACGCCGACGATCGCGAATCGAGGCGGCAGGAGCTGGCGGACGGCGAGCGCGTAGAGCGCGGGCATCAGCTTCTTGTGCGTCAGGTCGCCGGAGGCGCCGAAGATGACGAGCGCGCACGGGTCCGGGGTCCGGCGCAGGGCGAGACCCTCCGCGAGCGGGTTCTCCTTCTGTGCGGTGGGCGGCTCGGCCGTCTCGGTCACTGTTCGGGGCTCTTCTCGAGATGGCCGCCGAAGGCGTGGCGCATTGCCGAGAGGACACGGTCGCCGAAGTCGGCCTCGCCGCGCGAGGCGAACCGGTTGAACAACGACGCTGCGAGCACCGGCGCCGGGACGCCTTCCTCGACTGCGGCCTGCACCGTCCAGCGGCCCTCGCCCGAATCGCTGACGTGGCCCGCGTACTCGTCGAGCTCGGGCGTCTCGTGCAGGGCCTGCGCGGTCAGGTCCAGCAGCCATGAGGAGATGACCGAGCCGCGCCGCCAGAGCTCGGTGACCGCCGCGATGTCGAGCTCGTACTTGTAGAGATCGGGGTCACGGAGCGGCGTCGTCTCGGCGTCCGTCTCCTGCGCGTGCAGGCCGATGTTCGCGTGCTTGAGGACGTTGAGGCCCTCGGCATACGCCTGCATCAGGCCGTACTCGATGCCGTTGTGAACCATCTTCACGAAGTGCCCGGCGCCGGACGGCCCGCAGTGGAGCCAGCCCTGTTCGTCGGGTGTCGGATCTCCTTCGCGGCCCGGCGTCCGCTCGGCCGAGTCGACGCCGGGCGCGAGCGCCTCGAGCACCGGCTCGAGGCGGCCGACCGCCTCGTCGTCGCCGCCGACCATCAGGCAGTAGCCGCGATCCTTGCCCCAGACGCCGCCGCTGACGCCGACGTCCACGTAATGGAGCTTCTTGTCGCTGCGTAGCTCGTGCGAGCGGCGGAGGTCGTCGACGTAGTAGGAGTTGCCGCCGTCGATGATCGTGTCGCCCTCCGCGAGATGGGGCGCGAGCTCGCCGAGCACCGAGTCGACGATCCCCGCCGGCACCATCAACCAGACCGAGCGCGGTGTGTCGAGCTGCTGCACCAGCTCCTCGAGCGACGACGCCGTTCCCTCGACGTTCGGGTCGAACGTCTTGAGGTCGTGACCCGCGGCGCGCAGCCGCTCGGTCATGTTCGCGCCCATCCGGCCGAGGCCGACCATTCCGAGTTGCATCGCTACAGATCCTCCAATCTCATGCGCGCCGCGCGGCGGCCGCGCTCCTTCAGCGTTTCGAAATCGCCCGCAGCCTGGGCGCGGATCAGCCGCCGGAAGCCGAACGGCTTGCCGGGGATCGGGATCTCGTCGCCCTCGTCGTCGATCAACTGCAGGAAAAGCCCAGTGTTCGGGCCGCCCTTGTGGAGCTGTCCCGTCGAGTGCTGGTACCGCGGCCCGTAGCCGTGCGTGACGACGAGACC
>DASXKE010000010.1:0-3902 GCA_036496985.1 Gaiellaceae bacterium | reverse complement strand
GGAGCCGACGCCTACTGGAAGGTGGCGATGGAGCTTGTCGAGCGCGCCTGAGTCCTCACCCCAGCGTCGTGGCCTCGGCCGCGGACTCGAGATGCTCATCGGCGGGCAGGCGGTCCCGAGCGAGCTACTCGAGATCCCAGTCGACGCGATTCATCCTAACCCGCGTCAACCACGTCGCCGCTTCGAGGCCGAGGCCGCGTCGGGCCTCGCGGAGTCGGTTCGGCGCGAGGGGATCATCCAGCCTCTGCTCGTACGGCCACGCGGTGTGGGCGGCTACGAGATCGTCGCCGGCGAGCGTCGCTGGCGGGCGGCACGAGAGGCGGGCCGCGAGACTGTGCCCGCGGTCGTTCGTGCTGCCGACGATCGTGAGACGCTTCTGCTCGGGCTCGTCGAGAACGTCGCGCGCGAACAGCTGACGCCGATCGAAGAGGCGCGTGCCTACGCCGTTCTGATCGACGAGTTCTCGCTCTCGCTCGGTGAGGTGGCCGAGCGCGTCGGCCGTTCCAAGCCGTCCGTCTCGAACCGCATCCGCTTGCTCGAGCTCCCCGACGACGTGCTCGGGATGGTCGAACGCGGCCAGCTCTCCGAGGGACATGCCCGGGCTGTCCTCGCCGTGCCCGATCACGAAGGCAGGCGCCGGCTTGCGCGCGAGATCGTGCGGCGCGGGCTCTCGGTGCGTGCGGCCGAGCAGCGCGCCAAGTGGGCCGGCGCGCGGCAGCGGCCGCGCACGCACTCCGCTCCGGTCGATCCCGCGCTTGCCGAGCGCGCTCGCGCCGCGATCGAGCACCTGACCGGCCGAACGGGACGCGTCCTACCAGGGCGGGTCGAGCTGCCCTTCGGAGATGAGCACGACCTTGCCGAGCTGGTCGAGGCGTTGGAGAACGCGGCGGCTACAATCGACGACCGCGCGGGCGATTAGCTCAGCTGGTTAGAGCGCCGCTCTGATAAGGCGGAGGTCCCTGGTTCGAATCCAGGATCGCCCACCTCACCGCGTCTTTTAGTGAAGGCGATGCGTCCTCACGAGGTACTCCTCGACCGCGAGCAGAAACGACTCGTCTTCAGCGAGCTCGACGAGCCGGCCCTTCGTCGCCGCGTCCAGATCCTCGTCGAGTGCGATCTCGGCGACGAAGCTCGGCGTGCGCCCCGTCTGCGAGAGCGAGGCCATCCGCAGGAAGATCCGCCGGGCGTCCTCGTTTTGCGAGATCGCCTCGAACGACTCGATGTCGTCTAGCCACAAAGGGCGCATCTCTCCCAAACGCCGCCTGGCGGACGGGGGTTACGGATTGCTGAAGCGCCGCCGGCAAAGCCGCCGGCGCCAGCAGACAGCGCGTCGCCTACGGCTCCCCCCGGGGTTTTGGCCGAGCCGCCCTGAGCTATATTCGAGACGAGGTTGCCGCGGATGCAGGAGATGCTCATCTACGGAGTCAGCTTCGATCTGGTCGGCAAGCAGCCGATCGTTCTGTTGAAGACTGCGGACGGGAACAAGTTCCTGCCGATCTGGATCGGGCATCCCGAGGCGGCCGCCATCCTCATGAAGCTGCAGAGCCAGACGTCCGCGAGGCCGATGACGCATGACCTCGTGAGCGAGATGCTCGAGCATCTCGGCGCCTCGATCAGCCGCATCACCGTGACCGAGCTCCGCGAGAACACCTTTTACGCACAGATCACCGTCCTTCGGGACGGCCAGGAGATCGAGGTCGACTCCCGCCCCTCCGACGCCATTGCGCTCGCCATCCGCGCCGAAGCCCCGATCTTCGCCGCCGACGACGTGATCGCGGAGTCCGCGATCGAGTTCGAGGGCGAAGAAGTCGACGAGGAGCAGCTCGAAGCCGAGGTTCTGCGGTTCCGCAGCTTCCTCGAGGACGTCACGCCCGACCAGTTCGTGGTCGAGAACGGCGACGAAGAGGACTAGCTAGCCCAGCACGATCGCTATCAACGCCGCGGCGTTGAAGAGCCCGTGCACCACCATCCCCGGCACGACGCTGTCGGTCCGGTCGCGCAACCAGGCGAGGGCAATGCCGAACGGGACGAGCACGAGCAGCGCCTCGACGAGCCCGTGGGCGAGGCCGAAGGCGATCCCGACGAGGATGATCGACCACCAGCGTCCGAGGAAGCCGAGTAGCGACTGGCCGGCGCCGCGAAAGGTCAGCTCCTCGACGAATGGCGCGATCACGGCGAAGAGGACGAGGTTGGCGGCGAAGGCGCCGGCGTGCGCCGGCTCCCACGGCACATTCGTGATCCCCTGCTCCTTGCCGGGGCTTTCCGGCAGCGGCAGAGCCGAGATCACGGCCTCCCAGATGAAGATCGAGACGATGACGCCGACGGCGAGCCCGAACGCCGCCCCCCAGCGGCGAGGCGCCCGTAGCGCGAGCAGGTCGAAGCGACCTTTGACGATGAGCAGGATGATTCCGAGCCAGACGGCGTAGAGGATCGCCCCGCCGGCGAACGTCGAGTACGAGTAGACCTCCTGATGCGACCCGACTCGGCCCCCGCTGCTGCCCCCCGAGAACCGCGCCGCGTAGTTGACCAGCGCTATCAGCCCGACGAAGACGCCCCAGAGGATGAGGCGCGTGTGATCCTCGCGCGGCCGCGGCGGAGCAGCTTCGATCTCCACGGGCGCTCAGCATAGGGTTCGGGCCATGCGGCACTTCACGCCGGAGGAGGCGAACGCCGAGCTCGAGGACGTGCGTCCGCTCGTCGAGCAGCTCGTCGCGGACCGGCAGGAGCACGCGGCCGCGCTCGAGCGCCAGGAGGAGCTCGAGCAGAAGATCCGCGGTAACGGCGGCGGCATCCCGCCCGCCGAGCTCGCCTCCGCCAGCGCCGAGGTCGACGCCATCGCGCGCCGTCTAGCACGGCTCGTGGACGAGATCACGGCTCACGGCGCGCAGGTCAAAGACCTCGACCTCGGCCTCATCGACTTTCCGGCGCTCCGGGACGACGAGACGGTGCTTCTCTGTTGGCAGCTCGGCGAGGACGAGATCGGCTGGTGGCACCGCCTGGACGACGGCTTCGAAGGCCGCCGCCCACTTCCGCTCGACTGAGTACTGAGGATTTCGCCGGTTCGCCGCGAAATCCGGGCGGGGGATGAGCGAGTTCTGGAAGCACATCGTCATCGCCGCGGCGATCTTCGCCGTGGTCGTGCTGTTTGCCCGCGCCATCGACTGGCTGCTGCGGCGCCGCACGTTGACGCCGGAGTCGGCGACGCGCTACCGCATCTTCCGGCGGATGATCATCGTGGTCATCCTCGTCGTCGGCCTCTTCTCGGCACTGCTCGCGATTCCCGAGGTGCGCGCCGTCGCCGGCGGCCTGCTCGCCTCGACGGCGATTCTCGGGATCATCCTCGGCTTCGCTGCACAGAAGACGCTCGGGAACTTCATCGCCGGCTTGCTGATCGCGCTCGCGCAGCCGGTGCGCATCGGCGACCGCGTCGAGTACGAGGGCGTCCCGGGCGTGGTCGAGGAGATCGGCCTCACGTACACCTTCATCCGGGCGGGCGACCGGCGCCGGATCGTCGTGCCGAACGAGAAGCTCGCCTCCGACACGATCGTCAACGCATCGATCCGGAGCCGCGAGACGTTCGCCGAGATCTCCGTCCCCGTGCCGCTCGCCGCCGATCTCGACGCCGCGCTCGACGCCCTGCGCGAGGACGTCGCAGACGAACGCGACGCGTCCGTTTATGTCAGTGCGCTCGCCGATCCCGCGACCGTGACGTTGCGGGCGGCGGCGTCGGACGATCTTGCGGCCGAGCGGCTCGAGCACGACCTCCGCCTGCGCGCCCACCGCCGGCTCCGCGCGCTCGGCGTCTGGGCGTGAGCCCAAAGCGGACGACGAAGCCGAAGACGAAAACTCGGCGGCCGCGGCGGAAGCGCAGGCTTCTCGTCGTCCTCGCGGTCGCGATTCCG
>DASXKE010000009.1:0-10169 GCA_036496985.1 Gaiellaceae bacterium | reverse complement strand
AGGCGCGCCGCGACGCCGAGGGTGTCCTCGCCGCCGATTGCGACGAGTGCGTCGAGCCCGCGGTCGGTGAAGTTCTGCAGTACGCGCTCGACGGCGCCCTCGACATTGAATGGGTTCGTCCGGCTCGTGCCGATGATCGTCCCGCCGCGCGGCAGGATCCCCGACACCTGCGATGGGCCGAGATCCTCGAAGATCGGCTCCACGAGGCCGCGCCAACCCTCACGCACGGCGACAACGTCCCAGCCCGCCGCGTCGGCCCGGCGCACGACCGCGCGGATGACCGCGTTGAGGCCGGGGCAGTCGCCGCCGCCGGTGAGGATTCCGAGGCTCTTGGCCATGCGGTCGAGCCTAGATGGTTCGGAGGGGCGAACGTAGAATCTGGGTGTGACCGTGCAACCGCACGCCGCCCGGCCGTCTACTCATCTCGGCGGCTGCGTCGGCTTCTGGCTCTGGGCGCTTGTCGGTGCGGCGACGGTCTTCGGGATGGTCAGCTTCATCGTCTTTCTGCTCCTGCCAGGAATCGTCCTCGCCGTGCTCCTGGTGCGCATGTCGCCGTGGAAGGACGGGCCGGTCACCCTCGGGGTGGTCGCCGGTGCCGGCGTGCCCCTGCTCGTCGTGGCCGCGATCCAGTGGAACAGCTGGCATCGCCGCCTCGCCGGCGACAACACGCCCAACCCGTACTACTGGGGCGGCTTGGGGCTGTTGCTGTTCGTTGCGGGAGTGGCGGCGTACGCGTTCGTCAGCCGCCGCACGCCCGAGAACGCGACCCGCTAGCTCGACTCAGTGCCGAAGGTGGGAATCGAACCCACACGGCCCGAAGGCCACCGGATTTTGAGTCCGGCGCGTCTGCCAATTCCGCCACTTCGGCCTGCGGGTGAATGATACGCGAGCTTCCGGCGCAACGTCTTGTGTTGCGCAACAGAAAACGTTGCGCTAGTCTGCGAGGCATGGCCGTCGCAATCGCCACGAAGGTCGATGCGCTGCGAGTGGATTTCGGCTCGTCATCGCGGCTCGCCGACATGCTCGGCGTCAGCCGCGCGCAGGTGACGCGCTGGCTCCGCGGCTCGGGCATCGATCCACTCAACGCCGAGAAGGTCGATCTGCTCGAGCTCGTGTGGGCGAACCTCCTCCGCCTCTACGAGCGGGAGGCGGCCCTCGCCTGGCTGTTCGGCCTCAATCCGTTGCTGGGCGACCGGCGTCCGATCGACCTGATCCGCGCGGGCCGCACCGAGGAGCTCATGCGCGCCATCCGGGCCGAGCGGTCCGACGCGTTCGCGTGATCCTGTACCGCTGCTTCGCCTGGAACGCCCGCGTCCGTCCAGATCGCCCCGACGGCGCACTCTGGTTCCCGCGCCCGTACCAGGGCGACGGACGCCACGACAACGCCGACCTCTACGGCTGTCTGTATCTGTCGGAGCAGCCGCGCTCCTGCGTCGTCGAGCAGTTTGCGCGCTTCCGCGGCCAGCGGCTGCAGCCGGCGTTGCTCTCGCGGCGCGGCCTGCCGCTTGCGCTCGCCGAGCTGGAGCTACCCGACCGCGCGGAGATCGTCGACCTCGACGATCCGGCGGTGCTGCGTCGCGAGCGTCTGCGGCCGTCCAAGGTCGCGACGAGATCGCGCGGGGTGACGCAGCCGCAGGCGCGGGCGTTGTACGAGCGGTATCCGGACGCGGCGGGCGTTCGCTGGTGGTCGACGTTCGAGTCGCAGTGGCTGAACCTGACGCTGTTCGACCGCGCCGGATCCGAGCTGAGGCTGGCCTCGGTGCGGGCACTCGACGTCGCAGACGACGAGATCCTCGCGGCTGCGGACGTCCTCGGCTTACGCGTCCCCTGAGCCGACCCGGAGCGGGAAGTACGGCGGAGTGAGGAGAAAGCCGACTCGTGCATCGGGTCCGCGGTGGCCTCGGGCCATCTGGAGAGCCGCGCCGACACTGCCGATCGGGACGAAGCCGAGCTGCCGCACGGCGGCGGCGTCCCGCGCTCCCGCGACGTAGACGGCTCCGAGCCGCTCGAGCGCAGGCCGGCACGCCTCCCAGTCGCGGAACGGGAGCAACGGGTGCACGGTGCGGCCGGCGCGGTACTCCTCGATCGCACGCGCATCCGCGGCGACAGCTTCTTCGGCGGCAGCGAGCAGATCAGGGTCGCGAGCGATCGGGTCGGAGCGGAAGAAGACGTGGTAGGGCTGCTGGGTCGGCCGGGCGAAGATGCGCCGGAAGCCGTGGACGAGGATCACGATCCCACCGTCACGGACCGGAAAGCCGTCTCGCCACAGACCGAGTGCGTGCGCAAGGCCGAGATGGGCGGCCAGCAGCGGGTTCGGCCGTTCGCGCGGGAGGAACGGCGTGGTTCCGGGGATCCCGATTACGAGGGCGTCGAGCGGCTCGTCGAGGGTCGCTCGGCGCAGCTCGATCGAGCGGAGCAGGGCCTCTGCGTGGGCCACCGACGGAGGGCCGGCGAGCACCGCCGCCGTTGTCCTCGTTCCGCGAAGCGTCCGCAGCACGCGTCGGCGAACGGAATCCGGCGCCGCGGAGAAGGCGAGCCTCAGGCGCGAGCGGGCGATTCGCTCGGCCGCCTCCGGCTCGTAGGGATAGCCGCGCAGAAGCCCCGCGAAGACAGGGTGGTTGAGGACGAGGGAGACGCCGAAGAGCGGAACGCGAGCGGCCAGCGACCGCTCCACGAGCGTCGCGAGGCGCCAGCCTTCCGAGCCTCTCGTCTCGAGTAGCGACTCGGCCGTGCCGCGGCGCTGCGTCTCGGCGTCGGCGGCCGCGAGCAGCGTCGCCGGACCGCCATGGAGCACGGTCTCTGCAGCGGTGACCGAGACGACGAGATCCGTGTCGACGAGCTCACGTGCGACCCGGACCCGCGGCGTGTCGGCCGGAAGCCCGACGAGGTCCGGGTCGGCGGCGTCGTGCACCGTCACCCGGCCGTGGAAGCGGCGCCTGAGCTCCGGCGTCACGAGCGACGCGATCTCCGCGTGGCTCGCGCGGCGCGCCAGCCCGCAGGCGACGAGCAGCGTCTGGTTGCGAGTCGGGATGCCGAGCTCCTCCAGCGCCTCGATCACCGCTCCGGTCGCCAGTGCGCGCTGGTTGCCGCGCACGCTCCCGACCGGCAACGCCGGGGGCTCCACCACGATCGTCGCGCGGGCCGCGCCCCTTGCGAGCGCCTCGAGCGGCTGCCCGTCGAGGGGGAAACGGAGCGCCTCGCGCGTCGCCGCCTCGACGTCCGTCGCGCGTCCGGGTGTTGGCGGCCGCAGTACGCGAGCGTCTGCAGGAGCCGACGCAACGATGAGGCGGCTGCCGGAAAGGAGAGGGACGCGCGGCACCGGCGGATTCAAGCAGCGAGTTCGCGGCGAAGTACGGATGTCAGGCTGCGACAGGACCGGAAGGATGCGCCAATGGCGGACGAAGAACGGTCCCGTCGCGGAACCCGGATTCTGCCGGCGATGGTAGGCGCGGGAATCGCGCTCGCGATCGCAGTCGGTGCAATTGCCTATGCGGCAGGTCACTACGGCGAGCAGACGACGACGATCACGACGCAGGCGGCCGGGTCGAGCGCGACGGCAGTCTCGTATCCGAAGGTCTCTCCGGCCGTGGCCGCCGGAGCGCACACGTTCGTCCAGTTCGGGTGCCTCGACTGCCACGGCATGCAAGGTCGCGGCGGTGTCGATCCGGCCGTGCCGGCCCTGAAGACGGTCGGCGCGAGTCTCACCGCTGCGCAGTTGAGGCACATCATCGACCACGGACTCGGCGAGTCGGCGAATCCCAAGCAGCCGTACATGCCCGTCTGGGGCGAGGTCATCTCGAAGACGCAGGTCGCGAATCTCGTGGCCTATCTCCGGGCAGGCCTTCCGCCCGTCGCAGAGGCACAGCCGGTGGCCGTGCCTCAAGGCCAGGGCGCCGCCGTTGCGGGCGCCGCGCTGTACGTCCGCTACGGGTGCGTCAACTGCCACGGCCCGAACGGCCTTGGCGGCGTGCCGAATCCGCTCTCGCCGGACAAGTCGATCCCCGTCCTCTCCGGGCAGGACTTCCGGCACCAGTTCAACACGGACGCCAAGATTGCCGCCGTGATCCGCAGCGGCAGCGTGATCGGCAGAGCGCCGATCGTGAGCATGCCGCACTGGGGCGGGATCCTCTCCAACGAGCAGATCGCGCAGCTGATCGCGTACTTGAAGACGCTGAAGTAGGGCGCAATAGACTCGGAGGCGATGTCTCCGAAGACCCTGACGGGAGCCGAACTCGACCTGAGCGACGCTCCGGCGCGCGACTCCGAGCTCTTCCTCGTCGACGGCAACAACCTCGCCTATCGCGCGTTCTTCGCGCTGCCCGAGGAGCTCGCAACGAGCGAGGGCTTCCCGACGAACGCCCTGCTCGGCTTCACGAACATGCTCTTCAAGCTCCTCTCCGACTACCGGCCGAAAGGTGTCGCGGTCGCCTGGGACACGCGGCCCGTGCACCGCGCCGCGCAGGCCGAGGCGGCCGACGTCGTCTACAAGGAGGGTCGCCGCCCGATGCCCGACCTGCTTCGCGAGCAGTTCCCGCACCTGCGGCCGATCGTGCAGGCGTTCGGCTACCGGAACCTCGAGTTCGAGGGCTGGGAGGCGGACGACGTGATCGCGACTCTCGCGACGCGCGCCGACGACGCCGGTATCAAGACGTGCGTCGTCTCGACTGACCGCGACGCATTCCAGCTCGTCTCCGAGAACGTCTGCCTGATGATGACGCCGCGCGGCGTGAGCGACGTCAACGTCTACACGCCCGAGCGGGTCGAGGCGCGCTACGGGATCCGGCCCGACCAGATCCCCGACTTCATCGGGCTCAAGGGCGACTCGTCGGACAACATTCCGGGCGTCCCCGGCATCGGGGACAAGACGGCGGGCCAGCTCGTCGCGCAGTACGGCTCGCTCGAGGAGGTGCTCGAGCACGTCGACGAGCTGTCGCCCGCGCGCAAGAAGAACCTGACGGAGTTCGCCGACCAGGCACGGGGCGCGAAGGTGCTCGCGACGATGCGCCGGGACCTCGATCTCGACGCCGATCCGGCCGAGCTCGTCCTCGCGCCGCCCGACCGTGCACAGCTGCGCGAGACGTTCCGGCAGTTCGAGTTCCGGGCTCTGCTCGCGCGCGTCGACGAGCTCGATGAGGCGGTGCCCGCGCGCGAGCGGATCTCGGCCGGCACGGCCGTGGCCTGGCGCGAGGAGGCAAGTAACAGTCTGTTACAAAGTCCGGAGCCGGTCGGCGTCGCCGCCGACGACGGGCGGATCGCCGTCGCGCTCGGTGACGAGGTCGTCGTCTCGCCGCGACCGGAGCGGCTCGAGGCGACATTCGTCGCGCACGACGCGAAGGCGCTCGGAGTCGAGGCCGTCGACGACACGATGATCCTCGCCTACCTGATCGATCCGGCGAGGAGCGAGTACCTCCTCGACGACCTCGCGGCGGAGTACGCGGTCGAGGCGGTGGCCGAGCCTGAGGCAGAGGAGGAGACGGCGCAACTCGTCCGCCACGCGGCTGTCACGCTGCGCCTGCGCGACCCGCTGCTCGACCGTGTGCGCGAGCGCGGAGCCGAACCGCTGTACCGCGACGTCGAGATGCCGCTCGTCGGGGTGCTCGACCGGATGCAGCAGGCCGGAGTCCGCATCGACACGTACCGGATGGGCGAGATCACGGCTCGCCTTGCCGACCGCGTCGAGGAGCTCGAGGCGCTCGCGTACGAGCTCGCAGGCGAGGAGTTCGTGCTCGGCTCGCCGCAGCAGCTCGGCCGCATCCTGTTCGAGAAGCTCGAGTTGACGCCGGGCCGCAAGGGCAAGACGGGCTACTCGACCGACACGAAGGTGCTGCGCTCGATCCGGGCCGAGCACGAGATCGTGGCCGTGATCGAGGAGTGGCGCGAGCTGTCGAAGCTTCTCAACACGTACCTCGTGCCGCTCCCGGACATGATCGGCGAAGACGGGCGTCTGCACACGACCTTCAACCAGACCGTCGCGGCAACCGGCCGTCTCTCGACAACGAACCCGAACCTGCAGTCGATCCCGATCCGGACCGAGATCGGCCGCGAGATCCGGTCCGCGTTCGTCGCCGAGCAGGGCGCGCGGCTCATCTCCGCCGACTACTCGCAGATCGAGCTGCGCATCCTCGCGCACGTTTCTGGCGAGCCGAAGCTGCGCGAGGCGTTCGAGCGCGGGGAGGACATCCACACCGCGACGGCGGCCGAGGTGCTCGGAGTCGAGCCCGCAAAGCTGACGCCGGGCGAGCGGTCGATCGCGAAGATGATCAACTTCGGAATCGTCTACGGGATCTCGGCTTTCGGCCTCTCCGAGAACCTCGAGATCCCGCGCGAGCAGGCGCAGGAGTACATCGACGCCTACCTCGCGCGCTTCCCGTTCGTGCAGGACTTCATCCAGCGCACGATCGAGCAGGCCGAGCGCGACGGCTTCGTGACGAGTCTGCTCGGGCGGCGGCGCCCGGTGCCGGAGCTGCGCGTGCGGAATCGCGCGACACGCGGGTTCGGCGAGCGCGTCGCCGTCAACTTCGTGATGCAAGGCTCGAACGCGGACATCATCAAGGTGGCGATGGTCGCGATCGAGCGGCGGCTGCGCGCGGAGGGGAGAAGCGCGCGGCTCGTCCTCCAGGTGCACGACGAGCTGCTGCTCGAGACGCCCGACGCGGAGACCTCGGTCGTGAAGGAGCTCGTACGCGAGGAGATGTGCCGCGCGTATCCGCTCGACCCGCCGCTCGCGGTCGACGTCGGCGCGGGCGACTCCTGGGCCGACGCGAAGAGCTAGGAGCGAGAACCGTCAGCCGCGATGACGCTCCCCAGTGGAGCGTCACCGGGCCGGGTCAGCGCTCGTCCCCCGAGCACGGTTACCGTGACAAGCGCGAACACGAGCAAGGCAAGCGTTCGAGGCAGCCCGGCCTGATCGGAGAGGACACCGATCACGGGCGGACCGACGATGAAGCCCGAATAGCCGAGCGTGAACGCTGCCGCGAGCGATGGGCCTGGCGGGTTGACTCGTCCTGCAGCGCTGAAGAGAAGGGGCACGGCGTTGGCGATCCCGAGGCCGCAGAGGACGAAGCCTGCAACCGAAGGAACCGTGTGGCCGACAAGGAGTACCGCACCGAGTGCAGTCGCCACGATGGCGGTGCCGGCCTGGAGTAACCGGGTCGCGCCGATCCGCTCGTTGACGAAGTCGCCACCGAGTCGCGCGATCGCCATCCCGAGCGAGAATCCGGTGAACGCCAGCGCCGCTACTGCGGGGCTTGCCCCGGTGTTGTGGCGGAGGTAGATGCCGCTCCAGTCGCCGATTGCGCCCTCGGCCAGCATCACGAGGAAGCAGAGACCGCCGATGAGGATCACGGGGCGCGTCGGGAGCGCGAGTCCGTGTCCAGCCGCCGAGTGCGTGGACGAGGCACCGAGCCGCCGGGTGACCCACAGGCTGAGGAGGAACAGGCCGACGCCGACGATGAGGCTTTCGATGCGGGGATCGAGTCCTCCTGCGGCCGTGACGACGACGAGTCCGGCGGCGGTGAAGCCGCCGACGCTCCAGCCGCCGTGCAGCGACGACATGATCGGTCGCCCGAGCCGTTCCTGAAGCGCGACACCGTGAGCGTTCATCGCGACGTCCATCGCGCCGTTGGCCGCCCCGAACACGAAGAGGATCGCTGCCAGCATGTACGGACTCGTGGCCAGCAGTGGAAGCGGGAGCATCAGACAGAACACGAGGGCGGTGCACCGTGCGACAGTCGCGCTCGGGAGCCGATCGAGGATGTGGCCCGTGATGGGCATCGAAACGAGCGCACCGGCGGCCATGCACAGCAGGCAGAGCCCGAGCGTCGCTTTCGAGATCCGAAGGTGATCTTGCAGCCACGGAATGTGCGCTATCCACGTACCGACCATCGCTCCGTTGACGGCGAAGACGAGGAACGTCGCGACGCGTGGGCTCAAACCGACACCAGGTCCGCTCCGGCCGCGGCGAACGCGCTCGTGATGTCCTCGGTACCGTCGGTGATCAGATGGTCGATCTCCGAGATCGAGGCGACCACCCACGGATATGACGCATTCAGCTTGTCCGCGGTGGCCAGGGCGACCACGGTCGTCGCGCAGGCGACCATCTCTCGCTTTACCTGCGCCTCCTCGACGCTCGCTGCTGTCGCGCCCACCTCGGGATGGAACGCACAAATGCCGAGGAGGCAGACATCTGCTCGGAGAGCACGGAAGGCGTCCACTGCAACGGGCCCAACCGCCACCTGTTCGTCTTTCAGCAGTCGGCCGCCGACGAGCACGACCTCGGCCGTCGGATGCACGGCCAACGCCGCCGCGACAGGTGGTGCGTTCGTCACAACCACTCCAGCCCAGGCCGCCGGGAGGCGACGTGCAACCTCGACCGCGGTCGTTCCGCCGTCGATGACGAGAGTGCGAGCAGATTCCAGAAGCGGGATGGCCGCCTCCGCAAGCGCGGCCTTCGCCGTCGCTGCGACCTCCGACCGACCCACGAACGGCGGCAGATCCGGAGCCACCGGAAGTGCACCGCCGTGAACCCGACAGAGAAGCCCCAGCGCCGCTAGCTCCTGCAGGTCGCGACGGATCGTGTCCTCGGAAACGCTCAGCGCCGCAACCAGTTCTGGGACGACGACGCGGCCGTCGCGTTGGAGTCGAGCGAGGATCTCGTCTTTGCGCTCCGCGGCCAGCATGCTGCGTGTTATAGCAGGGTAGTGCGTGTTTATGCCGGTTTAGACACGCCCCTCGGGCTAGGCGTGTCTGGGGATGCTCTGCGGGAAGCGGAAGAAACCGTCCGGGTCGTGCTTCCGCTTCACCTCGGCGAGGCGGCGCAGGTTCGAGCCGTAGTACGCATGCTCCCAGGAGCTGAGATCCGGGTCGATGTAGTTCTGATACGCGAATCCGGACACGTACGGTCGCATCGCTGCATAGAGCTTCCGCAGCCAGCGCAGGTCGCCGGAGCCGTCGCCCACCCAGCTCGAGAAGTACTGGATCGAGAACAGTGTGTGCCGGTGGACGAAGGCCGTCTCGTCCGGCTGCACCCGGCTGATCGCGCCGCCGTACGCGTCGCAGATCAGCGCGGCGCCGCCGAGGGACGTGCTCGCCTGATTCGCCTCGAGACCCGCGAGCAACGTCTGGATTCCGGCGTCCGACAGCGGCGCCTTGATGTAGTCCGACTTTCCCTTGAACCGCTGACGTCCCACGATCCGGCACTGCTCGAGTGGGTGACAGCCTGCCCAGCGCTCGATCGCATCGATGTACGAGAGCGTGCCGACCGTCACGCTGCTCGGCGTTCCGGCGGCGACGAGGGGAGCGAGCAACGACCGCAGTTCGCTCTCGCTGCCGAAGAACTGGCCACCCGAGCTGATGAACGGCGCCGTTCCCTGGCCCCGGGGCGCGTTCGTCGCCAGGTAGAGCGAGGCGTACAGCGCGTTGGGAGCGTGCGGCGCGAACTGCTGCCACGCCCGGACTGCGCGCGCGGCGTCGGACCACGGCCAGATGACCTGGTAATACGCGACGTCTCCGACGCGGTGTGTCCCGAACTCGAAGCTCGTGACGATCCCGAAGTTCCCGCCGCCTCCTCCGCGGCATGCCCAGAAGAGATCCGCGTGCTCCCGCTCGCTGCACTCGAGGAGCTTCCCGTCGGCGGTGACGAGCGAGAGGCCGACGACGTTGTCGCACGTCAGACCGAGCTTGCGCCCCGCGTAGCCGACGCCGCCTCCCTGCGCGTGGCCGGCGATCCCGACGGTCGGGCAGGAGCCGGCGGGGATCGTGCGGCCGCGTGCCGCAAGCGGCGCGTAGACGTCGATCAGGCGGGCGCCCGCACCGACCGTCGCGACGTCGTTGCGCAGACTCACGCGGTGCATCCGCGACACGTCCACGACGACGCCCGTGCTCGTGGTCGAGTAACCGGCGTAGGAATGGCCCCCGCAACGGGGGACGATGTGGATCGCGTGTCTTCTGGCCCACCGGACGGTCTTCTCGACGTCGGCGGCCGACTCGCAGTACACGATCGCCCGCGGGTGCGTGCCGTCGAAGCGGCTGTCGATCAGCAGCTTGTCCCGTCGATACGAGGCGCTCGACGGAGTGACGACGGTCCCGTCGAGGTCTCGCGCGAGCGCGTGGAACGGACCGGTCAGAGCTTCCAGTCGGAAGCCCGAGAGGACGCCGAGGGTGCCGGCTCC
>DASXKE010000008.1:0-13787 GCA_036496985.1 Gaiellaceae bacterium | reverse complement strand
ACCAGCGGAACTCGTCGGGATGCACCCAGCGGTCGATCTGCGCGTGCTTCGCGCTTGGCTGGAGGTACTGGCCGATCGTGACGACGTCGACGCCGTTCGCCCGCAGGTCGCGCATCGTGTCGACGACCTCGTCGTTCGTCTCGCCAATCCCGACGATGATCCCCGACTTCGTCAGGACCGGATAGTCCGCGATCTCCTTCGCGCGCCGCAGCAGCCACAGGGCGCCGTCGTAGCTCGCCTTCGCGCCGCGCATCCGCGCGTGCAGGCGGCGAACCGTCTCGATGTTGTGGTTGAAGACCTCGGGGCGCGCCGCGAGCACCGTCTGTAGCGCCTCCTCCTCGACACCGAGGAAGTCGGGCGTCAGAACCTCGACTGACGCATCGGGCAGCTTGGCCTTGAGCGCGCGGATCGTCGCCGCGTAGTGGCCCGCACCGCGGTCGGGGACGTCGTCGCGGTCGACGGAGGTGACGACGATGTGCTTGAGCTGCATCTGCGCCGCCGCGTGGGCGAGCCGCAGAGGCTCCAGCGGATCGGGCGGCGTCTCAGGTTTGCCGGAGTTGACGTAGCAGTAGCGGCAGGCGCGGGTGCACGTGTCGCCGAGGATCTGGAACGTCGCTGTGCCGCGTCCCCAGCACTCGGAGATGTTCGGGCAGCGCGCCTCCTCGCAGATCGTGTGCAGCGAGAGCCCATGCACAAGCTTCTGGACATCGAAGTACGAGCCGTCCTTCGAAGGCGCTCGTACCTTCATCCACTCGGGCCGGCGGGGCCTTTCAGCGACGGGAAGCGATGACTCCATGGGCGCGTTCAAGTCTATGTGGCGTAGCGAGACCTGCCGTTGCTAGCCTGAAACGGACCCTGCAGTCCGTTTACAAGATCGACTTATACAAGGAGACTGATGCCTCGCCATTCCACGAATCCCTGGGTCGTACTCGTAATCATCTGTCTCGCGCAGTTCATGGTCGTCCTCGATGCGACGATCGTGAACGTCGCGCTGCCCCACATCCAGACCGCGCTCGGCTTCAGTGAAGCCAGCCTGCAGTGGGTGATCAACGCGTACACGCTCGTGTTCGCCGGATTCCTGTTGCTCGGCGGGCGTATGGGCGACCTTCTGGGACGGAAGCGGCTCTTCATGATCGGTCTCGTGATCTTCACGACGGCCTCATTCTTGAACGGAATCGCCAGCACCTCCGGGATGCTGATCGGCTTCCGCGCGCTGCAGGGCCTCGGCGCAGCGCTGATCTCGCCGGCAGCGCTCTCGATCATCTCGACGACGTTCGCGGAGGGCAAGGAGCGATCACGCGCGCTTGGAGTTTGGGCTGCGATCGCGATCGGCGGCTCGGCCGTCGGCCTCGTGCTCGGCGGCGCGCTCACCCAGGCCTTCTCCTGGCGCTGGATCTTCTTCGTCAACATCCCGGTTGGCATCTTCGCCTTCCTCGCAGCGCTGCGGCTCGTTCCGGAGTCGAGAGACGAGCACGCGCACAAGGGCTATGACATCGCGGGCGCCGTCACGGTGACGGGCGGTCTGATGGTGCTCGTCTACGGGCTCGTCAACTCGGCCACGCATGGCTGGAGCTCGACGGCGACGATCGTCTCATTCGTGGCCTCCGCCGCGCTTCTCACCTCGTTCGTCCTGATCGAGCAGCGCTCGGCGGAGCCGCTGGTGCGGCTCTCGATCTTCCGGGTCCGCTCGCTGCTGACCGCAAACGTGTCGATGTTCCTCGCCTTCTCGGGGATGTTCGCGATGTTCTTCTTCAACACGCTCTACATCCAGAAGGTGCTCGGCTTTGGGCCACTCAAGGCCGGAGTCGCGTTCCTGCCGTTCACTGCCGGAATCATGATTTCGGCAGGGCTGGCCTCCACCTTTGCACCGCGGATCGGCGTGCGGCCGGTCGCCGTCGCCGGCATGGTGCTGACCATCATTGGGATGGTCCTCTTCGCCCGGATGCCGGTCGACGGCTCGTACGCGGCCGACGTCCTGCCCGGGATGATCCTCGGTTCCCTGGGCATGGGCGCGATCTTCATGCCGCTGACGCTCGTCGCGACCACCGGTCTAGAGAACGAGGATCAAGGCCTCGCCTCGGGTCTCTTCAACACGTCGCAGCAGGTCGGAGGGGCGCTCGGGCTCGCGACCCTGTCTACGATCGCGGCGAGCCACACCAGCGGGTCCTCATCGGCTGCGCTGGTGCATGGGTTCCACTACGCGTTCGCTGGTGCGGCCGTCTTTGTCGGCCTGAGCCTCGTTGCCTTCGTCGCGCTCCTGCGTAAGCGGGACGTCGCGAAGATCGAGGCCGACATCGAGACGGAGCCGGCGGCGTTGGCCGCATGACGACCGAGCTGCGTGCCGACGCGCAGCGAAATCTCGAGCGGGTGCTCGACGCGGCGGAGCAGGCCTTCGGCGCGTCGGGCCCCGACGTGAGCATCGACGAGATCGCCCGCCTTGCGGGGGTCGGCCACGGAACGGTCTTCCGCCGCTTTCCGACCAAGGACGACCTGATGTACGCGGTCATCGAGCGTCACGTGGCGCAGGTGACGACTTTCGCCTCGGAAGCGCTCTCGTCAGACGACCCGGGCGAGGCGTTCTTCGACTTCGCGCAGCGCGCCGCCGAGCTGATGCTGAGCACGCCCGGCCTGCACAAGTGTGTCGTGCACTGTGGCGAGAAGCCGGGCGCTGCGGAGCTGGAGGAGCTCGGCAGCAAACTCGTGGCGCGCGCGCAACGCGCGGGCGCCGTGCGCCGGGACATCAAGCCGGCCGAGGTCGGGCCGCTCATCAGGGCTGCGCTGCTTGCGGCTCCCTCGGGCCAGGGGAGGCGTTACCTCGACGTCGTGCTCGACGGCCTGCGCGCCTAGAGTCCCGCGCGTGAGCTGGTACGTCCGCAACCTGCGTGACGCGAAGTGGTGGGACTACGGCCCGGCAGGCTTCGCGACAGTCTTGATCGACGACAACGACCCCCAGGTCGGCGTGAACGTCTTCGTCCTCGAGCCGGGTCAGCCGATGGCGATGTACCACTGGGAGGCCGACCAGGAGGGATTCCTCGTTCTCTCGGGCGAAGCGCTTCTGATCGTCGAAGACGAGGAGCGGCCGCTGCGGCGATGGGACTATTTCCACTGCCCTCCGAACGTCTCGCACACGATTGTGGGCGCAGGCAACGGACCGGCCGCGATCCTCGCGCTCGGCGCGCGGAACGAGTCGTTGGGCGAGAACTGGGGCGCCTACCCGTACTCGGAGGTCGCGATGCGGCATGACGCGTCCGCAGAAGAGGACACGACCGAGCAGGAGGTCGCTTACGCGCGCTTTCCCAGGCGCATCGACGGGGAGTTCCGCGAGGACTGGCTGACTTAGCGGTTTGCCGCGAGCTGCTCGTGGAGCGGCTGCGGCCAGAGGCCGGCGCCGTCCTCGGCCGGCAGCTCCTCGAGCTCGAGCCCGAAGACCTCTTCGAGCGCGGCGACTGCATGCGGCCGCACCTCGTCGACTGTCACCGCGCGGTCGAGCTCGCGCGCGATCGTCGTAAACATCGCGTCCTCGAGCCCGCAGGCCGTGATCCAGTCGGTGAACGGAGCCGGGTCGAGATCGACGTTGAGCGCGTAGCCGTGGGTTGTCACCCAGCGCGAGACATGCACGCCGATCGAGGCGATCTTGCGTGGAGGACGTTCCAGCCACACGCCCGTCAGGCCGTCGATCCGAGTGGCCTCCACGCCGAGCGTCGCGAGCGTGCCGATCAGCGCCTCCTCGAGATTCCGGACGTACTGCTTGACGTCCCGGCCGTGCCGCCTCAGGTCGAGGATCGGGTAGCAGACGAGCTGGCCTGGGCCGTGGAAGGTCGACTTGCCGCCGCGGTCGGTCTCGACCACCTCGACCTCTGCTCCCTCTGGGATGTGGAGCTCTGCCGTCTCCTCGGTGCGCCGCCCCAGCGTGACGACGGGTGGATGCTCGAGCAGGACGACCGTGTCGGGAATTGCGCCCTGCGAGACCGCGCCGGCGAACGAGCGCTGCAGTTCCCACGCGTCGAGGTACGACACCTCGCCGAGTTGGAGGAGATATCCGCCTGTCGCCACGAGCGCAGGCTAGCTTCCGGGCATGCCCGTGATCCTGGTCGAAGGCATCACCGACCGGCTCGCGCTCGAGGCGGTCGCGGCGAAGTTCGGCCTCGACCTCGCGGCGGACGGAGTCGAGATCGTCCCGATCGGCGGCGCGCAGGCGATCCGCCGTGCCGCAGCGGAGTACGACGGTGAGGACCTCGTCGGGCTGTGCGACGCCAATGAGGAGCGGTACTTCCGCCGCGTCCTGGGCGACGCGGCCTACGTCTGCACGGCGGATCTCGAGGACGAACTGATCCGCGCTCTCGGACCGGCCGGCGTGGAAGAGGTCGTCGCTGCACAGGGCGAGCTCGAGACGTTCCGCAATTTCCAGAACCAGCCTGCCTGGCGCGGGCGACCGGTCGAGGCGCAGTTGCGCCGTTGGCTGCAGGCTTCGGACGGGCGGAACAAGCGCTATCCGCCGTTGCTGATCGCAGCGCTCGAGCCGGAGTGGATCCCACAGCCGCTGGCCGCCGTGCTCGCCGATGCCTGAGGTCTGGTCGGCGGAGGAGCACGTCGACGAGGAGCGCGCCCGGCAGCTCATTCGGGCGCAGTTCCGGGAGATCAGGACCGACGAGGTCTCCCTCGTCAGCGAGGGCTGGGACTACGCCGTCTTCCGGGTGGACGGCGAGTGGGCGTTTCGCTTCCCGCGTCGCGGGGCCGTGGTGCCCGGTACCGAGCGGGAGATCGCCGTGCTGCCCGCGCTCGCCGAACGCTTGCCCGTCGCGGTTCCCGCGCCGCTCTTCGTCGGGCGGGCGAGCGACGACTTCCCGTGGCCGTTCTACGGCGCTCGCTATCTCGAAGGCTTCGAGGCAACCGGGCGGCCGGTCGACCCGGTCGCGCTCGGCGAGGCATTGCGCGCGCTCCACGCTCCGGGCTCTTTCGAGGCGGTGGGAAGGAAGCTTCCGGCCGATCCACTCGGCCGGGTGGACATGGCCGTCCGTCTCCCACGTCTCGAGGAGCACGGCGTCGACGCTCCGGAGCTCGTCGCGGCTGCCCGGACACTGCCGCCTGCCGCGCATACGGCCGTCTGCCACGGCGACCTGCACATGCGACAGGTGCTCGTCGACGGAGACGCGCTCACCGGCATCGTCGACTGGGTCGACGTCTGCCGGTCGGATCCCGCCGTTGACCTCTCCGTTGCGTGGAGCACGCTCGACGCGGCTCGGCGCCGGTCCTTCTTCGCTGCCTACGCCGAGGTCGACGAGGAGACGCGGGTTCGCGCGCGGGTCGTTGCTTCGTTCCTGTGCGCGGCGCTCGCCGACTGGGCTCGGAAGGAGCAGGTACCGCCCGTGCTTGACGCCGCTCTCGCGGGCCTGCAGCGAGCGGTCGAAGAGGCCTAGCTCTCTTCGCCTTCCCAGCTCTCGAGCCGCTCGCGCAGGTCGCGCAGGAAGCGGCCCGCGAGCGCGCCGTCTACGAGACGGTGGTCGTACGTGAGCGTGATGTTCATCAGCGGCCGGATCGCGATCACGTCCTGGCCGAGCTCATCCTCGACCACCCACGGCCGCTTCACGAGCGCGTAGGTGCCGAGGATCGCCGACTGCGGCTGGCTGATCACGGGCGTCCCGTGGAAGGTGCCGTAGCCGCCCGGGTTCGTGATCGTGAACGTGCCGCCCTGGACGTCGTCGGGCACGAGCTGCTTGTTGCGCGCCTTCGCGGCGATCTCGGAGATGCCGCGAGCGAGTCCGAGCAGGTTCAGGCTCTCGGCGTTCCGAATCACGGGGACGATCAGGCCCTTGCCCTCCGCCAGCTCGACCGCGATGCCGAGGTTGACGAAGTTGCGCGTGACGATCGAGTCGCCGCGCATCTCGGCGTTCACGTACGGGTAGTCGCGCAGCGTCTCGACCGAGGCCTTCGCGACGAAGGCGAGGTACGTGGGATTGACGCCGTAGGCGGCCTGGTACTCCTTCTTCAGCTGGTTGCGGACGGCGACGATGCGCGAGAAGTCGATCTCGATCGCGCTCGTGACGTGCGCCGAGGTGTCGAGCGAGCGGCGCATGTGCTCGGCGATACCGCGCCGCATCGCGGTGATGGGCTCGACGGTCTCGCCGGGCAGCGTCTCGCCGGCTGCGATCGGAGTCGGGGCGGGAGGCTTCGCCGGAGCGGCCGGTGCTTCGGCAGGCGGCGCAGCCGGCGGAGCCGGAGCCTCGGGTTGCGCGGGTGCCGCCGGAGCGGCTTCCTGCTGCTGCGCCGGCTGTTGCCGGCCAGTGCCGCCGGACTCGACGAACGCGAGGATGTCCTTCTTCGTGACTCGGCCGCCTGAGCCGGTGCCGGGCACCTGGGACGGGTCGATCCCGTGCTCGCCCGCGATGCGCGCGACGACCGGGGAGACGAAAGCCTTGCCGTTGCCCGTCGGCGCCGGTGCTGCCGGGGCAGGAGCCGGGGCCTCGGCGGGCTCAGGTGACGCCGTCGCAGGAGCTTCGGGCTCAGGAGCCTCCTCGGCGGACGGGGCAGGTGCCTCGGGCTCAGCCGCCGGAGCAGCGGGAGCCTCCGCGGCGGCGCCGCCTCCGATTTGGCCGAGCTTCGTGCCGACGTCGACGGTCTCGCCTTCCTGGACGAGGATCTGCGTCAGCGTCCCGGCCGCCGGGCTCGGCACCTCGGTGTCGACCTTGTCCGTGGAGATCTCGAGCAGCGGCTCGTCGGCCTCGACCTGCTCGCCTTCCTGCTTGAGCCACCGGGTGATCGTCCCTTCCGAGACGGAAACGCCCATCTGCGGCATCACGACGTCGACTGCGGTCTCCGTGGCCATCTCTCTCCTTTAGTACTCCGCGAGCTCTCGCACGCCGGCTACGACGTCTTCGACCTGCGGGATATAAGCCTTCTCGAGCACGGGCGAGAACGGGACGGGCGTGTCGGGCGCTGCGAGACGCTTGACGGGAGCGTCGAGATCCTCGAACGCCTCCTCGGCGATCGTCGCCGCGATCTCGCCGCCGAAGCCGCCGGTGCGTGTGTCTTCGTGCAGGACGAGCACCTTCGAGGTCTTGCGAACCGACTCGAGCACCGCGGCCTTGTCCCACGGCATGACGGTGCGGAGATCGACGACCTCGACCGAGACGCCGTCGGAATCGAGCTGCTGCGCCGCCTCGTCGGCCGTGTAGACCATCGCGCCCCAGGTGATCACCGAGATGTCGCTCCCCTCCCGGTGGATGCGAGCCTTGCCGAGCGGTGTCGTGTAGCGCTCCTCGGGCACCTCGCCCTTGATGCGCCGGTAGAGGTGCTTGTGCTCGAAGTAGAGAACCGGATTGGGATCCTCGATCGCGCTGATCAGGAGCCCCTTCGCGTCCTCCGGCGTCGCGGGGCAGACGCACTTGAGACCCGGAATGTGCGCGAACGACGACTCGGGGTTCTGGGAGTGGAACGGCCCGCCCGAGAAGCCGCCGCCCGACGGCAGGCGGACGACGATCGGCACCGGAGTGCCGGCCCGCCAGCGCTGCTTGGCCGCGATGGTCACGAGGTGGTCCCAGGCGCACGAGATGAAGTCGGCGAACTGCATCTCCGCGACCGGGCGCAGGCCCATGATCGCGGCACCGGTGCAGCCGCCGACGATCGCGGTCTCGGCCAGCGGCGCGTCGATCACACGCCACGGGCCGAACTCTTCCTGGAAGCCGAGCGAGACCTTGAACGCGCCGCCGTAGACGCCGACGTCCTCGCCGATCAGGAAGACGCGCTTGTCGCGCCGCATCTCGGTGCGCAGACCGTCCGAAATCGCCTGCAAATACGTGAGTTCTGCCATTACTTGTGGTGCGGCGTGTCGAGGTCCTCGGGCGAGGCGAAGACGCCTTCGGTGAGGCTGGAAGGGTCGGGCTGCGGCGATTCCTCGGCGCGCTCGAGCGCAGTGATCAGCAGTCGCTTCACTCCGCTCTCGATCTCGCCCTCCTCGTCGTCGGTGAGGTCGGCGTTGTCGCGGAGCCAGCTGCGGAAGCGCTCGATCGGGTCCGACGCGGCCCAGATCTCGAGCATCGGCTTCGGCACGTAGAACGCGTCGTCGTGGACGGCGTGGCCTTCCATCCTGAGCGTGAGGCACTCGAGCAGCGTCGGGCCGCCGCCGGCGCGCGCCTTGTCGATCGCGCGCTTCGCCTCGCGATAGACGGCGAGGACGTCGGTTCCGTCGACGACGACGCCTTCGAAGCCGTAGGCCTCGGCGCGGTCGGCGACGTGCTCGGTGGCGAACTCGAGGTAGGAAGGCGTGGAGTACGCGAACTGGTTGTTGTCGCAGACGAAGACCACCGGAAGCTTGCGCGTGCCCGCGAACGTCATAGATTCGTGCGCGTCGCCGCGTGCTGACGCTCCCTCGCCGAACCAGCCCACGGCGACTCGCGACTCGTCGCGAATCCGGAAGGCGAGCGCTGCGCCCGTCGCTACGGGGAGCATCGCCGGCAGGTGGCTGACCATCGCGATCAGCCCGAGCTGCGAGTCGGCCATGTGGACGTTGCCGTCGCGTCCGTGCGTCGGGCCGTCCTGGCGGCCCATGTACTGCGCGAAGATCCGCCACGGATCGACGCCGCGCACGATGTGGACGCCCATGTCGCGATGGAGCGGCGTCCCGACGTCGTCCGGCCCCATCGCCGTCGCGACGCCGACCGACGCGGCCTCGTTGCCGCGGCCTGTGTAGAACGAGCCGGGAATCTTGCCCTGGCGGTAGAGGATGTGGCCGCGCTCCTCGACTCCGCGGGTGATCAGCATGCTGCGGTAGATGCCGAGCAGATCCTCGCGATCGAGGCCCGCCTCGCGTACCTCGTGCAGCGAGCCGACCGGTCCTGCCTCTCTTGCGATCGCCATCGAGGCGAAATCTAACGATCCCAGCTGAACGCGCCGCCGATGTGCCGCAGGCGGGCGCGCGTGACGTCGTCGCAGAGCGCCCCGGCGACCCCGGCGTCGAACGCTGAGCGGGCCGAGACGCCGAGCGAGGCGGCCGCCTCGTAGTCCCGCGTGAGGTCCGTCTCGAACATCGCCGGGTCGTCGGTAGAGATCGAGCAGCGCACGCCGGCCGCGACGAGCTGAGGCAGCGGATGGTCCTCGAGCGAGTGCACCACGCCGGTGCGGAGGTTCGAGAGCGGGCAGATGTCGAGGACGGTGCCGCGGGCCGCGAGTTCGGCGACGAGGCCGGGGTCCTCGACCGAGCGAAAACCGTGTCGGATCCGGTCGGCGCCGAGCGCGTCGAGCGCGCCGCGCACCGATGGCGGTCCGGCCGCCTCGCCGGCATGCGGCACCGAGCCGAGGCCGAGGGAGCTCGCGAGCGTGAAGGCCGCCTCGTACGGCTCGGGCGGATACTCGGCCTCCAGCCCCCCGAGCCCAACCGCGACGACTCCCCGGTCGCGGTACTTGGCGGAGTAGCGGACGACCTGCTCCGCCTGCTGGGGCGTCGCCCCGCGGAAGATGTCCGGCGTAAGGCGCACCTCGACGCCGTGCATCTCGCGTGCGTCCTGCGCTCCGTCGCAGTAGCCGCTGAAGATCTCGTCCCAATCGACTCCACGCGCGACGCGCTCGGCGGGACTGAAGATCGCCTCCAGGTATACCGCGCCGTGGGAGGCGGCCTCGGCCGCGTAGTCCGTCACGACCTGCCGGAAGTCGGCCGCTCTCTGCAGCGCGTTCGTCGTCAGGATCCAAACCTCGATGAAGTGCGCGAAGTCGCGGAACCGGTAGAGCGACTCGAGGTCGTCGGGGAGCGCGTAGTCGTTGCGTTTCGCGATCGCGCGCAGCGTGTCCGCGCGCACCGTCCCCTCGAGATGGACGTGGAGCTCGATCTTCGGCTCAGGCGCAGGCATGCGCGAAGAAGCGTAGGAACTGCGGTGTGAACGCGTTCCAGAGCGCCGCGTCGTGGCCACCTGGCTTGACATGGGCGTGGAGGCCCGCTCTCCGCGCGTAGGTGAGGGTCGCGTCGTGGAACGGGTCGCTCGCACCCAGGTCGATCCAGAGCGGATGCGGCGGACTGAGCTCGAAGACGTTGTTGCGTTCGTAGTCCTGCGCGTCGTCGAAAGCGCCCGGCGCCGTCTCTCCTGGGCTCAGCCACAGCGCCGGCGACTGCGCCCCGACGGCGCAGAGCGCATGGTCGCGCGACCCGAGCAGGAGCGCCCCGTAGCCGCCCATCGATATCCCGCCGACCGCCACTCGCCGGGCATGCGTGCGCGTGAGGCCGGCCGGGATCGCCTCGCGGCGGATCATCGAGCCCCACTTCCCATCTGCGCGGTCGTGCCAGTAGCTGTCGGCGCCGCCGTCGAGCAGCAGGACCTCGGGAGCGCGCGCGCCAAGCGAGGTCAGCGTGTCGAAGAACGGCTGCGTGAGGAACTGCCACGGGCTCGCGTGATAGCCGTGCAGGAGCACGAGCATCCAGTCGCCGTGGCGTCGCGGGACGACCAGGACCTCGTGGAGGTTCTGCCGGGCGAGCTTGCTGTGCAGCGTGAAGTGGACGAGCCGCGCCCCTCGCGTGGAGTGGTAGGCCCGGCCGTCGCCACAGCCGACGACCGCGAGCGCGACGACCACGGCTAAGGTCAGCACGTGGCGAAAGCGGCGGATTGGCTGCGGCAGGAGCGTCGGAAGGTCCTCGGCGACTGGGTCGCATTCTGTCTCGGTTGTGGCGCTGCGCGCCGCTGGTTCGAGGAGTTCGAGGCCGACGTGCCCGAGACCTGCCCGCAGTGCGGCGGCGAGCTCTTGCGGCGGTGTCGCTCGTGCGGCGCGGGGTTCTCGTCGATCGCGGTCGTCGACTGCGAGGAGTGCGGCGAGCCGGTGCGGCCGAACGAGATCTTCGGCTCGAGAATCCGTCGTGCCTGAGTGGTCCGTCCAGAACGTCAGGGACATCCCATGGTGGGTGAACGAGAAGTTCGGCGCCCGCACGATGCTCGTCCCGTACGGCTCAGAGGTCGGCGCCCGCGTCCATGTGCTCGAGCCCGGCAAGCCGATGACGCTCTACCACCGCGAGTCCGAGCAGGAGGGCTTCCTCGTCGTGGAAGGTGAATGCCTGCTGATCGTCGAGGGTGAGGAGCGGCCGCTGCGGCGCTGGGACTACTTCCACTGCCCGCCCGGCACGACGCACTCCTTCGTGGGCGCCGGCGACGGCCCGTGCGTGATGGTCACCCTTGGCGCGCGTAACGAGGACGGCTCGATCGTCTACCCCCGCGACGAGACGGCGCTCGCGCACGATGCCGGGGTCGAGCAAGAGACGGACACTCCGGCCGAGGCCTACGCTCCGTTCGCGAAGTGGGAAGACGGCCGTCCGGCCGAGTGGGACTCGCTGCCCTGGAGTCGTGATTAGGTGTACGCGCCGCCTCCGGCCTAGCTCCTGTGTCGTTCTCCAGCGAAGTCGAGCAGAAGCTGGCGAGTCTGTTTCAGGGTGAAGCGAGGGACCAGGCCAGGGCTCTCTTACCGCCCGAGCAGGTTGACCGGGTCCTGGTGGCCGTGTTGGAGCTCTCGAACGGTGAGTTGGAGCTTCTCCGGCGGTTCGTTGAGGTGGCCGCTGTCGATCCTCGAGACGTCCTCTATTGGAGCGAAGCGCCGCGAGGATCCGATGAGCCTGCGAACTATGACGAGCTCACGAAGCGGCTTCAACGACCGCCGAACTAACGCGAAGGAGCGCGCGGCTCGTTTGCGGCGGGCGGCAGGGCCGCGCCCGCTTGCCGGGCGCGATCGGCGAGCGGAAAGCACAGCGCAGGGCACCGCGCGCGCAGCGCGCGCTGCACCAGCGAAGCGGGCGAAGCTAAAACAGATCCCCTTCGCGGAAACCGGCGACGACCGGGCCGTGCATGATCTGCGAGAAACGGATGACCGTGACGCGGTCGTCCAGCCCGACTTCGCGGTTGTAGAGCTGGCCGAGGAAGGTTCCCATCTCGTCGGTGCGGCGGATCTCCGGGTTGTCGTGCTCGATCTCGCGCGGCGACAGCTCGCCGAGCGTCTTCACCTCGACCTTGTCGATCACGGCGTCGAACACGTGCTCGCGTGGACTGAAGCGGACGCCGCACAGCACGCGCACGACCATGCCCTTCTTGTACTTCCCCGACTTGTCACCGAGCCGGATCGTGGCCGACTTCCGTCCGGACCGCAGCTGGTCGGCGACGAGCGGCGAATAGAAGTTGAGGGCGTACATCGCGAGCAGTCTGCCACTTACAGGCGTGCGCGTTGAACATGCGCGGGAGTGAGCTCGTCGGGTGACGCGCACCCGAGGAGGCACAGCGTCAGGGCGAGCTCCTCGCGGAGCAGCTCGAGAACATGTCGGACGCCGTCCTCGCCTGCGGCTGCGAGCCCGAAGATCGGCGCGCGGCCGGCGAGCACGGCCCGAGCTCCAAGCGCGAGGGCCTTGGCGACGTCCGTGCCGCGGCGAATGCCGCCGTCGAGATAGACCTCGGCCCGGCCGGCGATCGCTTCCACTACCTCCGGCAGTGCGTCGAGCGTCGCCGGAGCTCCGTCGAGCTGGCGGCCACCGTGGTTCGAGACCACGACCGCCGCCGCTCCGTGCTCGACCGCGAGCTTCGCGTCTTCGGCGGTGACGATCCCCTTGAGCAGGATCGGCAGTCGTCCTTCGCGTGCGACCCATTCGAGGTCGCGCCACGAGACCGAGGCGTCGAGCAGCGCGAACTGGTCGGCGGGATTCGCCGCGGCGTCTCCGACCGCCGAGCGTGCGTAGGGAAGGGGCAGGTCGGAGGGCACCTGAAAGCCGACCCGGATGTCCCGTTCGCGTTGGGCGAGCCGAGGCGTGTCGACCGTGAGGACGACGGCGCTGCACCCGGCGTCCGCCGCGCCCGCCAGATGCTCGCGCGTCACGCCACGATCCCGGAAGACGTACAGCTGGCACCACTGCGTGAGGCCGGGCGCGGCCGCCGCGATCTCCTCGTGTGAGCGCGTGCAGAAAGTCGAGACGGCCATGGCCGTGCCCGCCGCCGCCGCTGCGCGCGCCGTCGCGCACTCGCCGTCGGGGTGGTACAGCTGCTGATAGGCGACGGGCGCGACGACGACCGGCAGCTCGATCCGCTGACCGAGGACGGTCGTCGCGGTCGAGATCCCCGACACGTCGCAGAGCACGCGCGGCCGGAACGTCCAGCGGGCGAAGGCGGCGCGGTTCTCGCGCAACGTCCACTCGTCACCCGAGCCGCCGGCGAGGTACGCCCACGGTCCGGGCTCGAGCCGCTCCTCGGCGAGCCGCTCGTAGTCGGCGATCGAGAGCGGCGCGCTCACGCCTCCTCCGACGTCCGGCGGAAGACCTCGGCCGCGGCCTCGTGGAATCCGGTCGGCAGATCCTGTGCGGCCATGCTGCGGGCGATCTCCTCCATCTCGCCGATCCAGCGCCACCCCTTGCGCTGCGCCGAGCGCTCGGCGCCGGCGAGGCGCTGCTCGAGCTCGGGGATCGAGAGGCGCCATTCGGCAAGCAATGCGTCCTCGACTCCTTCGGCGCGCGCCAGCTCACGGACGGTCAGGAGCAACGCCGCGCTGCCCTTCGTCCAGCCGGCGTAAGCGGCCTTCACTGCCGACGCCGCGCTCGGCTCGCCGGAGACGACCCGCGCATCGACGTTCGGACCCGCGAAAAGCGCCGCGATCGTCTCCGCCTCACCACCCGAGAGATACAGCCGAGTCGTGCCGGGCTGATGGGGCGGCGGCCCGACGATGCCGCCGTCGACGAAGCGCTCGTGCAGGCCCGCAATCGCCCGAGCCGTCTCGGGCGCAATTGCGTTCGCGTCGACGTAGATGCCGGTGAAGCCACTCGCTGCGTGCGCGACGTCGACCGCGGC
>DASXKE010000007.1:0-3779 GCA_036496985.1 Gaiellaceae bacterium | reverse complement strand
CGCGTCGGGGAGGACAGTCCGACCGGGTCGCCAACCTCCTTTCTTGCATGGGAGAGGCTGCACCAGAGCTCACCGGCATCGGGCTCGTCCTCGACCGCTATCGCCCACTACGGCCGCTCGGTAGCGGCGGCTCGGGCTCGGTCTGGCTGGCCCGCGACGAGCGCACGGGCCTCGACGTCGCGCTCAAGATGATCGCGCGCGAGGGCAAGGCCGCGGCGCGGGCCGAACGCGAGGCCGCAGCCGCAGCGCAGCTGCGCCACCCCGCTTGCCTGCGCGCGAGAGGCTTCGGCCGCGACTCGCGTCACGTTTACATCGCGTACGAGTTCGTTCCGGGCCAGACCTACCGCGAGGCGCTGCGCGCCGGCGAACTGCACGACGAGGACGCCATCGAGGCGTGCGCCCAGGTCTGCGAGGGCCTTGCTCACGCCCACGGCGCCGGAATCCTCCACCGTGACATCAAGCCGTCGAACGTCCTGCTCGCGGACGGAGACCGGGTCTCGGCGCTCGTCCTCGATTTCGGTCTCGCGCAGATGGCCGACGCCGAGACGCTGACCGAGGCCGGCGACGTGCCCGGGACGCTCGCCTACATCTCCCCGGAGCGGCTCGCAGGTGGCGAGGCGACGCCGGCCGCAGACGTGTGGGCAGTCGGCGTGATGCTGTGGGAGGCGCTCGCGGGACGGCATCCGTTCTGGCGCGGCTCGATGCTCGAGACGGCGCGCGCAATCGAGGCCGGCGCGCGGCCGCTCGCGGAGTTTCGTCCCGACTTGCCGAAGCGGCTGCTGCGGCTCGTCGACAGCGCGCTCGCCAAGAACCCGGCGCGACGCCCGTCCGCGCGGGAGCTTGCAGACGCGCTGCGCGGCGTCGTCTCGCCCGCGGCCGTTCCGCGGCCCGGCATCCGCTTCCCCACTCGCGTCGAGCCCGGCCAGGCGCTCGTCGCAGTGCTCGCGGGGATCTTCGCCGGCTGGACATCCTCAGCACTCGCCTTTTTCCCGCACGGGTGGCCGGTCGCGCTCGCACTCGTCGTCGCGGGCGCGACCGTCCTCCGCGAACGAGCCGGAATCGCGCTCGCCCTCGCGGTGCCCGTCTTGCCGCTCGGCAACATCTCGCTCGGGCTCGCGCTCCTTTACGCCGCGCTCGCCGGCGCCTGGCTCCTCGTGACCTGGCGGGAGCCGCGGGTCGCGCTGCTTTTCGTGATCGGGCCGCTGATCGCCCCGCTTGCCGCGCTCGGTCTTCTCCCGCTCGCCGTGTTGCGCGTGCGCTCGGCGCCGTTGCGCGCTCTCACGGTCGTGATCGGCGTGCTGACCGCGGCACTCGCCGCCGGGATCCGCCACGCTGCGCTGCCTCTCGTCGGTGGGCCGGCGCCGCTCGGAGTCGGCGTTGCCGGTGCTCGCGGGCCGCTCGACGTCGCCGGGTCGCTCGCCGGTGCCGCCGGCGCGCATCCGTACCTCCTGCTCGAGGCCTGCGCGCTCGCGGTCATCGGAGTCGCCCTTCCGTACGCGTGGGGCCGAGGACGCTGGGCTGCCGCCGGCCTCGGCGCGGCGATGATCGTCCTCACCGTCGCCGTCGTGCCGACCTCCGCCGCAGGCCCGCTTCTCGTTTCGGCATGGGTGATCGCGGCGTTCATAGCGCTTCGTCCTCATGCGCTGGGGGTACCCTCCGGCACGACCTGATGCTGCGCGGAATCGAGCAAAGGCTGGAGCGGGCTTTCGAGGGCGTCTTCGGCCGCGCGTTCCGCACGAACGTCCAGCCGGTCGAGCTCGCGCGCAAGCTCGCGAAGGAGATGGACGAGCACCGCTCGACGTCGGTGACGCGCGTCTACGTGCCGAACGAGTACACGATCTACCTCTCCCCCGGCGACCGCGAGCAGTTCGAGGGGTACGAGAACTCGCTCGTCTCGGAGCTCGAGGAGTACCTCTCCGAGCACGCCTCCCGCGAGAACTACGCGCTGCTGACGCCGCCGCGGATCCTCTTCGAGACCGACGACGACCTGGGCGTAGGCGAGTTCGGTATCGCCACACGGATGGCGCAGTACGGGCGGCAGGCCGGCGAGGAGGCTCCGGCCGAGATGCCGGCGCCCGGAGCGACGATGCTCTACAAGCCGCGGACGCAGCCGACCGAGGCCGCGTCGCCGGTCGACCTCGGCGTCGAGCGAGAGGTGGCCGTGCTGCAGTGGGGCGGCCAGCGAACGAAGCTCGAGAAGCAGCGATCGGTCATCGGCCGCTCACGCGACGCCGACGTCAGGATCGACGACCCGAACATCTCGCGCCGCCACGCCGAGATCGTGCAGGAGGGATCCACCTACTGGCTCGTCGACCTCGGCTCGACGAACGGAACGGAGGTGGACGGTCGGCGCGTGCAGCGCGCAAAGCTCGCCGACGGCTCGAGCTTCACGGTTGGCGAGACGACGGTCACCTTCTCGACCGAACGGGAATAGGAGCACCGTGACGATGGTCGGCTCGACAGGAGTCGCGGAGGTTCTCCTCGCGCTCAAGATCGCGTTTCTCGTGCTGCTCTACCTCTTTGTCGTGCGCGTGATCCGCTCGGCAGCCCGCGAGCGGCAGGAGCCGAGCCAGGACAGCATGATCCTGACTCCCGGCGCGGCCGCAGCCGCCGGCCTCGGCCGCCAGACCCCGGCCCGCAGGTCCGTACGGCTCGTCGTCCAGCGCAGCCCGAGCCTCGAAGAGGGCGGCGAGTTCCCGCTCAACGCCGCCCCGGTCACGGTCGGGCGCGGCGGCCAGAACGACCTCGTGCTGGACGGCGACGAGTTCGCGTCGGCGCGCCATGCGCGGATCGAGGTGCGCGGCGACGGGGCCTGGGTGCAGGATCTCGAGTCCACGAACGGCACGTTCGTCAACGGTTCGCGCGTCGCGGGCGCGCAACGGCTTGATGATGGCGACGTGCTGCGCGTCGGCGAAACCGATCTTCGCGTCGAGGAGTCCTAGGAGAGATGCCCGTCGGCGCATACGCAGTGGCGAGCGACACGGGGCGCCGGCGGCGGCGCAACGAGGACAACTACGTCGCCACGCCGCCGCTCTTCGCCGTCGCCGACGGCATGGGCGGCGCGCAGGCCGGCGAGGTCGCATCGCAGCTCGCCGCGTCGGCGCTCGAGGGCGGCGACTCCGACGGGCTCCACGGGATCGAGCGCATCGACGCGCTGATCCAGCAGGCAAACACCCGCATCTTCGACCGTGCTTCGACCGACCCGGCCGCCTCGGGCATGGGCACGACGATGACGGTCGCGCTCGTCGAGGGGATGACCGTCGCGATCGGGCACGTCGGCGACTCGCGCGCCTATCTCGTCCGCGGCGAGCAGATGGAGCAGTTGACGGAGGACCACTCGCTGGTCAATGAGCTGCTGAAGACCGGGAAGCTCTCGGAGGAGGAGGCGCAGATCCACCCTCAGCGCAGCGTGATCACCCGGGCGGTGGGGACGGATCCCGACGTCGACGTCGATGGCTTCACGATCGAGGCCGAGGACGGTGACGTCTTCCTCATCTGCTCCGACGGGCTCAGCGACATGGTCGAGGACGAGGAGATCCTCGAGCTCGTCCACCGGAACCGCGACGACCTGGACAAGGCCGTGAAGGCGCTCGTCGCGGCCGCGAACCAGGGCGGCGGCGAGGACAACATCACCGCGGTCGCCTTCCGCATCTCGTCCGAGGCCCCACCGAGCCTCGAGGACACGGTCGCGATGCCGGCGATCACGGGGCCCGAGGACGAGCCCGACGAACAGACGCGGGAGTACCAGGAGCGGGGCGTGGACGGCGGCACGTTGATCG
>DASXKE010000006.1:0-3729 GCA_036496985.1 Gaiellaceae bacterium | reverse complement strand
CGCGCGCAGCGACGTGATCGCCGGCAAGACGTCGAGCGACGCGTGCCACTCGTGGAACTTCTCCGCCTCGGCCGCGACGATCGTCTCGGCCCGCTCGGCCTCGCGCCTGCGGCCCGAGAGCGTCTCGGTCACGATCTGCTCCAGGTCGTCGATGTCGTACAGGTAGCAGCCGTCGAGGGTCGCGATCGCGGGATCGAGGTCGCGCGGCACCGCGAGGTCGATGAACACCATCTGCCTGCCGCGCCGACTCCGTAGCGCCGCCGCGACGGTCGGGGCGTCGAGCACGAGACCGGCCGCGTTCGTGGACGAGATCACGACGTCGACGCGGCCCAGCTCCTCGTCGATCCGCTCGCCCTCCGTCTTGCTGTTGGCGACGAGCGCAATCTCGGCGCCGCGGCTGCGGAGGTTGCGTGCGGCCTGCTCGCTCACCTTGCCCGCGCCGAGCAGGAGGATCGAGCGGCCCTCGAGGCTGCCGAAGACCTGCTCCGCGAGCGCGGCTGCGGCAGACGATACGGACGCAGGGCTCTCGCCGATCGCGGTCTGCGCGCGCACTTTCCGGCCGCCATGCAGCGCCTGCCGAAACGCGTGGTCGAGCAGCGGCCCGATCGTCCCGAGCTCGTGAGCGAGCCGCACCTGGCCGAGGATCTCGCCCTCGCCGGGGACGAGGGAGTCGAGACCGGCCGCGACACGGAAGAGGTGATGAGCTGCTGCCCTGTCCTGAAGTCGGTACAGCGCGGGCTCGACCTCCGGCCCGAGCGAGGCCAGCGTCGCGACCGCGGCTGCCTCGGCCGGTTCCGCATCGTCGGCGGCGAGATAGAGCTCGGTGCGGTTGCAGGTCGAGAGGCAGGCGGCCTCGCGCCCCTCGACGGCGAGCCGGGCAGCAAGCGCCTGCCCCTCGTCGCGATCGAGCGCGACCTGCTCGCGCAGCTCGACTGGCGCGTGGTGGTGGGAGGTTCCGACGAGGACTAGATGCTTCATGCGAAGTGGGTGGCGGGGAGGGCGAGCCGGACGACGACCACGAGAACGAAACCGGCCAGCGCGAGATAGGCGGCACGCCGTCCTGTCCAGCCGCCGAGCAGGCGCAGGCCGAGATACGCGCACCAGACGAGCCACGTCGCGGCAGTCACCGCGATCAGCGCGTCGAAGCGGTCGTCGTCGGCAACGAGACGCGCGAGCCCGACGGCCGCGCCGAGCGTCAGGAGCGGCACCGACCAGGCGACGGTTCGTAGGGCGAGAGAATCGAGGGTCGCGAGCGCAGGCATCTGCCTGCGCAGGATCGTGGCCGGGCGAGTCCTCAGTCGCCCCTCCTGCCAGATGTAGAGACCCGAAAGCGCCGCGGCGAGCGTGAAGCCGGCGAACGCGGCAAGCACGAGGCCGACGTGGACGACGAGGAAAACCGTCGAGTACCGGCTCGCGCTCCCGTTCCCGGTTCCACCGCCGGCCCTCGCGACCACGAGCAGCGCCACCGCAAGTGGCATCACCACGAGCCCGAGCAACCGGTACGGCGTCCGGCAGCCCCAGATCAGATACGCCGAGACGACGAGCCAGACGAAAAGCGAGAGCGACGACGCCCACGTCCCCCATGGGAAGCCGTCGTCGCGCCTTGCCTGCACCCCGAGCAGCGCCGTCTGCGCAAGCCAGCCGAGCCGAACCCCCCACGTGGCCGCCCGTCCCGCGCGCCCCGGCCGTCGGACCTCGCCGAAGTAGCCGAGCGCAGCCTCCCCGTACAGCAGGAGCGCGGGCCAGAAGAGAAGCTCAGCCAACGTGGACCGTTTCGCGCTCGTCGTCCTCCGCTGCCGGCCGCTCGCGACGCTCGAGCTCGTCGACCTCCCGCTCGAGCCGCTGCAGCTTGAGCGCGATCAGCACGACGTACGCAAGCACGACGGCGAAGATCACGCAGTACGCCGCGGTGACGTACTTCTCGCCGGTGCTCACGCGAGCCTCAGCTCCCGCAGACGGAGGTCGAGGCGCTTCCCGGAGAGCTCGACGCGGTAGAGCGTGTACGCGAGCAGCAGAACCGACGGCTGCGTCACGAGATAGGCGACGAGCATCCAGCCGCCGAGGTTCGCGCCGTGCCGCGTGAAGATCTCGGGGTGGAGGAACGGCTTGGCGAGCCGGATCGCGAGGAAGCTGACGGGGACGAGCACGACGCCGAAGAGCGCGTAAACAGCGGAGAAGTTCTCGCGCTGCGGCCCGGCGTCGACCGAGAAGCGCAGCATGAAATACGCGCAGTAGAAGAGGAACAGGACGAGGAAGAGCACGAGCTCGTCCTCGCTCCAGACCCACCAGTGGCCCCAGCTGTACTTCGCCCAGATCGAGCCGGTGATCAGCACGAGCACCCCGAAGATCACACCCTGGTGCACGGCGACGTAGCTCTCGAGATCCGCCCGCGGATCCCGCTTCCACAGGAGGCGGAACGCCTTCCAGGCGCCAACCGCGAAGCACGCGTAGGCGGTGAAGGCGATCGAGACGTGGAAGTAGAAGATCTTCTGCGAGAAGCCCAGCACCGCGTCGTTCGGCGCGACGAAGAACACGATCACCAGAGAGACCGTGATGCAGATCAGAGAAGCCACTGCCAGGGCGGGCAGCGGCACGCGGTACTGCCTGTCCACCGGCACGAAGGTTACTCCGTGACGACGTATTCGAAGGACGCCCAGCAGAGCAGGGCGAACATCGCGTCGTAGAGCCCGAGGAAGGCCAGGTACTTGCCTGGATTCTCGACGACGCCGGCGCCGACGCCGCCGACCACGATCGGGATCGCCAGCGGCAGGAAGAGGAGCGGCAGCAGCAGGTCGCGGGCGCGCGTGGCGACGGCCATGGCACCGAGAAACGTCCCGACGGCGCAGATCCCGACGTCGGCGAGCAGGACGGCCGCGATCGTCGCTCCTCGCAGGCCGTGGAAGAAGAGCGAAAACACGGGGAGCGCGACGACTTCGGCTGCGACGAGGAAGGCGAACGTCGCGATCGCCTTCGCGAGCCAAATCGCGCTGCGGTCGCACGGCGCGAGGACGAGGCCGTCGAGCACCCGCTGCTCTCGCTCGGGCACGAAGGCGCGGCCAAGACCGAGCAGCGCGGTGAAGATGATCGCGACCCAGAGGAGCCCGCTGGCCGCGAGCCGAGACGAGTGCTCCGGCAGCGAGAAGTGGAAGACGACGAACGTCGCCACGACGAAGAGGAGCATCGCGGGCAGCGTGTCCTTCGCCCGCAGCTCGAGCAGCAGGTCCTTTCGAGCCAGCGCTCGGACGTCGGAGAAGTACGTCATGCGAGCGCGAGCCTCGAGGTCACGAGCGGCGCGACCCGGTCGGGATCGTGGGTCGACACGAGCACGGTTCGCTCGCCCTGCAGCTCGGCGAGCTGGGCGTCGAGGAGCTCGGCGCCTGCCGCGTCGAGCGCCGTGAACGGCTCGTCGAGCACGAGGAGATCCGGCTCGTGCAGCAGCACCCGGCACAGCGCGAGCCGCTGGGTCATCCCGCGCGAGTACGAGACCACGCGGTCGTGGCGAACATCCCACAGGCCGTAGCGCTCGAGCAGCATCCCGATCCGCTCGCGCCGTTCGGGAACGCGATAGAGCTTCCCGTACAGATCGAGGTTCTCGAGCCCACTCAGCTCGCGGTAGACGAGCGGCTCGTGCGCGAGGTAGCCGATCGCCTCGCGAGTCGCCTCGACCGTGAGCGTCCCCTCGCTCGGAATGACGAGTCCCGCGCAGATCCGCAGCAGGGTCGTCTTTCC
>DASXKE010000005.1:0-4379 GCA_036496985.1 Gaiellaceae bacterium | reverse complement strand
CGGCGGGCCGGCACAAGCTGCTCACGGCCGCGGACGAGGTTGCGCTCGCGAAGCGCATCGAGCGTGGCGACCTCGCAGCCAAGGAGAAGATGATCAACTCCAACCTGCGCCTGGTCGTCTCGATCGCGAAGCGCTACCAGGGCCACGACGTGCCGCTCCTCGACCTGATCCAGGAGGGCGTGATCGGCCTCAACCGCGCAGCCGAGAAATTCGACTGGCGCAAGGGCTACAAGTTCTCGACCTACGCGACCTGGTGGATCCGTCAGGCCTGCCAGCGCGCGGTCGCGAACCAGTCGAAGACGATCCGCATCCCGGTCCACGTCCAGGAGCGCCGCATCAAGCTCAACCGGGCTTCGGCGGAGCTCCAGGCGAAGCTGGGTCGGGAAGCGACGCCGGAGGAGCTCGCCCAGGCCACGCGGCTCAAGCTCGAGCACGTCGTCGAGGCGCTCGATGCCGTCGATTCCGTCTCCCTGAACCAGGGCCTCGGCTCGGACGGCGACTCGGAGCTCGGCGATCTGTTCGCCGACGAGTCGACGGTCGATCCCGCCGAGGAGGCAGTCGAGTCGGTTCGCCGGCAGCGTGTCCAGCGCGCGGTCGCGGACCTGCCCGAGCGGCAGCGGCGCATCATCGAGCTTCGCTTCGGCTTCGAGTCGGAGCCGGCCTCGCTCGAGACGATCGGCAAGGAGCTCGGCCTGACGCGGGAGCGCGTCCGGCAGCTCGAGAGCGACGCTCTCGCGCGGCTCCAGCTCGCGCTCGGCGACGAGCTCGTCTTCGCCGCCTAGGCAGAGAGGTCTGACCCAGACATCGCGAAGGGCCGGGAGTGATCCCGGCTCTTCGTCGTTCTGCGGCTCTCAGCCGCCGACGGCGACCGTCGGCGCGTGCTCGTCCTCCTCGGCGAGCACGGTGCACAGCAGCTCCACGACCTCCGCGTCGAACTGCATCCCGGCGCAGCGGCGAAGCTCGAGAATCGCTTCGCTCGGCGTGCGAGCCGCACGATACGGACGGTCGCTCGTGATCGCCGAATACGCGTCGCAGACGGCGATGATCCGAGCCGCGAGCGGGATCGCGTCGCCGGCGAGCCCGTCGGGGTAACCGGTGCCGTCCCAGTTCTCGTGCGTCGAGCGGACGATGACACCGACCGGCCGCAGTCCCGGCGCCGCGCCGAGGATCCTCTGGCCGATCAGGGTGTGGGAGTGGACGAAGCCCCACTCCGTCGAATCGAGTGATCCGGTCTTTTGCAGGACGACGTCCGGAATCGCGAGCTTTCCGACATCGTGGAGCTCGGCGGCGAGCCGCAGCTCCTCCAGCTCGTCGAGCCCGAGGCCGATCCGCTTTCCCACGCGAACGGCGAGCGAAGAGACGTCGGCGACGTGCGCTCGGAGCTCCGGCTCGCGCTCGGCGAGGGTGCGCAGCAGCGGCTCGTGCGCGTGCCGCGCCGGGTCTCCGCCAGCAGTTCCTTGTGCGCGTAGAGCCTGTGGTCGGCGACGCTCAACGCCGCTGAGACCGTTGTCGCCTCGTCTGGAATCACCGTGGCGCCGTAGGCGCTCGTCACGCTGAAGCCCTCGCCGCTCTCGCAAAGAGCGTCGCCGGCCCGGTGCAACTCCGGCTCCGAGGCCGGCAGGAGCACGCAAAACTCGTCGCCGCCCATCCGGTACGCAGTGCCGCCCGGGGCCACGGCCGCGGCGAGATTCCCGGCGAGACGGGTGAGCAGTGCGTCTCCGGCGGGATGGCCGAAGGTGTCGTTGTAAGTCTTGAAGCCGTTGAGGTCGAAGAGCGCGAGCATCCGCTGCTCGCCGCCCTGGGCGCGCTCGAGCTCGGACGCGAGGTCGATGAGGAGCTTGCGCCGGTTGGCCAGACCGGTGAGCGCGTCGGTGAGGGCCTCCGCACGGCTCGCCTCGAGCAGCTGGGCGTTCTCCCAGAAGCTGAGCGCAGTCCGAGCGAGGACGAGCACGATCGTCGCACTTGCGAGGAAGAGTGCGATCGGGTGCACATGCATCTGAGAAGCCGCGACGAGCAATCCGGTAGCTGTCAGGCCGCATACGAACGGCGTGCCGAGCAGCGCCCGACTGTGAAGCTCGACGCGCGGGACGCGACCGGGGCGCTGCCAGGCGGCGAGTGCGATGAGCATGAGTGAGAGCGGCCAGACGAGGTCGAGATACGTCCCCTCGACGTACGTGCCGACTGCCGTCTGATAGAGGTAGACGGCGTCTCCGATCGTGTTCAGGAGCAGGCCGGCGGCGATCAGCGCCCACGCGCGTCCCGGTTGCCAGCGGGTGACCGAGAAGACGAAGACGACGAGCGCGAGCAGGAGCACGTCGCCGATCGGATAAGCGAGGTTCGTGACCACGACGAGCGGACTTCCGTGCGTGGACTTGACGACGGCATCGACCAGGACCACCGATCCGAGCGCACCGGCCGCCGTCGCCGCCATGAGCCCGTCGAGCCAGAGGCTCGCGCTGAAGGTCGAGAGGCGCCGGCGGATCAGCAGCACGATCCCGACGTAGAGCAGCGGGTAGAAGGCGAGGTAAGCGAGGTCGGCGGCAGACGGGAACGGCGGATTTCCGCCGTACCAGAAGTCGTAGAGGATGTCGCCGCACGTCGTCGCCAGCAGAGCTCCGCCGATGAAGAACCACGCGGAACGCTCTGCGCGGACAAAGCACGCGCGTGCCAGACATCCGAGCGCGGCGACCAGCTCGAGCCCCTCGTAGAACCACGTCTCGTACAGGCGCGGGCCGCCGTTCGAATAGTGGGCGACGTAGTGAAGCCCGAGCACGATCAGGCCCGCGATGAGGGTTGCCCGCCAGAGCCGGAGCACGGCAGGCGCACGGAGAAAGGCCGCAGCTTCCATTGCGCTGCAGGACGTATCGACCGGTTCCCCGTTGCGCTTTATGACACGAACGCATCATCACGACGCGCGCGCGTCCGGTGGGAGCTACGCCGTAACGGCAGTCGCTCCCAGCTCGCCGCGCAGGCGGATCAGAAGCGCGTCGAGCGCGAGCGGCGTCGAGACCTGGAGCTCCTCGGCCTCCCGCCACGCGGCGCGAACGAGTTCGCACGCCTCCTCGGCCGCGTGCATCCGCTCGAGCGTCGCGTCCTGCCGGAGCTCCTCGAGCCGGTCGACGTGAACCGCCGCCGCCTCCGCCCCCGCAGCGACGACGACCAGATCCCGGTACCACGACTCGAGCTCCTCGAGCTGCGCGAGGAGCTCTTCGCGCTCGGCGCCACGCTGCGCACGCCGCACGCGCTGCTCGGCTTCTCTTCCGGTCAGCTCGAGCGACTCGACCTGAACCTCCGCAGCTTCCTTCGCCTCCGTCCCACGGTCGGAGATTCCCGCGAGCAGCGCCTCGGTGCCGTCGGCCGGCTCGAACGCCGGCTCGCTGTAGACCGCGCGCGCGACCTGGATCAACGTCTCGCGTCGGCGAGCGGCGGCGGGGTCGAGGAGCTGGAGCGCGCGGCCCAGGCGTCCGCCGGCGACGCGCGCGAGCGCCGTCAGCTCCTCCTCGCCGAGCTCCGGTGCGTGCGCGCGCAACGCTTCCCGGACAGCGGGCTCGGACAGCCGGCGGAACGGCACGAGCTGGCAGCGCGAGCGGATCGTCTCCGGCAACGGGCCGAGGCGCTCCGCGACGAGAACGACCACGGCATATGGCGGCGGCTCCTCCAGATCCTTGAGCAGCGCGTCGGCGGCGTCCTCGTTGAGCGAGTCGGCGCCGAAGACGAGGTAGACGCGCCGCTCGGCCTCGAAGGGCCGCATGTGCAGGTCGCGGCGAAGCTCGCGGACGTCGTCGATGCGGATCTGCTCCCCGAGCGGCTCGAGCAGATACAGGTCGGGATGGCTGCCGCGCTCGACGCGCGCGTGGTCGCCGAGCAGCTCCGCGGCGAAACGCCGCGCCAGCTCGCGCTTCCCGACCCCGGCCGGGCCGTGGAAGAGATAGGCGTGCGCCGGGCCTTCCTGCAGCGCAGCCGCCAGCAGTCGCTTCGCCTCGTGCTGCTCAGGAACGGTCTCGAAGCCGCTCACGTACCTCCCTTGCAATCGTCTTGGGCTCTCCGGTCGCGTCGATCGTGACGATTCTGTCCGGGAAGCGCTCGGCCAGCTCGCGGTACGCGGCGTCGACCTTCGCCTGGAGCCGGGTTCCCTCCCGCTCGAGCCGGTCCCGGTCGACCTGGCGGCCGGTGGCCACGTCGGGATCGAGCAGGAGCAGGAAGGTCACGTCGGGGAGAAGTCCTCCCGTCACGGCGAGGTTCAAATCCAGGACCTCGTCGACGCCAAGCCCGCGTGCGATCCCCTGGTAGGCGAGCGAGGAGTCCACGTACCGGTCGCAGATGACGTCGGCGCCGCGTTCGAGCCCGGGACGGATCACCTCCTCGACGTGCTCGGCTCG
>DASXKE010000004.1:0-2064 GCA_036496985.1 Gaiellaceae bacterium | reverse complement strand
CGGCTCACGAAGCGGCTCTTCCTCTGCTTCGACTCCGACGCCGCCGGGCAGGACGCGACGCTGCGCGGCATGGAGCTCGCCGTCGCGCAGGGCTTTGCCGTGAAGATCGTCTCGCTCGAGCCGGGCACGGATCCTGCTGACGATCCGGCCGCGTTCCAGGAGCAGCTCGCGAGCCCGGTCAGCTACCCGGTGCACCGCGTGCGCCTGCTGTATGCGAAAGCGCCGGATCGCAACGCCGCGTTCACCGCTATCGAGACCTTCCTGCGCGCGCAGCCGGATTCGCCCGAGCACCTCGACGCGCGGCGCCTCGCGACCGACCTCCTCGACCTTCCACCCGAGACGCAGGCGGCACTCGCACCACGGACGCGATCGAGCGCCGCAGGCGTGATCTCGCCGCGCCTGCTCGACGCGGGGCAGCGGCTCGAACGCAGCGCGCTCGCCGGCGTCGCGGCGCACGGCTCTCTCCTGCCGGAGCTCGAGCTGCTCGGCCCGGAGCACTTCGACGACGAGCTGCACCGGCGCACGCGCGCGTTCCTGCTCGGCCAGGAGGCCCCCGACGATGAGCTGAACGCGCTGCTTCCCGAGCTCTACGCGCTCCGTGACGAGGAGGAGATCACGCTCGAGACGGCGAGCCAGCTGCTCCTGCGGCTGCGTGAGCGGAGGCTCGAGCGCGAGCTCTCACAGGCCGACGCGGAGCATCTGGTCGAGCTCCAGCAGGCGCTGGCGAAGCTTCGCGACGAGATCAGGGCCTTCGCGTGACGCTGGCTACAATGGCCGCCGCCAATCCCCGGTAGCTCAATTGGCAGAGCATCCGGCTGTTAACCGGAGGGTTGTTGGTTCGAGTCCAACCCGGGGAGCTTTCGATCTGTCAAGAGCGATAGGCCGGAGCTTCCGCAAAGGCCTGTCGCTGTCGTCTTTACCCTGCAACTCTGTCAAGTGTCCGAAACGGACGTGTCCCGGCCGGAGGGACTCGGTCTCGGCCGTGCGCTGCCGCCGGCGAGCGGTCGTCCCGCGCTTGGGCCATGGGTAGGCTCCGCGGTCGTGGCCGACCTCCGCTCACGCTTCGACGAGTTGCTGCGCCGACTCGCGGAGATCTCCGACGTCGAGCGAGCCGGCTTCCTGCTCACCTGGGACCAGGAGACGAAGATGCCGCCGCTCGGTGCTCGCGCGCGAGCCGAGCAAGCCGCGACGCTTGCCCGGGTCGAACACGATCTCGCCATAGCCCCGGAGCTCGGCACGCTCCTCGACGAGCTGCGGGAGCTCGAGGAGAGCTCCGACCCAGAGTCGGTCGAGGCGAGCGTGATCCGCGTCGCCCGGCGCGACTACGAGAAGAACCGGCGTGTGCCGAGCGAGCTGCGCGCCGAGATCACGCGGGCCGGCTCGGTCGGCTACATCAACTGGCTCGAGGCACGCGAGGCCGCCGACTTCGAGCTCTTCCGCCCGAACCTCGAGCGGCGGCTCGAGCTCACGCATCAGTACATCGACTGCTTCGCGCCGTTCGAGGACCCCTATGACGTCCTCCTCGACGTCCACGAGCCGGGCATGTCGACGGCCGACGTGGAGGCGGTCTTCGCGCGGTTGAAAGACGTGCTCGTCCCGCTCGTGGCGGGGCTCGGAGAGCCGATCGACGACGCGCCGATCCGCGGCGCCTTCCCCGTCGAGCGGCAACGCGCGTTCTCGCTCGAAGTGCTCACTCGCTGGGGGATGGACGACCAGTCCTGGCGGCTCGACGACACCGTGCACCCGTTCGCGACGAATATGTCGGAGTCGGACATTCGCCTCACCACGCGCTTCGACGACAACGACCTGATGGGAGTCCTGTCGTGCCTCCACGAGTTCGGGCACGGCGTCTACGAGCGCCAGGTCGATCCGCGCTATTTCCGCACGCCGGTCGCCGAAGGCGCTTCCTCGTCCTTCCACGAATCCCAGAGCCGGCTCTACGAGAACGTCGTCGGTCGCAGCCTGTCGATGTGGAGCTTCTTCTATCCGCGGCTCCAGGAGATCTTCCCGGAGAAGCTCGCCGGCGTTTCGTTGGCCGACTTCCACCGCGCGCTCAACCGCGTC
>DASXKE010000003.1:0-10361 GCA_036496985.1 Gaiellaceae bacterium | reverse complement strand
CCGTCGCATTCGCGATATTGATCAGCGCGCTGAACGTCTTCCTGCTCGCACAGGCCTTCGGGCTCGCCTAGTCGACTTCGCGAGCGCCGGCGATGACGCCGGTGTCGAAGCCCAGCCAGTGCATGCGGCCGCGGATCCGCGCGTGCTCGATCTTCAGGCAGCGGTCCATCACCACGTCGAGCCCGCCGTCCTGGGCGATCCGCGCACCGTCCGGGCTGATCACGCCGAACTGCAGCCACAGCGCCTCCGCGCCCACGTCGACGGCTTCGCGAGCGATCTCGGGAACCGCGGCCGGATCGCGGAAGACGTCGACCACGTCGATGTGCTCGGGTACGTCAACCAGGCTCGGGTACGCCTGCTCACCGAGGATGCGCTCCTCGTTGGGGTTCACGGGGATGACGCGATAGCCGTGCCGCTGCAGGTAGTAGCCGACGAAGTTGCTCGCGCGGAGCTCGCTCGACGAAAGGCCGACGACGGCCACCGTGCGCGCGTTGAGGACGATCTCCCGGATGGTGCGGCGATCCTGAAACTCGTTCACGCGGTGACGGCCGAGCCGCGCGCCGCCTGCAGCCCGCGCTCGAGATCCCACACCAGATCGTCGACGTCCTCGAGGCCGACCGAGAGGCGCACGGTCCCGGGCGCAACGCCGGACGCCGCGAGCTCCTCGTCCGACAGCTGGCGATGCGTGGTCGAGGCGGGATGGATGACGAGGCTCTTGGTATCGCCGACGTTGGCGAGATGGCTCCAGAGCGACAGCGCCTCGATGAAGCGGCGTCCGCCGTCCCGACCGCTCTCGAGGTCGAACGAGAAGACCGAGCCGGCGCCGCGAGGCAGGTAGCGGTCGACGAGCGGGCGGTACGGGCTCTCGGGGAGCGCCGGGTGCCTGACCGCGCCGACTCCCGGCCGGCCCTGCAGCCACTCGGCGACGGCGAGCGCGTTCGCGACGTGCCGGTCCATCCGCACCGCGAGCGACTCCATCCCCAGCACGAGCAGGAACGCGTTGAACGGCGCGAGCACCGCGCCGAAATCACGCAGCGTCTCTGCGCGCAGCTTCATGAGCAGCCCGTAGACGCCGAACGTCTCGTGAAACTTGAGGCCGTGGTACGCGGCCGACGGCTCGGCGATCGACGGGAAACGCCCGTTCGACCAGTTGAACGTGCCTGAGTCGACGACGGCGCCCGCGATCGTCGTCCCGTTCCCCGCAATGAACTTGGTCGCGGAGTGGACGATCAGGTCGGCGCCCCATTCGAGCGGCCGGCAGAGGTACGGGGTCGCGAACGTGTTGTCGACGACGAGCGGCGCCCCGACCTCGTGCGCGACCGCCGCGGCAAGCTCGATGTCGAGGACGTTGCCGCCCGGGTTCGCGACCGTCTCCGCGAAGAGCACCTTGGTCTCGGGCGTGACCGTGCGGCGCCAGCCGTCGGGGTCGTCCATGTCGACCCAGTCGAGCGTGATCTGGAGCTTGCGCGCGAGATGGTTGAGCTGCGCGGTCGAACCGCCGTAGAGCGCCTTCGCGACCGCGATCCGGTCGCCCGGCTCGAGCAGCGCGAAAAACAGCGCGGCCTGCGCGGCGAGCCCGCTTGCAAACGCGACGGCGCCCGCTCCGCCTTCGAGGTTCGCGAGACGTTCCTCGAACGCGGCCACGGTCGGATTCATGATCCGGCTGTAGACGTTGCCGTACTCCTGGAGGTTGAAGTACGCCGACGCCGACTCCGTGTCCTCGAACACGAAGCCCGCGGTCTGGTAGATCGGCGTCGCGCTCGCGCCGGTGTACGGATCGGGACGTTGTCCGGCGTGCACCGCGCGGGTGTTGAACCCGAAGTCGCGCGGCGCCTCGTCCATCGAGTCAGCGTACCCGCGGTGCTAGTGGCTGGTCCTGACCGGCATCTTCCGCCTCCTCTCGGCGATGTCGCGACGCCATGGACTGGCGCTTCGACCTCGACAGCTCGACCTTGCGGAGGCGGATCGACTTCGGTGTGACCTCGACCGCCTCGCTGTCACGGATGAACTCGAGCGCCTGCTCGAGCGACAGCTGCCGCGCCGGGATCAAGCGCGTGGTCTCGTCGGCGGCAGCGGCGCGCATGTTCGTCAGCTTCTTCGGCTTCGCGGCATTCACGTCGAGATCGTTGCTGCGGGCGTTCTCGCCGACGATCATGCCCTCGTACAGCGGGTCTCCCGGTGCAACGAACAGGGAGCCGCGTTCCTGGAGCGACGTGATCGCGAACGCGGTCGCGCTGCCGCTCCGGTCGGAGACGAGACTTCCGGTCGGGCGGGTCCGCAACTCGCCGTGCCACGGCTCCCACCCCTCGAACAGGTGGTGCAGGATGCCGGCGCCGCGCGTCTCCGTCAGGAACTCGGTGCGGAAGCCGATCAGGCCGCGCGCCGGGACGAGGTACTCCATCCGCGCCCAGCCCGTCCCGTGGTTGACCATCTGCTGGAGGCGCCCCTTGCGCAAGGCGAAGAGCTGGGTCACGACGCCGATGTACTCCTCGGGGATGTCGATCGCCACGCGCTCGACCGGCTCGTGCGGCTTGCCGTCGACCGTCTTCGTCATGACCTCGGGCTTGCCGATCGTGAGCTCGAAGCCCTCGCGCCGCATCAGCTCGACGAGCACGGCGAGCTGGAGCTCACCGCGGCCCTGCACCTCCCACGCGTCGGGACGCGAGGTCGGCACGACTCTGAGCGAGACGTTCCCGATGAGCTCCGCCTGCAGGCGGTCCGACACCTGGCTCGCCGTCAGCCGGCTGCCCTCGGTGCCGGCGAGCGGGCTCGTGTTGATCCCGATCGTGACCGAGAGAGACGGCTCGTCCACTGTCGTCACGGGAAGCGGCCGCGGATCGTCGGGATCGGCGATCGTCTCGCCGATCGTCACGTCCGGCAGGCCGGCGAGCGCGACGATCTCCCCCGGTCCCGCCTCATCGGCGGGGACGCGGTCGAGCGCCTCGGTGACGTAGAGCTCGGTGATGCGCGCGTTCTCGATCGTTCCGTCTGCGCGGCACCACGCGATCTGCGCACCCTTGCGCAGCACGCCGTGACGGATACGCAGCAGCGCGAGACGCCCGACATATGGGCTCGCGTCGAGGTTGGTCACGAGCGCCTGCAGTGGATGATCGGGGTCGTACGACGGTGCCGGTACCGCGGCGAGCAGCGTGTCGAAGAGCGGCGTCAGGTCGCCGGCGAGCTCGTCGGCAGCGAGGCCGGCAAGGCCGCGGCGGGCGTTCGCGTAGACGATCGGGAACTCGATCTGCTTCTCGTCGGCGCCCAGGTCGAGGAACAGCTCGTACGCCTCGTCGACGACCTCGGCGACGCGCGCGTCGGGCCTGTCGACCTTGTTCACCACCAGCACGACCGGCAGCCTGAGCTCGAGCGCCTTCCGCAGGACGAAGCGGGTCTGCGGCAGCGGCCCCTCGCTCGCGTCGACGAGGAGGAGGACACCGTCGACCATGGTCAGGCCGCGCTCCACCTCGCCGCCGAAGTCGGCGTGGCCGGGTGTGTCGACGATGTTGATCGTCACGCCGCCGCGGCGAACGGCGGTCTGCTTAGCGAGGATGGTGATGCCCTTCTCGCGCTCGAGGTCGGTCGAATCGAGCACGCGCTCGCCGACGTCCTCGTTCTCGCGGAACGAGCCCGACTGCCAGAGCATGGCGTCGACGAGTGTCGTCTTCCCGTGGTCGACGTGGGCGACGATCGCAACGTTGCGCAGATCGTCCCGGTGCAGCAATTCGGCCATGAGCTGCGCGAGCCCCGCTGGACAGTCCGCCCGCCGAAGCGAGGGCTAGCGCTCGCGGTAGACGATGCGGCCGCGCGTCAGGTCGTACGGGGAGAGCTCGATCTTGATGCGGTCGCCGGGGTTGATCCGGATCCGATAGCGGCGCATCCGTCCCGACGTATAGCCGAGCGTCTCGTGCCCGTTGTCGAGCACGACCCGGTGCATACCGCTGCGATAGGACTCGACCACTGAGCCCTCGACCTCGATTTTCTCTTCCTTTTCCGCCATGTACACCACCCCAGTGCTGAAGTCGTCTCCGGCATGAAAAACCCCGCCGAAGCGGGGCTTTCCCAGTAGCGGGGGCAGGATTTGAACCTGCGACCTCCGGGTTATGAGCCCGGCGAGCTACCTGACTGCTCCACCCCGCGTCGCGGCCGTGATTGTAGCACCCCGGTTACGCTGATCCCCATGTGGGACTGGGCGATCTGGGCCGCGTTGATTCTTGTCGCGGTGGCGGGAATGGCGGCGCTGGTGCTGCTTGCGGTGCGCGTGCGGGATGCGTGGCGCGGCTTCGACGAGACTCGCCGGACGATGATCCGCGGGCTCGACGCGCTCGCCGCCAACGCCGAGGCGGTTGCGGAGAAAGCCGCCGTCGCCGGCGACTTCGCCGAGCTCGAGGAGAGCGTCGGGCGCCTGCGCGTCTCACTTGCCCAGCTCGCCGTCCTCCGCTCTGCACTCGACGAGGCGCGCGTCACGTTCGGGCCGATCGCCGCCTTCGTGCCGCGCAAGTGAAAGTCGCCGCGCTCGACCTCGGGACGAATACGACGCGACTGCTCGTGGCCGAGGTCGGCGACGGCCGGGTCGAGGAGCTCCACCGCGAAAGCCGGATCACACGGCTCGGCGAAGGCGTCGATGCGCGCCGCCGCCTCCTCCCCGTCCCGATCGCCCGCGTCCGCAACGTCCTCACCGATTACCGCCGCACCGCCGAGTCGCTCGGTGCCGAGCGCACGCTGCTCGTCGCGACGAGCGCCGTGCGCGACGCAGAGAACGGCGAGGCGTTCCTCGGCGAGATCGAGTGGAGCTACGGCTTCGCCACGCGGCTGCTCTCGGGCGACGAGGAGGCCGAGCTGACCCGGCGCGGGGTCGGCGACCTCGCACCCGAAACCCTGCTCGTGGACATCGGCGGCGGCTCGACCGAGCTCGTGCTGGGCGACTTCCACACCAGCCTTCCTATGGGCTCCAGCCGCTTCACCGAACGCCACGGCGAGGAGATCCCGGCGCTCGAGAACGCGGCGCGGGAGCTCCTGCCGGAGCTCGAGCCGCAGGAGGCTGTCGGCGTCGCCGCGACGGTCACGACCCTCGCCGCGCTCGACCTCGACCTCGAGCAGTACGACCGCGAGCGGGTGGACACCCACCTCCTCACCCGCGACGGAGCGCGGGCACAGCTCGAGCGGCTCGCCTCGCTTCCGCTCGAGGAACGGCGGCGCGTCCCGGCCCTCGAGCCCGAGCGGGCGCCCGTGATCGTCGCCGGCGCGGCGATCCTGACGGCGATCCTCGACGCCTACGACCTTCCGGCGATCCGCGCCAGCGAACGGGACCTCCTCGACGGAGCGGCGCTTGCCGCCGCCGAGCTCCCGGAGCAGGAAGAAGGCGCAGCGCCTCCAGGCGCCTACACCTGCTGCTAGAGAACGACAGAACCCGTCTCGGGCTCCTCTTCCGGCGGCTCGTCCTCGGCGAGGCGGCGCTGGACGACCGCGCGCGAAAGGACGCCGACGAGGCGCCCGCCCTCCTCGACCACAGGCACTCGCTCGAGATCCTGCTCCTCGAGAAAGCGGAACGCGCCGTCGAGGTCGAGGCTCGCGTCGAGCGTGAAGTTCGGCGGCTCGGCGATCGCGCGGAGCGACACCGCACCCGGCTCGAGCCCGGCCGCGACCACTTCTCGCACCAACGTCTTCCGCGTCACCACGCCGAGCAGGCGGCCCCCGTCCTCGGTGACGAAGATGGCCCGCACGTCAGCGCTGTCGGCGAAGCAGCGGCCGGCGTCCTGCGCGTTCGCGTCGGCACCGAGCGTCGTCGGCTCGGGAACCATCGCGTCGCGAACGGTTTCTGCGGACATCGCACGCATTCTCGTTCCTACGGATAGATTCCGCGCGCTTCGAGGGCGGCGGCGACCTCTCGGATGGCCGCGACCATGGCCGCTTGGCGCAGGGTGATGCCCTTCTCGCCGGAGATCGAATAGACGCGGTCGAAGGCATCGCTCATCTTCTCGGAGAGCTTGCGCCGGATCTCGTCGCGGTCCCAGAACAGCCGGCCGAGATCCTGCACCCACTCGAAGTACGAGACCGTGACGCCGCCGGCGTTCGTGAGGATGTCGGGCACCACGGGGATGCCGCGGTCGCCGAGGATCTCGTCGGCCTCGATCGTGGTCGGCCCGTTGGCGCCCTCGATGACGAGCGACGCGTTAACGCGGTCGGCGTTCGCGCTCGTGAGCTGGTCCTCGCGCGCGGCGAGGACGAGGACGTCGCACGGGAGCTCGAGCAGCTGCTCGTTCGTGATCCGCGCGCAGCCGTCGTAGCCGGCGAGGGAACCGTGCTCTGCCGCGTAGGCGTGCAAGGCGGGGACGTCGAGGCCGGCCTCGGAGTAGAGGCCGCCCGAGACGTCAGAGACGGCGACGACGCGCGCACCGCGCTCGTGCAGCTCCGACGCCGCCACGCCGCCGACGTTGCCGAAGCCCTGCACGACGCACGAGCGTCCGACGAGCTCGTAGCCGAGCCGCCGCGCGGCCTGCTCCGTGACCATGACGACGCCGGCGCCGGTCGCCTCCCGGCGGAAGACCGAGCCGCCGATCGAGATCGGCTTGCCTGTCACGACCTCGGGCACGGCGTAGCCGGTCTGCATCGAGTACGTGTCCATCATCCAGGCCATCGTCTGCTCGTTCGTGGCCATGTCGGGCGCGGGGATGTCTGTCTGCGGGCCGAAGTCGCGGATGAGATCGGATGTGAAGCGGCGCGTGAGCTTCTCGAGCTCGCGCAGCGAGAGCGCATGGCTGTCGCAGCGGATTCCGCCCTTCGCGCCGCCGTACGGGAGGCGCAGCAGTGCGCACTTCCAGGTCATCCAGGTCGCGAGCGCGGCGCACTCGCCGAGCGAGACGTCGAGGTCGTAGCGGATGCCGCCCTTCGTCGGGCCGAGCACGCTCGAATGTTGGACGCGGTAGCCGGGGTAGATGTCGACCGATCCGTCGTCGCGGCGGAGTGGGACGCTGACCATGACGGCGCGCTCGGGGTAGCAGAGCCGCTCGGCGACCATGTCGGAGACGTCTGCGAAGGGAAGTGCCTGCTCGTACTGGGCACGGGCCATGCGGAACAGCGGCGTGTCCCACTCGAGGACCGGTTTCGTCGGCGACGTATCCAGTTCGGACACGGGCCGGAGTGTATGTCCGGCGCGACTCGGTGGCGGTGCCTGGGGCCACCCCGCGCCTCCACCCACAATTGAGCCTAACGGGGAACGGGTTGCGTGTCCGTGACGGAATCGTCGCGAGATGCCGGCGACTCGGCCGTGTCCGAGGGCGCGGGCCGGAGGATGCTCTGTCCCTCCATGTCGGCCGGCACGACCTCGTCGAGGAGCTCGAGCAGCGTCGGCGCGACGTCCGGCAGCGCGCGCTGTGGCCCGCGCCCAGCCGGCACGCCGTCGGCGACGAGCAGGTAGAGCCCGTCGTGCGCGTGGTTCGCGTCGTCCGGGCCTGTGTCGTTCTCGAACACATGCACCGTCCCGGTTCCGACCTGGCCGACGCTCCGCCAGTAGAGGTCGCCGAAGTAGACAAGGAGGTCGGGCGCGATCCCGCGCGCCTCCGCATATAGCTCCTCGGGCCGGTGCGCGACTGTCCCGATCGGCCTCCCCTGATCGTCGCCGAGCGCCTCGAGCTTGGCCTTCAGCTCGTCACGCACACGTTCGTAGTCGTCGGGCGAGACGATCCCCTCCGGCTCACGCCCCTCGACGTTGAGGAAGAGCCGGCAGTAGTAGCCGCCCTCGCCCCAGGCGACGGTGCGCGACCAGTCGATGAGATCGGGAGTGAGCCGCGTCGGCTCGCCAGGCTCCTCGCGGAGCACGAGGTACCCCTCGCGGCGGAGCCACTCGTTGACGCAGATGCCGCCGTCCATCCGCTTCGCACCGTGATCCGAGACGACGAGCACCGCGGTGTCGTCGTCTGCGAACCGCAGCAGACGGGCGATCTTGGCGTCGAGCCGCTTGTAGTAATCGAGCATGGCGTGCTCGTACGGGTTGCCCGGCTCGAACAGCCGGTGCTCGGAATCGGTGAAGCGCCAGAAGGCGTGGTGGATTCGGTCGGTACCCATCTCGACCATGAAGAAGAGATCCCAGGGCCGCGTCTCGAGCAGGTGCTCGGCCAGGCGGAAGCGCTTCTCGGTCATTTCCTCGATCTGGTCGAGCAGGCGATCCTTCTCCTCGGAACGGAAGTTCTCGACGTCGACCATGTAATGCCCGACGACCTGCTCGATCTCGTCCTTCAGCTCCGGCGGATATGTGTAGCGGCTCGTTCGCGTGTCAGGCGTGAGGAAGCAGGAGACGAGCGAGCCGTTGACGCGACTCGGCGGATAGGTCTGCGGCACCCCGAGCACGATCACGTCCCGCTGCCTCGCCGAGAGGATGTCCCAGACGCGCGGCACCTTCACTGCGCGCGAGTCGGCGAAGACAAGCTGGTCGTACGAGTGATCCTTGCGGTTGCGGAAACCGTAGAAGCCGAGGGAGCCCGGTGTCCGTGACGATGTCATCACCGACCACGCAGGCACGGTGATCGGCGGGTCGCAGGAGCGCAGCACGCCGAACGAGCCCCTCTCCGTGAGCGAGCGAATGGTCGGGAGCTCCGAGAGCCAGCGGCCGAAGAGGTACTGCGGCGCGGCGCAGTCGAGCCCGATCACCATCACACGCTTGGCCATCGGGCAAGGCTAGTCGCGCGGCAGTCCGAACCGTTCCGCGGCGAACCCGGCGAGCTCGCCGGCCGACAGGCAGGTCCCGCCGCGCTCCTTTACGGCCTCGATCGTGTCGAAGTAGAGCCGGTCCCAGCCCCTCGCGCTCGGCCCGTCGAACCGCTCCGGGTGCCAGAGGATCGAGAACGCGCCTCCGTGCTCGGCCGCCCAGTCGAGGAGCTCGAGCACCTGTGGCTTCGCGTCGGCCGCCGACAGCCCGGCGTAGCGCTCCTCCGCCAGCGTCGCGTCCATCACGGCGAGCGGCACCTCGACGAGGTTCGCCGGACGGTCGTGCGCGAAGTCCCAGGGACGGAACGAGTGCGCGATGCCCGCACGGAAGCCGAGCGCGTCGGGGAAGCCGAGCGACGTGTCGTAGCGAAAGCCGATCCCCGCGAGCGGCGCGAGGTTCCTGTGCGGATCGACGCGAAGGTAGTGGTAGCGCTGCCCCAGGAGCGGCCCGTCGAGCTGCGCGAGCGTCGCGCGCTCGCGCGCGAGCCGGTCGAGGTCCTCGGCGGCGAGGTAGCTGCCGTGCAGGCCGACCTCCGAGCCACTCTCGAGCAGCGTCTCGACGAGGGCCGGCCGAAGCCGGTCGTACACCTCGGGCGACGCGCCGTCGGCGCGGTGACCGTGCCCCGCCAGCAGGAAGAAGGTCGAACGGGCGCCGAGCGAGCGCTCCTCCGCCGCCGTCTCGGCGAAGCGCCAGTTGGGATCCGTGCCGCGGAGCTTGTGCACCGGCACTCGCGCCAGCCCGCGCGCCTCGTGCACGGCCGGTCCCGCACGACCTGCAAGTGTGTGGCTCTTCAGCCGGGCCGCGGCGCCGCGCACGCCGATCCGCGTCCAGCGCCACGGCGCGTCGACATCGTGCGTGAGCGCGACGGCGAACCGCGCGCCGCGATAGAGCGGCGGCTCCGCTCCGAGCTCCCTTCGCAGCCGCTCGAGCGGCGGATCGAGCGGATCGAGACACGAGGAAGCCGCAAGGAAGCGGCCATGGCGGTCGACCTCGGCCCCGCGCTCCTCGACGCGCGCAAGGTGGAAGAAGGCCGCCGCGAACTCGTCTCCGGCAGGCAGCTCGCCGCGCTCGACCGCCTCCCACGCTTCCGGCCGGTACGGAATGTCGTCGCCGAGTTGCAGGCCCGGCGCGCCGAGCGTCTCGAGCACCCAGCGAGCGCGTCGTTCGTCCCGCTCAGAAATCGGAACGGCGCCCGGCATCGCCGCCACTCTACGTACCATCGAGGTTTGTGACCGACGAGCCGCAGCAGCAGCCGGCCCGCCCGCGGTCCATGGGCTCCAAGCTCTTCGAGCTCAGCCGCCACACAGCGATCTACGGCATCGGCGGGCTCACATCCCGCTTCCTCGCGGTGCTCCTGCTGCCCCTCTACACGAGCTACGTCTCGGTCGGCGACTACGGCCGGATCGAGCTCCTCATGTCCGTGATGGCCGTGGCCGTGGTCGTGATCCGGGGCGGCGCCAACTTCGGCTTCATCCGCTTCTACTTCTTGGACAAGGCGCCCGACTACCGGCGCCGGCTCGTCCGCACCGTCTTCTGGGCGCAGATGGGGTACTCGACCCTCGCGCTGCTGCTGTGCGTGATCTTCGCCTCCGAGATCGCTGGATTCCTCGGCGTGCGCTACGTGCCGCATTCGCATATGCAGGGCAGCGGCACGAGCCTC
>DASXKE010000002.1:0-7899 GCA_036496985.1 Gaiellaceae bacterium | reverse complement strand
CGGTGGGATGGGCGTCGCGATCCTCTCGACCTCGTCCGGACTCGTCACGAACCGCACCGCGCAGGAGCGCGGCATCGGCGGCGAAGTCGTGGCTTTCATCTGGTAACCGAATGAGCAGAATCGGCAAAACACCCATCCCTGTCCCCGACGGCGTCACCGTCACGATCGAGCCTGCGCGCGTTGCGGTCGCAGGGCCGCTCGGCACGCTCCAGCAGCAGGTTCCGACGCGGATGAAGATCGAGCAGGCCGACGGTGTCGTCACCGTGACGCGGCCGACCGAGCGCGGCGAGGATCGTGCGCTGCACGGGCTGACGCGAACGCTGGTGGCGAACATGGTGCAGGGCGTCACCCAGGGCTTCGAGAAGAAGCTCGAGATCCAGGGCGTCGGCTACCGCGCGGCGCTCAAGGGCTCCGACCTCGAGCTCAGCGTCGGCTACTCACACACGGTCACGATCAAGCCGCGCACCGGCATCACCTTCGAGGTGCCGACGCCGACCGAGATCTTCGTCAAGGGAACCGACAAGCAGATGGTCGGCCAGACGGCCGCCGAGATTCGCAAGGTGCGCCCGCCTGAGCCGTACAAGGGCAAGGGCATCCGCTACGAGGGCGAGTACGTCCGCCGGAAGGTCGGCAAACGTGCCTAGCCTCACCGTCAGAGAGGCCCGCCTTCGCCGCCACCGGCGCGTGCGCGCCAAGGTGCGCGGCAGTGCCGAGCGGCCGCGCCTCGTCGTCTTCCGTTCGAACCGCGGCATCGAAGCGCAGCTCGTCGACGACGACGCCGGCAAGACGCTCGCATCGGCGTCGCATCTCGCGCTGGCCAAGTCGTTCAAGGGTGACAAGACCGCGCAAGCGGAGGCTGTCGGGAAAGCGCTGGCGGCGTCCGCGAAGACCGCCGGGGTCGACTCGTGCGTCTTCGACCGCGGCGGCTACCTCTACCACGGACGCGTCAAGGCGCTCGCAGACGGCGCCCGCGAGGGAGGACTCGAGTTTTGAGCAATACCGAATACACCGAGACACGCGAGCTCAAGGAGCGCGTCGTCGAGATCAACCGTGTCGCGAAGGTCGTCAAGGGCGGCCGGCGCTTCTCGTTCACCGCGCTCGTCGTGGTGGGCGACGAGGTGGACCGCGTCGGCGTCGGCTACGGCAAGGCGCGCGAGGTGCCGCTCGCGATCACGAAGGCCGTTGAGGATGCGAAGAAGAACCTCTTCACGATCCCGAAGCACGGCTCGACGATCACTCACGAGGTTCTCGGCAGGTTCGACGCCGCGCGGGTCTTGCTGCGGCCGGCCTCCGAGGGAACCGGCGTGATCGCCGGCGGCGGCGTGCGCGCGGTGCTCGAGCTGGGCGGCGTGCGCAACGTGCTCGCGAAGAGCCTCGGCACGACGAACCCGATCAACATGGCCAAGGCGACCGTCGTCGCGCTGCAGGATCTGCGCCGGCCCGAGGACGTGGCCAAGATCCGCGGCAAGCGCATCTCCGAGGTTCTGCCCCTGCCGTCGACGCCGACGGCCGAGAAGGAGGCTCCGGCCGAAGAGGCTGCGCGTGCGGTCGAGGTCGTCGAGACGGAGGAGGCCCCTGCCCCAAGCGCTCCCGTCGAGGAGGCCGCACCGGCAGCCGAGGAACCGGCCGCCGAGGAACCGGCCGCCGAGGCCGAGCCTGCACCTGAGGCCGAGATTCCCGCAGAGCCCGAGGCCGCAGCGGAGGCTCCGGCCGAGTCGGCTGCAGAGAAGCCGAAGCGGCGTACCCTGCGTAGGAAGAAGAACGAGTCCTAGTGGCGAAGCTTCGCATCACGCAGATCCGGTCCCAGATCGGGCAGTCCAAGCGTCATCGGGGTACCCTGCGTGCGCTCGGGCTCGGTCGCATCGGCCATAGCGCCGAGCACGAGGAGTCCCCGGTGCTTGCCGGCATGCTCCGCAAGGTCCGTCATCTCGTGAAGATCGAGAGCGCCTGATGCCCGAGGAAAGCCAGCAAGGGAAGCAGCTGAATCTCTCCAACCTCCAGCCGGCTCAGCCGCGCGAGGACCGGAAGCGAGTCGGGCGTGGCCTTGGTTCCGGCAAGGGCCGCTACTCGGGCCGCGGGATCAAGGGCCAGAAGTCGCGCTCGGGCTCGCACAAGATGCGCGCCGGCTTCGAGGGCGGGCAGACGCCGCTCCACATGCGGCTCGGCAAGCTGCGCGGTGCGACCTCGAAAGACGCGATGCCGATCGGCCCGTTCCGCACCTATACGCAGCCCGTCAACATCCGCGACCTCGACCGGTTCGACGCCGGCGACGAGGTGACGCCCGAGACGCTGGTCTCCAGGCGCCTGATCAAGAACACGGGCACGGACGTGAAGCTGCTCGGCGTCGGCGAAGTGACGAAGAAGCTCACGGTCCGCGTCCACGCGATCTCCGCGTCGGCGCGCGAGAAGATCGAAGCCGCCGGCGGCACGGTCGAGCTCCTGCGCGAGCCGAAGGTCAAGAAGGTGCGGCACCGCAAGGCGAAGCCCGCCGCGGCCGAGGAACCGGAGGCGACGACCGACGAGCAGCCGGAGGCGGCTTCCGGCGAGGAGCAGCCCGCCGCCGAGGAGACCGAGGCAACGGAGGAGACTGAGCCGACGGACGGAGCCGAGGGCTAGATGTTTGCCTGGCTCGCCAACGCCTGGCGTGTTCCCGAGCTACGCAAGCGCCTGCTCTTCACGGCTGGGATCCTCGCGGTGTACCGGTTCGGCTCGTGGGTGCCGGCGCCGGGAGTCAACCAGGCGGCACTGACCAGCTTTTTCGGCTCACAGGGCGGCGTGCTCCAGCTGCTGAACCTTTTCTCGGGCTCGGCGCTGTCGCGGTTCTCGATCTTCGCGCTCGGGATCATGCCGTACGTCACCGCTTCGATCATCTTCCAGGTCATGGCTGTAGTCGTCCCGTCGCTCGAGCGCCTGCAGAAGGAAGGCGAGGCGGGCTACGCCAAGATCACCCAGTACACGCGCTATCTCACCGTCGCGCTGGCGGCGGCGCAGGCGACCGGCTACGCGTTCCTCTTCAAGTCGCAGGCGGCTCAGGCGCTGCCGAATGCAAACGCCGGCCGGATGCTCATCATCATCCTCACCTTCACGGCGGGCACCACGCTGCTGATGTGGATGGGCGAGCAGATCACGAAGCGCGGCATCGGCAACGGGATCTCGATCATCATCTTCGCCTCGATCCTCGCGTATGCCCCGTCGGGAATCAGCGGCTGGATCAACGGCGGGACCTCGGCGCGTCTCTTCTTTCCCATCATCGCGCTCGGGATCCTCGTCTCGGTGGTGTTCGTGATGGAGGGGCAGCGCCGGATCCCCGTCCAGTACGCGAGGCGCCAGCTCGGGAACCGTCAGACGACCGGCGGCTCGACCTACATGCCGCTGAGCGTCATCATGGCCGGCGTGATCCCGATCATCTTCGCAGCCGCGATCCTCGCCGTCCCGCAGACGATCGGCAGCTTCAAGGTGGGGTGGAGCAACTGGCTCTCGGTCAACTTCAGCCCGACGGGCTGGAAGTACCTGCTCCTCGAGGCGATCTTGATCATCCTCATGACCTACTTCTATACGTCGGTCGTCTTCAACCCGGTTGAGCAGGCCGACAATCTGCGCAAATACAACGGGTATATCCCCGGCATCCGGCCGGGGCCGCCGACCGCGGCCTACTTCGACCGCGTGCTGAACCGGCTCACCTTCCCGGGAGCCCTGTTCCTCGCGGCCGTCGCCGTGGCGCCGTCGCTCTTCATTGCGCACTTCCACTTCTCGCAGGCGACCTACCGCGCCCTTGGCGGCACCTCGATCCTGATCGTCGTGGGCGTTGCGCTGCAGACCATGCGACAGATGGAGTCGCAGATGGTCATGCGCCATTACGAAGGGTTCTTACGCTGAACGTCCTGGTCCTCGGGCCGCAGGGCTCGGGGAAGGGCACACAGGCAGAGCGGATCAAGGCGATGTACGGGATCCCGCACATCGCCACCGGCGACATCATCCGCGAGCTGAAAGAGCTTCCGAGCGAGCTCGGCCGGGAGGTCAAGATCGTCTACGACCGCGGCGACCTCGTCTCGGACGAGCTGATGATCCGCCTCGTCCGCGAGCGGCTCGAGCGCGAAGACACCGCCGACGGCTTCGTGCTGGACGGCTACCCGCGCACGATGCCGCAGGCCGAGGCGCTCGACGAGCTGCTGCGCGAGCTCGGGCGCAACCTCGACATCGTCTTCGACTTCCAGGTGCCCGACCACGACGTGCTGCTGCAGCGGATGCTCCGCCGTGCGGCCGAAGAGGGGCGCTCCGACGACACGCCGGAGGCGATCCGCCGGCGGCTCGAGCTCTACGAGAAGGAGACGGCCCCGCTTGTCGACTACTACCGCGCGACGCAGGTGAACGTCGTGGGAGTGCACGCCGACCGCACCGTCGACGAGGTCTTCAACGAGATACAGGACTCGCTCTCCTCCGTCGAGGCCAGGGCGTGATCGTCCGCAAGTCCGAGGCCGAGATCGAGGGGATGGCGCGCGCTGGCGCGCTTCTCTCCGAGACGCTCGCCCTGGTCGCCGAGCATCTCGAGCCCGGCGTCGAGATGCGCGCGCTCGACCGCATCGCCGACGAGCACATCGCCGCGAACGGCGGCCACCCGACCTCCAAGGGCTACAAGGGCTTCCCCGCAGCGCTCTGCATCTCGCCGAACTCGATGGTCGTGCACGGCATCCCCGACGGCTACACCGCGCGGGAAGGCGACCTGATCTCGCTCGATCTCGGCGTCACGCTGGATGGCCTCGTTGCCGACAGTGCCGTCACGCTCCCCGTCGGCGAGATCTCGCCCGAGGCTCAACGGCTGCTCGACGTCTGCCGTGAGGCTCTCGCTGCCGGCATCGACCAGGCCCGGCTCGGGAACCACGTCTCGGACATCTCGCACGCCGTCCAGGTCGTCGTCGAGCGGAACGGCTTCTCGGTCGTGCGCAGCCTCGTCGGTCACGGAGTCGGCCGCTCCTACCACGAGGATCCTCAGATCCCGAACTACAGGCCGCCGGGCCGCGGGCCGCTCCTGCAGGAGGGGATGACGCTCGCGATCGAGCCCATGATCACGGCCGGCGAGCCCGATGTCTACGTCCACGCCGACGAATGGTCGATCTCGTCGGTCGACGAGTCCCTGGCGGCCCATTTCGAGCACACGGTCGCGATCACCACGGACGGCCCAAGGGTGCTTACGGCAGCCAAAACCGCTTTGCTACGATGATCCTCTTCGCGCACGGCTATGCCGTGCGCGTGCGTACGTCTGAGACATTTATGCACTGAAGGGAATGACCACCAAGGAAGAGAAGATCGAGGTTGAAGGCGAGGTCGTCGAAGCGCTCCCGAGCACGATGTTCCGGGTGCAACTCGACGGGGGCCACGATGTGCTCGCGACCATCTCCGGGAAGATGCGGAAGCACTACATTCGCATCCTGCCGGGCGACAAGGTCAAGGTCGAGCTGAGCCCCTACGACCTCAACCGCGGTCGAATCACCTACCGGCATCGCTGATTATGAAAGTCCGTCCATCCGTCAAGCCCATGTGTGAGCGCTGCCGCGTGATTAAGCGGCACGGCACGACCATGGTCATCTGCTCCAACCCTCGGCACAAGCAAAGGCAGGGCTGAGCCATCGCACGCATCGCCGGAGTCAACCTTCCGAACCAGAAGCGCCTCGAGATCGGGCTGACGTACATCTACGGGATCGGCCAGCCGACCGCGCGCAAGGTCGCCGCCGAGCTCGGTCTCAACCCGGATACGAAGGTCAAGGACCTGACCGACGAAGAGGTCACCAAGCTCCGCAACTACATCGACTCCGAGCTCGAGGTCGAGGGCGACCTGCGCCGCGACCGGCAGCAGGCCGTCAAGCGGCTCTCCGAGATCGGCGCGTACCGGGGCATCCGCCACCGGCGCGGCCTGCCGGTCAACGGCCAGCGCACCAAGACCAACGCTCGTAGCCGCAAGGGCCCGAAGAAGACTGTCGGACGCGGTAAGAAGGCGGCCAAGTAGCGTGCCCGGAGCCAGGAGACAGGCGGCCACGCGCGGCCGCACGCGCCGTCGCGTCCGCAAGAACATCGCGATCGGCCAGGCGCACATCAAGACGAGCTTCAACAACACGATCGTCGCTCTCACCGACCGCGAGGGGAACGTCATCGCCTGGGAGTCCGCCGGCTCGGCCGGTTTCAAGGGCTCCCGCAAGTCGACGCCGTTCGCCGCGCAGGTGACCGCCGACGCGGCCGCGCGCAAGGGGATGGAGCACGGCCTGCAGAAGGTCGAGGTCTTCGTCAAGGGACCGGGCTCCGGCCGGGAGACCGCGATCCGCTCGCTCCAGGCCGCGGGCCTCGAGATCCTGTCCGTCAAGGATGTCACGCCGCAGGCGCACAACGGCGTCCGACCACGCAAGAGGCGGAGGGTCTGAGATGGCGCGCGATCTAGGACCGAAGTGCCGCATCTGCCGCCGCGAGGGGATGAAGCTCTTCCTCAAGGGCGAGCGCTGCCTGACGGAGAAGTGCGCGATCGAGCGCCGTTCGTATCCGCCGGGCGAGCACGGCCGTGGCCGCATCAAGCAGAGCGAGTACCTCCTGCAGCTGCGCGAGAAGCAGAAGGCGCGCCGCTACTATGGCCTGCTCGAGAAGCAGTTCCGCAACTACTACGATAAGGCGTCCAAGCGCTCAGGCGTGACGGGCGAGGAGCTGCTGCGGATGCTCGAGACCCGGCTCGACAACGTCGTCTACAGGCTCGGCTTCGCCGTCTCGCGGGCGCAGGCGCGCCAACTCGTCCGCCACGGCCACTTCCAGGTCAACGGCCGGCGGGTCAACATCCCGAGCTACCAGGTGCGCCCGAACGACGTCGTCACCGTCGCGGCGAGCTCGTCGGCGCAGCAGGTGATCAGGGACGCAACAGATCTCGTCTCGACGGTCGCTCCATGGCTCCAGGCAGATCACGACGGGCTCACGGGCAAGGTGCTGAAGCAGCCTGAGCGCGCCGAGATCGACACGCCGGTGCAGGAGCAGCTGATCGTCGAGCTTTACTCGAAGTAACGAAGAGGGAAAGAGGGAGTTTTCTTGGCTACACGCGAAATGGATTTCCAGATCCCGAAGATCGTCCACGAGGACGTCGACGACCACCGCGGGGTCTTTGCGATCGAGCCGCTCGATCGCGGCTTCGGTCACACGTTCGGCAACTCGCTGCGGCGCGTGCTGCTCTCCTCGCTGGAGGGCGCGGCCGTGACATCCGTCAAGGTCGAGGGCACGGCCCACGAGTTCACGACCCTGCCGGGTGTCCGCGAGGACGTCACCGACATCATCCTCAACCTCAAGAACCTCGTCGCGCGGCTGCACGGCGAGTCGCCCGAGATCGAGGTGCACATCGCGAAGAAGGGGCCGGGAGCGGTCACCGCCGCCGACATCGAGGCGCCGGCTGACCTCGAGATCCTCAACCCCGAGCTCGAGATCGCGAACCTGTCCGACAAGGGCCGGCTCGAGATCACGCTGACGATCGGCCGCGGACGCGGCTACTCGCCGGCCGAGCTGAACCGCGGGCTCCAGCACACGATCGGCGTCATTCCGATGGACTCGATCTTCTCGCCGGTGCGGCGCGTCGCGTACCAGGTCGAGGCTGCCCGCGTCGGCCAGCGGACGGACTACGACAGGCTCACGATGGACATCACGACCGACGGCTCGGTCGAGCCGAAGGACGCGCTCGGCGAGGCGGCCGAGATCCTGATCCGGCAGCTCGCGATCTTCACCGACCTCGACCGGATCGAGGGCTTCGGCGAGGCGGCGCCCATCGAGGGCGGCGTGGCTCCCGAGGCGGCGCTCGCGCACGGGATGGAGAACTTCCCGATCGAGGAGCTCGAGCTCGGTGTCCGCTCGTACAACTGCCTCAAGCGGGTCGGCATCGAGACG
>DASXKE010000001.1:0-3124 GCA_036496985.1 Gaiellaceae bacterium | reverse complement strand
CGAAGCTGCGGCCGTCGCGGTAGAGGCGCTTCGTCGTCATCGCGTCGATCGAATCGGCCACGTGGATGATCCGTGCCGAGAGCGGGATCTCGTCGCCGAGGAGCCCGTCGGGGTAGCCGCGGCCGTCCATCCGCTCGTGGTGGAAGCGGATGCCCGGAACGACCTCGTCGAGATAGCCGAGCCGCTCGATGATGCGCGCGCCTTCTTCAGGGTGGCTGCGCATGACGACCCACTCGGCCGTCGTGAGCGGGCCTTCCTTGAGCAGGACGGCGTCGGGGACTCCGATCTTGCCGATGTCGTGCAGCAGCGCGGCCTGCTCCACGACCAGCAGCTCAAGACCTGTGAGCCCGAGCTCCTGTGCGATGATCGTCGCCGAGGCAGCGACGCGCCGCGAATGGCCGGCTGTGTACGTGTCCCGGGCGTCGACCGTGGCCGAGAGCGCCTCGAGGGCGGCGGTCGAGCGCTCGATCACGGCGCGGTGGGCTTCCTCGAGCGCGACGTTCTGGCGGCCGATCACCTCGCCCGCCTCCTCCAGCCGCAGTACCGCACGCTGCGTGAAGTGGATGAGGAAGAGCGGCGCGAGCGCAAGAGTGGCGAGAAGCACGCTGTGATCCCACAGGCCGGCGACGGGCACGGCCGTCAGGGCCAGGACGAGCTCGATTGTCACGTCCTCCGCGTCGAGCAGGCCCGTCTTGCGCGGTGTCAGGCCAGGGCCGAGATAGAGCATCGGCAGCAGCAGAAGCCGGTTCGTCGCGACGAAGACGACAGCTGCGCACGCGCCGGCGACCGCCTCGCGGCCCGCGGGGGCCGGGAAGCCGATCGCCTCTGCCACCGCCCACGCGGCGACGCCCGATACTACGTAGTTGGCGATGTTGAACGTCTGGACGTACCACGAGTACCGCTGCTTGAACCAGTCGGGTACGCAGGTGATGACGATCAGCAGAATCATCAGCTCGGGCGGCAGCAGCAACGCGCCCGCGACGATGAAGACGATCGCCGGATGGAAGACGCGCCGGCGGTTGAGCGGGAACGAGAGTAGCTGCGAGAGCGACGCCATCACGGCGAGCGTCATGAAGCGCCGCCAATCGACCGAGTGCACGTGGTCGGCGGCGACGACGATTCCACCTGCCGCAGGCACGACAACGGCCGCCCAGTACGACCAGGCGGCCGGAGTAAGCCCACCGACGTCCGTCTGTCGCAACCGTGACGCACGCCCGGGAGCCCGGATGGCGGCGGTACTCATGGGTGGTCGGGCGCGACGTCGGCGGTAGCCGCCGAGCCCCACGCAGCCGACCCCAATGCGGCACCGGAAGACGCGAGCGACTGGGCGAGCGAGGACGAGCCCCCCGCCGCGGAGCCCCAGCCTGTCGAGCCCCATGCAGCCGAGACGTGTGCGGTGGTCGCCGCACTAGAGCCCGCATACGTCGAAGAGTTCCCCATGGCGGACGCGACAAGAAGAGCGGCGCAAGCAGTGCCGGTGAGCACCAGGAGAAGGCGCCGACTCTTCGGGGGAGGGGGAAGCCGCAGTAGCCGCATGGGGAGTGCGCACCGTAGGAGGGCTCCTTGGGTCCGGCGTCCCTCAGAAGGGTAGAACCGACAGATTCACTCAACTAAGGGAATGCTTCGTACCCCGAACGGGGCGCTCAGAAGATCTCGAGGCACCACGGGAGGGGGCGCCAGGCGAAGAGGGCGTCCGCCCGCGCGAGGTGCTCCGTCGCGCACTTCCTCTACCCGGAGCCCCTCGCGGAGCTGCGCAAACGAGACGGCTCCGAGGTACGCCGAGCCGAGCGCCGAGACGTCGAGCGCGAGATCGGGCTCCTCCTCGGTGCTCTCGCAGGCGCCGTCCTCGAGCTTCCAGCGTCCGTCGTTCCACCCGCACACCGCGTCGCGCACCTCGAGAACGAGCGGTCCGCCCTCGCCGTACGCACGGCCCGAGAGTGCGGCCTGGACGTCGACGAGCCGGATCCACAGGCCGTCGCCCATCCGGTAGCGCGCCCGTCGCGGCGACTCGAGGAGCAGGAACAGCGGGTGGTCGGGCGGAGCGAACGCGACCTCGACGACGGCCATCCAGTCGACGTCGAGGAGGAAGCGCCAGATGGCGGCCGTCGCCTGCAGCGTAGTCCCGAGCGCCTCGCGCACCACAAGCCGCGAGGCGGCCGAACCACCGTCGAAGCCGAAATGCGTGCGGTAGATCGCGTACCCGACCGTCTCGCCGCCGAGCTCGAGCGCCACGAAGCGACGCGGCGCGTCGGCCTCATGCTCGGGGAGGCGCAGCTGACGGTCGTTCCACCATTCCTCACTCCGCGAGGGCATCCCCGGCCGGTCGCGCCGGACGGCGTCGTAGATCGGCCGAAACAGCTCGCGCGCCTCGTCGGGAGTGACAAAGCGCGTCGTCCCACCCGCCGGAAGCGCCGCCGCGAACGCGTCTCGCTCGTGCTGCACCGTCAGCTCGCCCGCCCAGTTGGCGATCCCGTAGCCGAAGCGGCCGTAAATCGTCTCCTCGGAGGCCCACAGCGCCGCGATCGGCTCACCTCTCTCGTGCACGTCGCGCAGCTGCGCGCCCATCATCGAGCGCAGGACGCCGCGCCGGCGATGCGTCGGATGGACGCCGACGACGGTCACGCCAGCGCACGGCAGCGACCCGCCCGGCACGGAGAGCTCGAAAGGGAACGCGCCCGCACCGCCGACGATGTGGCCGTCCTCGAACGCCGCGTGCAGGCGCTCGTGCGGCAGCGTCCGGGTCAAGAGCTCGAGCAGCTCCGCGCTCGGCGGCGGATTGAAGTACTGGCCGATCGCGCCGACCGCGCGACCGTACTCGTCCTGGTCGGCAGTGGGACGAACCTCGAACACGACCGCGAGCCTAGAGCTTCTCGAGCGGCGCGTAGTCGAGCATGAGCTTTCGCTCGCTGCCGTCGTCCGCGAAGCGCACCGTGATGAGGCCGCCCGCCTCGATCTGCACCACGACGCCTTCGCCGAGCGTCGAGTGGCGGACGGAGTCCCCCGTGGAGAGATTCGGTGCGTCCTCCCGCGGGACGAGCGCGCTCTGGCGCGGCGCGTTGTAGCCCAACCACGACGCGGGCCGCAACCGCTCGCGCTCGACGTGTCCGTCGGGCAGTTCGTCGAG